>CAZHMZ010000088.1:0-15123 GCA_964532655.1 uncultured Anaerolineaceae bacterium
GGAGACCGCCTTTTTAGATCATGTGGATAAGATTGAGCTGCACGATGGCTTTATGCGTGTCTTTGGAACCGCCAATTACAACGGGAAAGATGTGGAGGGCAGCATGGATGTGAGCCTTTCGGCGGTGGATGGCAAGCTGGCTGCGGAAATCATCTCGGTGGATATTCCCGACATGGATATGAACGATCCCGCCGTGCAATACGCCAATGATTTGATCGAGAGCCAGCTCAGCCGCCAGCTTTCCGAGAGCCAGGGAGACGTCCGTTTTGATAAGGCAGAGGTGACCGAAGACGCGCTGATTTTGAATATGATGGTGAAGCTGAACGACAACGCTCAGTAAGCGCCTTTGCCACGCAGCACGGTCCAGGCGGTTTTAAGCAGGATGCGCGCATCCAGCCACAGTGAGTAGTGCTGGATGTAGTACAGATCTTCGTCGGTGTGCAGATGCATGGGCTTGTCGCTGCGGCCGTTCACCTGCCACCAGCCCGTGATTCCCTGCGGCACGGCAAAACGCGTGCGCTGCCACAGGTCATATTTCTCTACCAGCCAGGGCATCTCGGGGCGCGGGCCCACCATGCTCATCTCGCCGCGCAGCACATTGAAGATTTGCGGAAGTTCATCCATGCTGGTGCGCCGTAAAAAGCGCCCTACCCGCGTCACGCGCGGATCGTCGGGGTGCTTGTAAATCACCTGGCCGTTATCATCGCAGTGCGCAATCATGCCCAGTTGTTGATCCGCGTTCACCACCATGGTGCGGAATTCGTGCATGCGGAAGATGCGTCCGTTCTCACCGGCCCGCGGGGTGTGATAGAACACCGGCCCGCCGTCATCCAGTTTGATCATCAGCGCCACCAGTCCGATAAGGGGAAGCACAACAGGAAGCGCCAGCAGGCAAAGCACCAGATCAAAGCTCCGTTTGATGATGCGCTGGTATTCCGAAAGAGCCGGGGCGCGCAGATCCAGCATGGGCACGCCGGCAAACTCGTCGATTCTGGCGTGATGCATGGCCAGCGAGAGATAATCAAGCGCCAGCCAGATGCGCACCGGCACATCGTGCAGATCGGCGATCACTCGGTCGAGACGCCCGTTGGCGGCGCGCGGAAGGACAATCAAGACATCGTCTACTTTGCCGTCCAGTACCACCCTGCGCGCATCCGGCAGGCTGCCCAGACGAGTGAGATCACTCATATCAGCCGGTGCGGCGTCTGCGGGGCTGGCCGCGGCCTGAGCATCTTCCAGATACCCGGTGAATTCCAGGCTGCCGTAAGCGCTCTGGCGCACAGCTTGAGCCAGATTGGCACCCAGCGACCCGCCGCCCACAATCAACAGACGGCGCTGCGCGGCCGGGTTGAGCTTGAGGCGGAAGACAATCCGCATCACCACCCGCCAGGCGGCCATCAACCCAAAACCGATACCGGTAAAGCTGATGAACAGCGCCCGCGATACTTCACGGTACGACAGATACAACACTCCGGCCATAGCCACCCCGGCCAGCAGGCTGCCCAGCACCAGGCTGCCAAACTCGTCGGTGGCGCGATAGTTTTTGCGCCCGTCATAGATGGAAAAGAGCACCAGCACGCCCACCCACATCAACGGGAAAATCGCGTACAACAGCGCCGGCAGCTCGGGGGGAGCGGGTATCGGCTGCACGCCCGGCAGGTGGCTGAGGGCGGGACGCACCAGTACCGTCAGCCACAGCGCGGCTGCGCTGAGCAGGAAATCGAGGAAAATGGAGAATACCGCAAAATTGGCGGAGAATCGCCGCAGCATGACCATAGTGTAGCAGATTTAGCCATCCCCCGCCGGGTTCTTAACTTAACAGATTACTAAGGCGCGGATTGTTCTCTCTTTATGGCCACCGATAGAGCTTGTTTATTGTAAAATCAGCCTGTGCCTGTTTTCCGACCAGAAAAAATGCCGATGGAGATACCATGCTGACCCTTGATCCCATTGAACTGAGGAAACGTCTCACAGCCCGCCTGTCTTTGTTCGAATTGGCCGCGCTGATCACGGCGGTTTGCTTCGCGGTGTGGACGGTCATCCAGCATGCTCGCGATCCCATCTCAGGTCTGTTGCATGACTACACCGTCTTCACCAACGTCAGCCAGGGCGATTTACATGGCTATTATTACAGCCTTTGGGCATTTCCGCTCTTCGTTCCGTTCGCGCTGCTCCCTTTTGATGTGGGAGCCGTTCTCTGGCAATTAATTAACATTGTCGGCATGTTTTTTAGCGCGCGCGTGTTCGGGGGAAAATCAGCCGCGTTGCTTTTTTCGTATCAAATGTTTGTCGATCTTTATTTCGGCCAAATTTCTGGTGTTCTTTGTCTGGGTATTGCCCTGATGTGGATTGGTCTGGCAAATAAAAAGTGGTGGTTAGCCGGGTTGGGTTTGACAATCGCGATCATTAAACCGCAAGTTGGAGTTATCGCCGGTTTCTTCTGGCTTTATGCCCTGCAAGACAGCTATCGAAACAAAACAGGAAAGTTCATTGCCTGCTGGCTCTCAACAATTGTGCCTGCTTCAGCTATTCTATTGAGTTTTTTCATCCAGCCTCATTGGCTTACAGATATCCTGGTGCGTTTGAAAACCGCTCCACCCAACAATGTTGCCAGCATTACAGCATGGGATTATCTTGGTGCCTGGGGTTTGCTGGCACTGATCCCTCCTGTATTGCTTCCACTGACCCCGCGTAACCGCCTGCTGGCTTTCATATCTGCCTGGTTGATTTCAGCACCCTATTTTCAACCGTATGATATGGCGACCCTGTTTATGACCCTGCCAAACTGGTTACCGCTGTTGAGTTGGATCGCGGTTCCGTTTGGATACCCTCAGCCCGCTCTTCCGCTCATCTTCCTTATTCTGTTGACGTTGTTTTATCTGTGGCAGATTGCCCCGGGGGTGATGCAGCTATTTGCCCGGCCCGGCAGTCGATTCAGCGGGCAGGGGCGCTTCATATTTGCGCAGCCCCAAAAACTGCAACCCGGCCAGCAGGAGAAAGAGCGGATTGTTGATTAAGTAGCGCCGCCACAAACGGCGCGGTTCGCTGCACAGCCTGAAAAACCATTCCAGCCCGGATCGCTGCATCCAGCGCGGGGCCTGTTTTTTCAGCCCGGCGTGAAAATCAAAGGCTGCCCCTACCCCAATCATCACCGGCGCGTCAATCCGCCCCAGGTGGGCATCCATCCATTTTTCCTGCTTTGGCGCGCCTAAGCCCACCCACACAATGTCCGCCTGGCTGGCGTTGATGCGGTCTACAGCTTGCGCATCTTCCTCGGCAGTCAGCACGTGAAATGGTGGTGATTCCACCCCTGCCACGCACAACCCCGGAAATTGGCTGTTCAGATTTTGCACCAGCTTTTCGGCTACACCGGGGGCACCGCCATAAAAAAAGTGTCGCCAACCGCGCTCCAGCCCATACTGGCAGGCGGCTAGCAGCAGATCAGGTCCGTATACCCTGGATACGTCACGAAATCCGTTCAGCTTCAACATCCACACCAGCGGCATTCCATCCGGGGTGACCAGAGCACCACGGTTGAGCGCGCTGCGCAGCACGGCGTCTCTCTGGCATTCCATGATCACGTGCACATTCGCCACGCAAACAAAACCCGCTGTTCCGGTTGTGATGAACCGCTCAATACCGCTTACCGCCTTCTCCATTGTGAGAGGGCTGACCCTGACCCCCAGCAGATTGAGGAATTTTTCAACCATATCACTTAGCTAAATAACGAGTAATAGTCAACTTTTTCAAACACCTGGCACTTCCCATTGACTGTCGCATCGAGAATTTTCCTGCCATCATTCTCGAAAGCCACTTTTGAGATACGATAAGCAATTTCTGACCTGACAAGATCAGGATACTGCCATTTCGCGCCTTTTGGGAAATAATTCGAGTCAAAGTGGTTTTGATCTTTGTTTTGGTTTCGAATCTCAACAGTATTTGGAGTACCAGATTGGATAAAATTATGGTCTACTCCAATCAGGTAGACTTCTGTGAAACCCAAATAGTAAGCAATTTGCATTGCAACAAATGTGACTGTTCCACCACTACAAATTGGTTGACTTAAATCAGTAATGAATTGATCAGATAAATTCAAGTTGAGGTTCAGGAACGCGAGGTTCTTATCTCCTTGTACAAACAAATGCCGACGATTCCAATTAATGAATTTCAGTATTGGTAAAGCACTAATATCATGATAATACTGCTCCAAAACAAGTTCATTCATCGAGACATAAAAACTTGGCAAAAATTTTTTGGTTTCCTGGAGTAAATAGATTCTATTTGACCCGAAAGAAAACTCATTCCTAATCAAGTTGAAATCAATATCGTTCAGGCTTGGACCATTTCCGATGATAAAGCATCTTTTTCCTCGATACTTTTGCCTTAAGGATTTAATCAACAGCCGATTTTCTTGTGCTTCCTGATTATTAAGTTTCCAGGCAATTGAATCAGGTAAACTTGCCATTCGACGGGCAATGCCATTAAGAATTCTCTTTCCAGTGAGTTCTTGTAACTGAAATCGGTTCTTTTTACCCATATGGTTCTTACTTTTTCCCTTATTAGGCTTGATTATGATGTTTTTCCAAAATGCAACTTCACTGATATTTTTTTAAACAGGTAAATGAAAATGTCCTTGTCTTCAGGATCGAATTTCATAAAGTACAGGATCGTGTAAAAAGAAGAAGCCGCAATCACAGCCGTGATAATCAAGAATAAAATTGATGTGTTTCCAGTCAACTTGGGAAGGAAGCATATCAAAAAGCTGGTGGCTGCAGCAACGGCGATCTTTATAAAACGTCTATCATATGGCAAAAATCTAAACAGCCTGGTTGCGCGGATGATTCCTGCCAAATAAAGAAAAAACATCGTTACCGAAAGGCTGATGGCTGCACCAAAAAGGCCGGCCATCGGGATGAGGATCAGGTTAGCGCAAATGTTAAAGATAAAACCGATCAATGAGGTGACGAACCAGTCTTTCTGGTAGCCGGCCATAATTAAAAAGTGATCGACCGGCCCTGTCACCATGTTGGCAATTTGCCCTAAAACTAATAACACAAGCACGGGAGCGCCCGATAAATATTCAGACCCAAAAATAACGGTGACAAGTTCCTGTGAATAAAGTAGAAACACCAAAAAAAACGGCACACATAAATAGAGTGTCCATTTGGTACTGGTTCTGAAAAGCTGGATCGATTTCTCCCGCTCGCCGGCGGATAGCAGGTGTGAAATTAACGGAGCAAAGATCGTTTTGACCGAACTCAGCAGGGTGATAAAAATGAGGGAAAATAAGCCAACTGCCTGATATATCCCAACCTCATTTTCAGGTCGAAAAATTCCCAGCAGTATGCGATCATTTAAAGTAATCAGGATACTGAAAATAATGCCAAATGAACTCGGTAAGGAGAAACTAATCAATTGAGCAAAGGTCATTCCTGATGGCTCATTGCTTCTCTCAGGAAATAGTTTCTTAAAGAAAATGAGGGAGAACATGAGAGCAATCACGAATGAAAAGCCACTTACAGCAACCATGCCATTCAATCTGAAACCCAGAGTCAGAAAAATGATCACCAACAAGAAATTTGATAATGGCTGGATGAACTCATCGACCAGAATGACATACTTAACCGTTTTCAGATTGAGTGTCGAGGAAGAAATTACTTTGAGTATTGAAACGACAGGGTAGACAACCGCAAACAAACGAATAATTTGTGTTAGTTCCGTACTCAAGAAGATTTGATTCGAAATCCACGGAGATAAATAGAAGAAGAGTATCCCGATAAGAAAACCAGAGATCAAGGCAAGTTTCGCTGCCTGGCGATAGAACCCTGGCAATGATTTTGGATTGGATATCTGTGAAGCGAATTTAATGACTCCCTGATCCAAACCCAACGGAGCAATTGTGCTGACCATTCGAAATAGTGTCCACCCGATGGTAAAGATGCCATATTCGAATGGTCCCAAATATCGAGCGAGGATAATCTGGGTGAAGGCATGTGTGACGCGCCCGAATAGTTTCCCGAAAAATGAATAGCCTATTCCCAGCCCGAGCAGATTGCTTTCAGAATTATCACCACCAGTCGCAATCGAAATCTGGTCACTACTCGACAAGGATCAACTCCCTTTGCATTGATGGGATCCGGTAAGCCGAATTGGCATACAAGCGTAACCCCATTGAGCCCGGTCCATAGGTGCTCCAACTTTCGTAGGCTTTTCTCACCCTTTGGGTTAGTTCGTCGGCTTTTTTCTGGCTGCCATATGACATTTCGTAACGAGCTTCGAGCGACAAAAGGTCCAAATAATCCTGGGGCTGTTTATAGAAAGCAAAATGCGCCTGTTCTAAAACCTCTCTGGCTTGATCAGGCAAATTGCCATTCATCAATGCGTCGGCCAGTTTTAAATATGCCTGCGGGTTGTCCGGGTTAGTCTGTAGAGCGGCTTCCAGCTCATCAAGACTCACCTGCTCCGTCTGGCCGGCATCCGACTCCAGCGCTTGCAGCGCGCCGTCACAGGCCGGGGTGTCCGCCAACAGCGGTAAAGTCTCTATCGCAGGGTTCAATGCCAGCGCGGCGATGCACTCAGCCCGCGCTTCTTCCGCCATCCCCCGGGTCTGGTATACATGCGTCAGCAGCAGGCGGTACTGCTCGGAGTTTGGGCCAAGCGCGGCGGCCTGTTGGGCGGAGGTCAGCGCCGCGTCAGGCTCTCCGGCGCGTTGTTGAACCGCCGCCAGGTTGTACCAGTACAGCCCGTTGTACGGATCAAGTTCCACCGAGCGCTCCAGCGCATTCAATGCGCTGTCAAGCGGTCCTTCCGGTGAAAGATCGCTCTCGCCAATTTCCGGCAGGTGATACAGGCTGATGCCTAACTGCTGCCAGACGGCAGCCATGCCGGGCGTGCGTTCCGCGGCGATGGTGAAATCCTGCACCGCGGTCGGCCAATCCTCCCGGTCAGCGGCTGCCACGCCCCTGAAAATCGGCTGAACCTGCCATAAGCGCAGCCAGCCATACCCGCATAAAGCCAGCGCCCCAATCACGGCGGCGGTCAACACCACATTTGGCAGAGCCCGCGAGCGCGCTGATGGAGCCGGGTGGCTCTCAGCGGCGTTTTTCGCATGCTCAGCGGAGGGTTCGCCGCAAGCGGCGCCCAGCAGCACCGCCGCCAGCATGGCGATCAGCGGTTCGGTGTGATGAACACTGTCAAAAAGGCCGTGCATCGCGAAGGCCGCCATGGCAGCGAGCACGCCGCTCACCAGTGCAAGCCGCGCGGGTTCAGCGCGGCTGCTTTTTAACTGGCGCAGCAGAATTCGCAGCAGGCTGAACGCCAGGAAGAGAAAGGCGGCCATGCCCAGAATCCCCGAGCCGTGCAGTACATCGAGGTAGATATTGTGTGAATAGATGAAGAGCAATTCAGACGGTATGGAATGCGCCTGTAAAAAGATCGACGAGAAGGTAAACGGGCCCGTTCCCAGCCAGGGTGAGGCGGTAAACGCCTGCCAGGCCGGCGGCCAGAAACCCGCCCTTGCGCCGGTGATGGAAGTACTGTGCGTGGGTTGTAGAGTTTGGCGGTACAGCAGCATCCCGCCCGCCGCTAGCACCGCTACACCGGCCAGAATGACCACCGCCCACATCCAACGCCGGTGGTTCAGCCAGACGACGACAATCTTTCCCCATCTGCGTAGTGTTGCCAGGTTGATCAACGCCAGGGTGAACAGTCCAGCCGCGGTACCCAGCCATCCACCCCGCGATGAGGTGAGAAACAACAGTCCCAGCCCCTGCAGGGCATACAGCCCCAGCAAAATGCGCGTCAGCCGGCTTTTGGTCGCCAGCAGCCGGGCCAGGCACGGGAACAGCAGCAGAATAAACAGCACTGCCAGCATGTTGGGGGCTGGCAGCCGGTAGGATGGAGCAGGAATCCACTCGCCTGGAGCGATCCTGAGCCAGCCGGTGTACCACGTCGCGGCGTCCATCCATGAAAGCAGGCTCACCACGCTACCGGCGATCAGCAGGGTTTTCACCAGCAATTCGCCTGGCCAGCCGCGCCGGGCCACCAGTCCGCGCACCAGCAGGAACAGCAGCATTTCCACCCCATACAGCCATACCTCCGGCAGCGAGCGCGTGGGGTCAAGCCCCTGCAGGGCGGCAACGGTTTGGAAGAGCAGAAACAACCCGGCTGCAAGGTAAAGCATCGTTTCCGGACCGGACGGTTTGTGTTGGCTTCGATCTAAAACCATAAACATGATCCCGGACGCGGCCAGCAGTGTGATCAGAACGTTGTTCACGGTCAACAGCGTTTCATCCAGAAATGTGCTGCCCTTGGCGGCAAAGAAAATCAAATAAATGAAAGTCGGGATGAGTGCGGCTTCCAGAATTAAATAGCGGCGGGTGGAAAGTTTTTCGGGCATGGTGTACAGGATAACATAATATCCGCTGGCGGATGGATGGAGCGCTTTTCAAAGCTGTTGGGAAACAGTGTAAGATGGACTATGGTGGTTTATCTGACGCCGATGGGGGTATATCGCACCGCCCCGGTGACTGCCACATTCCGCATCGCTTCTACCCAGGCCTGCTTCGCATCATCGCCGCTGCCGTGGTATTAATCGGCCAGTCTATCCATTGCATAAAATTGAACAATATCTGGGAGGATCTGAAGTTAGCCCGTCAACAGCTCAAACGGGAGCGGTGAGAAAACAAACATCGAGTTTTCCTGGTCCGTATCAAAGAGGAGAAATTCCATCACGGTCAGGAAATACTGTCAACCATAAAACGTTCCAGAAAGTGCGGCTGCATTTTCTCATGATCTTCATTCATCACATCCGGCAACCGATCCAGTAAGAGGATGATCGCCAGCAGGTTCAGTATCGCGCCTAGCAGCACCCAATATTGAGTTCCCGCAGACAGAAAAACCAGGCTGGAAAACAGGGTGGACACCTGTAGGATGAGAGCCGGCACAAGGGCATCCCAACAGAAGAACAGGAGGATAAACAGGAAAACTGCCCCGGAGAAGAAGTATCTTTCATGCATCTTTGGCAGTAAAAAGGGCAAAATCACCGCAAAGAAAGCGGCATCAAAGCATAAAGCGCATGGTGCAAGGGAGCGATGTTTCGTGCAACGAATCCAAAGATAAAGCATCGCGCTCACCCCGGCAATGAGGAATCCGAGCCAGAGAAAAAACGAATAAAACTGTTCATCCAGCAGGTCGGCAAAGGCCATCAAGCCAGGAGCGTTCATGGACAGAGAATCATAGGTATCATACTGAGCAATATAGATATTCAGCAGACTCAATACAGACCTGCCGGCCAGTAGAGCCGGGATCCATGTAGCAAGTATGACGACCGGTATGATGAAAAAGTAAAAAATGGAAATTCTTCGGCGAAGAAATAGCAAAACCAGTACGGGTGCCAGAAGCAGCGCCTGCAACTTAAATGCCAGCGCAATCGAAAAGAAGATGATCGCCGGAAAATATTTTTGTCTGAAAATTTGATAAAGCGCAAAGACCAGAAAGGAGGTATAGATAATATCGCACTGTCCCCAGTAACATCCTTCGATCAAAACCGATGGAAGAAACAATAAGCCCAGGAAACCGAGCCACGGGATGATGCCGGTTGCAAAACGAAGCCTGAGGATCTTATACACGGCCAGCCCGGCGATCAGTTCAAAGAGGATCGAAATCCATTTAATCGCTGAAACGGGATCAACGGATTTGAACAGGGTCGCGATATCGAGCAAATAGATATATGCGGGCATATAGTTATAAAAATCCTGACCCAATGCATCCCAACGACCTTCCTGAACGATCGTTTCATACCAGGGAAGTAAAAATATCTGCATATCTGGAGAGATTACCGGGAAAAGGATCAATCGTATAGCAAAAGCCAACAGGATTATTATGGTGGGTAACAAAAATTTTCCGGAAAATGTTCTCGCGTTGAAGTGCATCTTCGTCTCTCTTCCAGATGAATCGGGAGGAATGATAGATAGACAAATTTTCAGAAACCGGTAAGGTGAATGAATAAATTTACAAAAATGTCGTTAGCTATAAATAAAGGAGTAAACCGTTTTTATTATAGAACGGGTTTCCGAAAAACAGGGCGGAAAACACCCACCCAAAAACTCCACCTCGCGCAACAGGCCAATCCGTTATAAAATACCTTTTTACGATAGTCTAAATCAGAACAACATCTGCGGAGAAGCATGAAACAACTTCTGCAAAATATGCGTGACGGCAGTACCCGGATCGAAGAAACCCCTGTCCCACAGGTTCGCCCTGCCTCGGCGCTGGTGCGCAACACGGCCTCGCTGGTATCGGCCGGCACCGAGCGCATGGTGGTGGAGTTTGCCGAGAAAAGTCTGGCCGGCAAAGCCCGCTCGCGCCCCGACCTGGTGAAACAGGTGCTGCGAAAAACCCGCCAGGAAGGCGTACTGCCTGCCTTGCTGGCCGCACTAAACCGGCTGGATCAACCCCTCTCGTTGGGATATTCCACCTCCGGCGTAATTGTGGAGTGCGGCGAGGGGCTGCGTGGTTTCCAGGTGGGTGACCGGGTGGCTTGCGCCGGCAGCGGTTACGCCGTCCACGCTGAGTATGTGATGGTGCCCCAGAACCTGCTGGTGAAGCTGCCCGATAATGTGGATGATGAATCGGCTGCTTTCACCACCCTGGGAGCCATCGCCCTGCAGGGTCTACGGTTGGCGCAACCTCAACTGGGCGAGCGGGTGGCTGTGATTGGCCTGGGGCTGCTCGGCCTGCTCACCGTGCAGATGGCGCGCGCAGCCGGCTGCCTGGTATTTGGCATTGATACCGATGATCAGCGTGTGGCTTTGGCCCGCTCGATGGGCATCACCGCCGTCCAGCGCCGCTCAGCCGAGGAAGCCGGTTTGGGATTGTACCCGGCTGGGTTTGACTGCGTGTTAATCTGCGCCGATACAAAATCGAGCGATCCTGTTGAGCTGGCCGGTGCTTTGGCCCGCGATAAAGGGCGCGTGGTGGCGGTTGGCGCGGTGGGTATGGATATTCCCCGCCGGCCGTATTATGACAAAGAACTGCAGTTCTCCGTCTCGCGCTCTTACGGGCCGGGGCGCTACGACCCGCAGTATGAAGAATTCGGGCATGATTACCCGTCCGGCCAGGTGCGCTGGACGGAAGGGCGCAACCTGGAGGCTTTTGTGGGCATGTTGGCCAGCGGTGCAGTGGATGTAAAACCGCTCATCTCCCACCGCATCCCGGTGGATCACGGCGCGGAAGCCTATGAGCTCATCACCGGCAAAAAAGGCGAGCCCTTCCTGGGCGTGCTGCTCACCTACCCGCACGCGGGTAAGCCCCAGCGAGTGGTGCGCATGTCGGAAGTCACCTCACATGCGTTGACTGGCACGCCAAGGATTGGCGCACCGATAATTGGCGTGCTGGGCGCAGGCAATTATGCCAACGCGGTATTCCTGCCGGCAGTCAAATCCTCGGCGCGCGGGTATCTCAAAACAGTGGTGTCGGCAGCCGGTTTGCATGCCACCGCTGTAGCTCGCAAGTATGGTTTTGAGCAGGCTGCATCCGATGAAAGCATTGTGCTGTCTGACACGGAGATCAACACGGTGGTGCTGCTCACCCGTCACAACGAGCATACCCGTCAAGCCGTGGCTGCCCTGTCCGCCGGGAAGCACGTCTACTGTGAAAAACCACCCGCCCTGAACGAGCAGGAACTCGTTCGGCTGGAGGAAGCCGTTCAGCAGGATGGCGCGCCGCAGTTTATGGTGGGGTATAACCGTCGCTTCTCGCCGCTGGGCAGCCAGCTCAAACAATTCTGCGCCGGGCATGCCGAGCCTCTGTGGATGCACTATCGCATCAACGCCGGCGAGTTACCCCTCAACCATTGGCTGCACAACCCCGAGATCGGCGGCGGGCGTATCATCGGCGAAGGCTGTCATTTTATCGACTTTCTCGCGTATCTGGCCGGATCGCTACCGATCAGCGTGAGCGCCAGCGGTTTGCCGGACGGCGAACGCTACCGCCAGGATAATGTTTCCATCACCCTTGAATTTGTCGATGGATCGGTGGGTGTGGTCAGCTATATCGCCAACGGCGATCGTACTCTGGCCAAGGAGTATCTGGAAGTGAGCTTTGGCGGAAAATCGGCGGTGCTGGATGACTTCCGCAATTTACACCTGTACACGGGCGGAAACCACCGCAAGATCAGCAGCCGCGGGCAGAACAAAGGCCAGAAACAGGCCTGGAATGCCTTCCTCGACAGTACCGCCAGCGGCATCCCGGCCATCCCCATGACCGAATTTGCCGTCGTATCGCGAGCCACCTTCCAGGCGGTCCGCGCGTTGGCCAGCCGGAGGCGTGAAACCATCGCATGAAGCTGTTGAGCCGTATTCATACGGCCGCCGGGGCTGTATACTGGCTGGGTGTTCCGGCCATCCTGCAAAACCTGCTTTACCGTGTTGGATTGGTAACAGGCCATTACCGGCGTATCACCCCGACTGACTCACCGGCCGGGGATGCTGCTGTTATCAGGCTGCTGCAGCAGGCCGCGGCTCGCCCGGTAAGGGGTATACTCTGCCTGCCTGAGGCCGACACACTGCGCTGGTTGATGGAAGACGGCGCTGCCCAGGTGCAGGGTGAAGCGCGTGAAATCGTGGACGGCAAAGTCCGTTTATACGGAGCGGAACCTGTTCCGCTGGATCTGAACCCGCACACCCCGCCGGTACACTGGACCCGAGCGCAGGGAATGGTCACCGGCGATGTCAAGGATATTTGGGAGCCAGCCCGTTTTGGATGGGTATATCCGCTGGGCAGAGCCTATCGCCTCACCGGCGATGAGCGGTACAGCCAGGCCTTCTGGGATGGGTTTGAAACCTTTCAGCGGCTCAACCCGTATAACATGGGTCCCAACTGGGCCAGCGGCCAGGAGGCAGCCCTGCGTATCATGGCCTTCGGCTTTGCCTGGCAGGTTTTTGAGGGATCCAGCCACTCCACCCCTGAGCGAAAACTGGCGCTGGCAGTCAGCCTGTACGAACATGCCCGCCGCATCCCGCCCACCCTGCCGTACGCCCGCTCGCAGAACAACAATCACCTGGTCAGCGAAGCAGTCGGGTTGATCACTGCCGGCTGGCTGCTGCCCGAGCTGCCAGAATCGACGCTCTGGCAGAAAAACGGCTGGCGCATTCTCAACCGGGCATTGGATGAGCAAATTGCCGGGGACGGCACCTATATGCAGCAGAGTGTCAATTACCACCGCCTGATGCTGGAAGATGCGCTGTGTGCGTACGCCATTCAACAAAAATCTGGTTCCGATACAGATAAATCCTCAAATCTTTCCCAAATTGGCTATACGCAAACAACGATGAGGAAACTGGGGCTTGCCGCAGGCTGGCTGGCGGCGCAGATGGATCCGATCAGCGGCGCATGCCCCAATCTGGGCGCCAATGACGGCGCTCAGATATTGCCCCTGTCTTCCGGCGGTATCGGTGATTACCGCCCCACCGCACAGGCTGCCTGCCTGGCGTTTGGCAGCTGTGAGGCGCTCCAGGCAGGCCCGTGGGATGAGCAGTGCCACTGGCTGGGCATCCGTCTGCCGGAGACCCGCGGAAACGGCGCATGGAACGACGATCACCGCCTGGGCAGCCCGCAGAACTGGGCTTCGTTGAGGGCGGTTCACTTTCACGCCCGCCCTTCGCAGGCCGATCAACTCCATGTAGAAATCTGGCGGCAGGGCGTGAATATCGCCGTGGATGCCGGCACCTACCGTTACAACGCCGAACCACCCTGGGATAACGCCCTGGCCAATACCCCGGTGCATAACACCGTCACCATGGACGGGCGCGATCAAATGACGCGCGCCGGACGGTTTTTGTGGCTGGATTGGGCTCAGGCCCGTCTGCTGCCCAACCCGGGTTCACAGCCTGCGCTCACCGCCGAACACGATGGTTACGCCCGTTCAGGCATCCTGCATCAGCGCACCCTCGCGCAGATCGGTGAGCAGGAATGGCGGATCACAGACCACTTGCTGCCCTCCCGCGGCCTGGCTACCCCACATTTGTTCACGCTGCACTGGCTGGTCCCGGATTGGCCGTTCACCATTGGGGAAGGTGAAGGCTGTATCCGCCTGCAAAGCCCCGTTGGACCCATTAATCTGTACCTGAACATAGAAAATTCGCCAGCCGTGTCCGCGCAATCCGCAGACCTATCCATCCATCGGGCCGGTGAGGTGATTTTTGGCTCTGGGCAAGCTAATCCCGTTTTGGGTTGGCGGTCTGTCACCTACTCCAAACTGGAGCCAGCCCTGTCCATTGCATTTTCGGTTACGACCACCGCACCGCTGCATCTGCAAACGCGATGGATTTTTATCAATAAGTGAGTCACGGTTATGCATATTTTATTGATACATCAGGCGTTCGTCGGGCTGGATGAAGCAGGCGGTACGCGCCACATTGAGATGGCGCATCAGCTTGCCTCCCATGGTCACAAGGTGACCATTATTACCGGTACTACCAGCTATCTCACCGGCGTGAAACGCCAACCAGGTCTGGGCTGGAAGTTAATCCGCCAGACGGAACCAGGCATCACGTTAATCCATACCTGGAGCTATGCCGCCCTGCACAAGGGTTTTTTGCACCGCCTGGTCAGCTTTTTCAGTTTTATGATGTCTTCGTTCCTAGCAGGTTTACAGGTGCGTTGTGTGGATGTAGTATGGGGCACTTCACCTCCCATTTTTCAGGCGTTCAGCGCCTGGCTGCTCTCCTTTTTGAAAAGACGCCCGTTTTTATTTGAGGTTCGCGATCTGTGGCCTGATTTTGCCGTGGCGATGGGCGTGCTCAAAAATCCGCTTCTGATCCGGCTTTCCAAATGGTTGGAACGCTTTCTGTACCGGCATGCCGAACGGGTGGTGGTCAACTCACCCGGTTACGTCCTGCATGTCAAAACCCACGGCGCTCGAGAGGTTGCCCTGGTGCCCAATGGGGTGGATGCGAGCATGTTTGACCGCGCGTTCGATACCACCCCTCTCCGCGAAAAATACGGCCTGACTGGCAAATTCGTGCTCATGTACGCCGGCGCACATGGGCCATCCAATGATCTGGGCGTAGTGGTTGAGGCAGCCGCCCTGGTGCAGGCTAACCCGGAGATTCAGGTGGTGCT
>CAZHMZ010000089.1:0-15040 GCA_964532655.1 uncultured Anaerolineaceae bacterium
TCACCCGAAAAACAATATAGAACGCATGTTCTTCTCCCTTCGAATCAGTAGGTTGAGAGTTCGACCCTCTACGGGTGCGCCATTGCCTATGTATAGGGTGAATCGCGATAATTTTCTGGTTGGACTTGATTTTTGACAGCAACAGATGTATACAGGCATTCCAACTTATGTGAAGGGCCTGTTGAATCAGTATCTGGTTCAAGCCCGTACTTCAATCCTTATTAAATGGAAGACTTCTGTTCTTTGCTCCATATACCACGAGATATCAAATCCGAATATGCACCACTTGCGGCTATGGCGAGGTAAGTCAATGATAAAAGCTCACACGGATCCGATTATCCTGCAAGAGTATACCCCGCTCCGCTTGCCTGCCCACAGGATAACGAAAGAACAGGGCAAACAACTGTGGCAGAACTTTGGCGATAAGATAACCATCACTGAGCCTTCATTTAAAACAGATGATCAGTGGGAGTTGACCTCATTGGGATGGGTTGGTTTCATTCCTCTCTCTGAGGATCTGGCATTTTATCTCCAGCCTAAAGTGCCGTTGCAAAACCTGTTCGGTATGTGGGAATACGCTTATCGCTTGCGAAGCTTTCAGTTCCTGGATGGGTACTTCCAGTGTGAAACATTGCAGCAGTTTTACGAGCCACTGGCCAGCGTCCTTGCTAAACGGATTCTGGATCGCAGCCGAAAGGGATATTACCAGGAGTATGTGAACAAAAGGGAAGATCTCTCCTACTTGCGCGGGAGGCTGGATATTCGACAGATGTTGCGTAAACCCTGTGAACCCCGGCCGCGCTGCAATGACCAGGAAAATACCACTGATGTTGAAGAGAACCAGATTCTTGTATGGACTTTGAGTGCCATCCTTAGAAGCGGCTACTGCACCGAAAGAGTCTTACCCATCTTGCGCGAATGCTACCGTAGCATCGGTCAGATTGTTTCGCTTCTTCCATTCACACCCGATGAGTGCCATGGTAGGTTATACAACCGTTTGAATCAGGACTATCAGCCGCTGCATCTATTATGCAGATTCTTCCTGGATAACACCGGCCCCTCCTACGAGATTGGTAATCATATGATGTTACCGTTCCTCGTGAACATGGCCGGCTTGTTTGAATTGTTCGTCGCTGAGTGGGTAAGATCACATCTACCAAGCGGCTTTGGAATCAAGGCACAAGACAACGTGACGATCGATCAGGAAGGCCGATTTTCTTTCCGCATTGACCTGGTTTTGTATAACCAACAGACTGGTCAGCCGATCTGTGTGCTAGATACCAAGTATAAAAGTTCTGAAGGCCCCGCCAGCGACGATATCGCCCAGGTCGCATTTTACGCCATGACCAAGCAATGTGGCGAGGCGGTTTTGGTTTACACTAAAGAGCTCACAAATCCACTGGATGAAGTAGTAAATGGCATTCGTATTCGCACTGCGTCATATATCCTGGACGGTGATCTTGATACGGCTGGAAAGGCGTTCCTGGATAATATTCTTGAGGGACAAAACTATATGGAAGTAGTCAGATAAGGGGAATGAATAATGATGTCTGTCTAGCTTCCAAGTTGAAAAAATCAAATCAGAAATATTGATGCCTTAGCTCTAACCGTCGCTCAATGTTTAACTTAGGTGTTTTAGGATAAACGATGCTCTGATGTTATGATGAATACTTGGTTCGATCAAAGTTGCTTTTGGACACAACCTAAGTCTTGACTGTGACCATTATCATCGAAAGTACGCTTCATAAATTGATACTCGTGTTCTGAGTCTTTACCCGCAAGAAAACGAACTTAGGTGTTAATGAGATCATAGCGATAATAAAACATTTCCAAAATACTAAATCTCCATAAATGCCAATTTCGTAGTCAACTTTAGTAATACTTGCTTGTTCAACAGGATGTTTACCCTAAGGTGGTAAGCCTTAATAAAAATACATCCATTGATATCCCAACATGCGGTTCGTAAGCTCTTCTTTGTCTACGGGTCTATCATTTAATCTGTTCACTTTTGTCATTTGAAAGTATGTTTATGATTGTTCGTCGAGCATACGTTTCAAGATCAATTTGATAAGAATAGCCAAGATAATAGTACAATTGATTCAAGCACCTTCGTTACGATGCTGAGATTTACCTTTATTATCAGAAATCCTACACTGCATTTTCTTTCCCGCCCAATAGTCTCTGGCTGCTCATCATAAGAAGCGGGTGTTATTGGCAAATTTCACATTATTTGGTGCAAGTTATTGGAGTGGAAATGGCAGTTTCTGTAATCGAAGCGTTTAGTGTTGGGAGCTTAACTCAAGGTAAAGTATTAGCCGGCGCACGAAATCTGGATAATGTCATTGAGCATATTGATGTCATTGAATCTCCCTTTCAAGAATCATGGGATGCGAAGAATTGCCTGTTTTTAACATCCTTCTACGCATCGGTAAACAACATTCAAGAACAGATTCGAACCATTGAGAAGCTTTACGCCAATGGCTGTTCGGCATTATGTTTCCAAGCCTTTCATCTTCCTGAATTGGATGCCGCAGTCATTCGCCGCGCCGAAGAACTAGGCCTGCCATTAATTCAGATACCAGCGTCAATCTCTTACTCCAAAATCATCACTTCTGTTACAAAAACATTGCATGACAAAAAGACCCATCAACTTTTACCAAATCAAGACGCCTATCAAAAGCTGATGAGGGGAGTGGGGCTTGACGGTAGTCTGGATGATATTGCAAAAGCTTTAGCCGAATTTGTCGCGTATCCCGTGGTTATCATCGATTCAGCCGGACGAATCCTGAGCGGACGTTTTCCTGAAGATTTAGTTCCCGATCTGGAAAATGTTATTGAATATATCTCTAGCCTGAACCAACCTGTAACCAATACTTATTGGGCCGCAGATTACCAGTTATGGTTACTGCCGGTATTCTCTGAAGACAAGTTGATGGTCGATGCATATCTTGTGGTCAGCGACCCGGAAAAACTGTTGGATGAAAGTGACATTGTTTATTTGGAACAAGCTGCGAACATAGTCTCTTTCCACTTGATGGCCAGGAAGCAAGAAAAGAAAAGCCGCAAGCAATTGAAAAAGATATTGATCGAAAATTTAATGACCGGTAATTTTGATTCTACTGAGATCATCGTAAATCAAGCCAAATTATTAGGATGGAATATCGAAAATAAGCGATTAATCATCCTGATCCACTTATCCAATTTAATAAACGTTGAGGCTCAACGAAGCCTAACCTGTAAGCACAATCAATCTATCAGAGAACAAGTCATTGATATAGTGACACAGGTTGTTAGGGAATACGAAGCAGAAGATATCTATTTTGAATTGGATGACCATATCGTCATCATGCCTACCACCGACGATGGTGTTTCGAAAATGGAACTGCGTAAACGGTTTGATGGGCTGGTGAAAAAAATATACAGTAAAGTCTGTGAACGCATTGGCGAAATCGATCTTCCGATTACAATTGGAAGTTTTCATGAAACAATCGTGGAATTATGTGAAAGCTATAATGAAGCAATGTCTTCGGTTAATTATTGTCACCGTCTCAATAGCACCGAAAATATTGTTTGGTATGATGATATTGAAGCATTTCAAATCCTCGAGAGCGTATATTTGCAGAATAAAATATCAAAATGGGTTGTAAAAACCTTGGGGAAACTAATTGATTATGATCAAATAAATAACACTGAACTAGTCAAAACTTTTGAAACTTACCTAGATACTAATCAAAAATTACAACAAACAGCCGAAAAGCTGTTTATTCATCCTAAAACACTGAAGTACCGTTTACAACGAATTTGCGATATTCTGGAGCGAGATCCCTTTACTGGTGAATATCAATTCAACTATTATCTGGCTTGCAAAATATTCCGATTATCTCAAATAGATAAATGACTTTTCTTAAATGAGCGAATATACAGGTTCATAAAAGTTCTTATAATGGTTAACAGATGGATAAATAACCTGCCTTATTGAATCCATTCCATCGCACAAAATCACTATCACTACCGAAAATTTAATAAGTTTTCTCCATTGAACCCAAATCTGTCGGGATCTATGACCGTATTTATTATTGCCTTAGGCAAAGGAACAAAGACAATTTAAATCGGAACATAAACCCAAATCCGTTTCGAGAAGTTTTAGGGAGTAAAAGATGGCAATCAGAGAAATAAAAACAAAACAAGAAGTTGAAGACTTTGTAAGAGGTTGTGCTTTCTATGGCACAGGTGGCGGAGGTCTTGTAGAGAATGGTATTAAATCATTGATGGCCCTCTTGAATAACGGCAAGGAAATCAAATTCATTAGTGCAGATGAAGTAGCTGATGATGAATACATTGCTTGCACTTTCCTGATGGGTTCTATCGCCCCTTGGACTGAAGAGTTAATTAAAGAGATGAAGTTCTTTGGTCTTGAAGAGCCAAAATTTACAGATAGTGAGACTTTGGCTGAGGCTGTAAAAGAACTGGAGGCATTCACGGGTAAAAAAGTCAAAGCGATTGTTCCGATCGAACTGGGTGGTGCAAATACTCCTGGCGGTGTTGCGGCCAGCGTTTTGAATGACGTACCGGTCATTGACGGTGACTTTACTGGAAGAGCAATCCCCGAAATTCAACAAACAACTCCTTACCTGCAAGATAAAGAACTCTGCCCGATCTCAAGCGTTGATCTGTGGGGCAATGTCTGTTTTATCAAGAACTCAATTAATTACTTGATGTCTGAAAGAATCGGCAAGATTATTTCAACTTCGGCCTATAGCCTCACAGGAGATGCAGGTTTCCTGATGACAGGTAAAGATATGCGCGACTGCATCATCCCTGGCACCTTGACAGAATGTTTCGAACTGGGCAAGCTGATTCGAGAAACTCGTGAGACGAATGGAAATCCAGTTCAGGCGATTTTAAAGAAACTCGATGCTAAGTTGCTGTTTGAGGGACAGGTTATCAACAAAGAAACCGAAGATAAGGGTGGTTATTATTGGGGTACCACTACCATCCAGAATGGCGATGCCAAATGTAAAGTATGGTTTAAGAACGAAAACCATATGTGCTGGATCGATGATGAAGTCGTTTGCACCAGCCCGGATATGATTTCTCTTGTCAATACCGAGACAGGAGAACCTGTTACCAATCCAAAGATGGCGGTTGGTATGAAAGTATCGGTTATCGGTGTAGGAGCCAGGAAAGAGTTTATGACCGAAAAAGGTATCGCAATTCTTGGCCCGAAATTCTTCGGCTTTGATGCAGAATATAGACCCTTGATGTCGAATTAATCCCTGGAGATAAATCAGGTTGATTAGTTTTACTTGTTTGAATTGGTTACAAATTATTTAAGGAGAAATCACCATGAGCAAATTTGTTTTACATAATCGAGAAGAAGTAGAAGATTTTGTTCGCGGATTGACCTTTTATGGCACCGGAGGCGGCGGCTCGTACGATCGCGGGATCGATCTCTTAATGGACCAACTTAACAAAGGCAACGAAGTTGGTTGGGTGACAATGGATGAAATGAAAGATGATGAGTATTCCGGTTGCCCCTTTTTGATGGGTTCATTGGCTGGACCCAGCGCAAGTGTACGCGAGGAGATGAAAGTGATCTACGGCCTGGGTGATGCCCTTTATGATGAAACCGCCGAAATGGTTCGGGCACTTAAAGGGTTGGAAGAAAAGAAAAATCAGAAGATCAGCGCATTGGTTCCGATTGAACTCGGCGGTGCAAACTCGGCTGCCTGTATTTGCGCTGCGGCTGAGATGGGGATTATCTCGCTGGATGGCGATTATACTGGTCGCGCGATCCCCGAAATTCAACAAACCACTCCCTTTATTTTTGAACAATCTCTGATGCCTATTGTTGCTTGTGATGGCTGGGGAAATATCTCTACGATCGAAAGCGCCATTAACTGGCGTATGGCTGAAAGAATTGGTAAACAGATCGCTGTGGCTGGCTTCAATAGAAGCGCCCAGGCTGGTTTCTTCGCAAATGCTGCTGACACCAAAAAAGCCCTCATTCCAGGCACAATGACAGAATGCTATAAGGTGGGAAAAACTTTGCGAGAAGCAGTGGAACAAGGCAAAGATCCCGCTGATACCATCGCGGCTGAGGTTGGTGGTTATGTGATTTGCAAAGGTAAGGTGACTGACAAAACAGTTGAAGATCGTAACGATTACTATTGGGCTACCCACACAATTACAGGTTCAGGTGATTACAAAGGCACCCAGTTAAAAGTTTGGCTCAAGAATGAAAATCATATGTGTTGGAAAAACGGTGAGGTTTTCGTCACGAGCCCAGATATGATCCAAATCATTGATTCAAAGACTGGCCAACCCTATACGAATAATGTAATTAAAGTCGGCATGGAAGTCTCAGTGATTGCCATGAAGGCACGCGATGTTTTCCGGACCGAACGCGGCCTGCTGGCATTGAGCCCCAATGCCTTTGGTTTTGATATGGATTATGTTCCGCTCGAAGAAAAAATTTCACAATAGGTAGCGTTATGCCAGGTCATCCACTATTAGAATGTGTTTACAAGCGTCGAAGCATAAGGAAGTATTCTGAGCAACCAGTTGCTTACGAGGATGTTTTAAAGCTGATTGAGGCTGGTATTATGGCGCCCTCAGGAAGCAATATTCAACCTTGGAAATTCATCGTAGTGGATGACCCCCAAATTCTTAAATTGATTATTTCCTTTTCTCCGGGCATTAATGGAAATCCACCCTGCGTAATTGTCCTTTGCTCTGATCAGGATTTGGCAAGAAAAAAAGGCGGTAAATTAGGCAGTGAACATTTAGCTTTGATGGATATTTGTATGGCTGCTGAAAATATTATGCTTGCGGCAACAGATATTGATCTCGGAAGCTGCGTGGTGAAATCTTTCGACTCATCCATTGTCCAGCACATTTTAAATTTACCGGGGCATATTCAACCTGAATTACTGATCACTTTGGGACACAGCAGTTCAACGGTTTCTGTCCCGCGCCGGCGGCCCTTAGATGAGGTGGTTATTCACAATACTTGGAGTGCTTCAAATTGAAAGAAGAACTTACCGAGATTTTATCATTCTGTATTTCAAGTGCAATTGGATGCGTCGATGAGCCTGCCATTTATGGCCCTCTCCGCCTGGTTGAAGTCATGGAAAAATTGATCGATTTTGGAGTCGCATTAGAGATCACAAGTGATACCGAATGGAGTGAAATAAAAAAACAAATCACAGAGAAGAAAACTCTCTGTATGATTGACGAAGACCAATTCAAACAATTTTTAAGAGAGATTGCTTACTTGCTAGTTGAAAAGCAAATCGCCCAGGGTCTGAACAAAAGTCAACCTAAATAGCTTTACACCTTTCTAATTCTGAGCTTCAGTATCCTTAATCCATAATCGAGATATGTGAGGGATTTGTCACAGCGAAATAACCTTTACATCAGATAGCCATCATTTTGATAAAACCCAAAACTTCGATGCAACAATACAGTCTAGGAATATGAAATATATGCTGCCAAATAAATTAATCGAACAACTTGGAAAGGAATCTTGAGATGCTGCGATTTATCGCGAAAAGGCTATTTCTTGGGATCTTTGTGCTATTTGGTGTTTCAATCATGATCTTTGTATTGTCCCGTGTAATTCCTGGCGACCCCGGGCGTTTGGCACTCGGCCCTCGTGCAACACAAGCGGCAGTTGACGCCTTGAATAAAGAATTGTACATGGACCAGCCAATATATAAACAGTATGCCTACTGGATGAGAGATGCATTGAATGGCGATTTTGGCATCTCCCTGGTCACAAAAAGATCTGTCAGCACAGATGTCCAGCAATTTCTTCCTGCCACACTTGAGCTAATTTTTATTTCCGGGATATTTATGGCTGCTGGTTCACTTTTCCTTGGCAGATTGGCCGCTAACTACAAAGATTCGTTTGTTGATGATGCGGTTCGCTTCCTCTCTTATGCAGGGATCGCAATTCCAGCCTTTGTCGTGGCAGTTTTGCTTCTCTTACTATTTGGCTATGTATGGCCTGTCATTCCGGTATTAGGGAGGTTAAGCCCGGGGGTAGCAACACCGACTCCTGTTACTAATTTCTTTATTGTCGATGCTTTGATTCAAGGAAAAGTTAAAATTGCCTGGGATGCATTTCTGCATATTTTGCTTCCGGCTTTCGCTCTCTCGTTGGGTGGAATGGTTCAGGATGCTCGAATTTTAAGAAATTCACTGACCGAGAACCTTAGCAAAGAATATATGACGGTCTCGAAATCCTACGGTTTACCCAGAAATAAGCTCATGGGCAAATATTTGTTCAAACCCTCTGCAGCCTCATTTTTTACGGTAATGGGATTGGATTTCGCAGCGATGATGGGAAATGCCTTCCTGGTAGAAAAAATCTTCAATTGGCCAGGTCTTTCACGTTATGGAATCAATGCGATGCTGAATAAAGATCTCAATGCAATCTGCGCTGTTGTTTTGATTATCGGCGTGATATTTCTTGTCGTGAATCTTCTAGTTGATTTGGTCGTGGCTTTATTTGATCCACGTATCCGATTGTCAAATTAGTAGGAGTGGAAATAATGATTGCAGTCACCCACCAAATTACCTCAAAGCGAAGGTTGTTGAAACCCTCAACTGTAGAAAATTTAAAAATCTACTGGTACAACTTTCGGCGAAACAGATTATCCATTATCGGATTAGTGATAGTCCTGGTTTCCATCGTATTCGCTATCTTCCCGCAAGTATTTATGAAATTTCCCCAACATGTAGTGCAGTTTGTTGATTATAAGAATGCAAGTCTTTCACCCAATTCGACTTACTGGTTTGGGACAGATGTGTTCGGAAGAGATATTTTTTCCAGGGTTATCTACTCTTTTCGTGGCGCTATGCTGATGAGCGTTGTTGTTCTGGGGATCTCGGTACCATTCGGAGTTTTCCTCGGTCTACTTGCAGGTTATTACCATGGTACCTGGATTGACACTGTAATTATGCGGATTACAGATGTATTTTTGGCTCTGCCTCCACTGATATTGGCTTTGTCAGTTGCATCTTTATTGGAACCCAATATGACCAATACGATGCTGGTGATAACCATTATGTGGTGGCCATGGTACACGCGTTTAGCTTATAGCAACGCTGTAGGTTACAGTGAGGAATACTTTGTAAAAATCGCCGATCTCATCGGTGCATCAAAATGGCATATTTTGGTCAATGAACTGTTACCGAACTGCCTTTCACCAATCTTAACAAAAATGGCACTGGACGTCGGCTGGGTAATTTTGTTAGGAGCTGCGCTAAGTTTCGTCGGTTTAGGCGAACAACCACCAACCCCTGCGTTTGGTCAGATGATTTCAGATGGCGCAAAGTACATGCCTGACATGTGGTGGATGACAATTTTCCCATCCATTGGGGTGATCTTCACAATAATTGGTTTTAATTTTTTGGGAGACGGTATCCGAGATATGTTTGATAAAGGGAGACAGTAATGGACAACGCGAGATTACTGGATATTAAGAATTTACGTGTATGGTACAGAACATATCGAGGAAATGCGGAAGTTGTAGACGGTATCGATTTGCATGTTGATAAAGCCGAAAAAATTGGGGTTGTGGGCGAATCGGGTTGTGGTAAGACCACAACAATGAAAACAATTTTGCGTCTGATGGATGATGGAAACGCGATCGTTCCGAAAGGCGGCAACATTTTTTTTGATGGTGTAGACATTCTCAAATTACCTCAAAATCAGATGCTTGAAATCAGAAGAAAGAAAATTTCCATGATTTCTCAATCGCCCATGGCTGCCCTGAATCCCGTATTTACGGTTGGTCAACAAATGATGGATGTCATTAGGTATTCAGGGAATTTTGATTCGAAAGATAAAGAGAGCATGGTTTCAGCAGCACAAAAGGCTATTACAGACGTGATGCTCTCAGACCCATCCAGAATTATGAACTCATATCCTCATCAACTTTCCGGTGGAATGCGTCAAAGGATTTGTATCGCCATTTCGTTGGTGACGCCTAAGGAAATGATTATCGCTGACGAACCAGGCACAGCCCTTGATGTTACCGTGCAAAAGCAAATTCACAGTTTGCTAAGAACTTTAGTTGAGGAGAAAAAACGTTCATTAATCATGATTACCCATTCACTGGGTGTTGCAAGAGAACTGGTGGACCGGATTTATGTGATGTACGCTGGAAATATCGTTGAATGTTGCCGGACACAAGATCTTTTTGATCACCCACTGCACCCTTATACAGTAGGTTTGTTGGAGTGTGTACCAAAACTTTCAGGTGGTGGATTGTCTGATGGGATATACGGCTATGTTCCCAACTATATTAATCCCCCAAAAGGTTGCCGCTTTAGTAATCGTTGTAAAGACTGCATGAGCATTTGCTTGGAAGAGAAGCCTCATTTGAATGAATTTTTACCTGGTCATCTCGTGGCATGTCACAAATACCAGAAATAATATCCGTTATCAGAAGAAGGAATTTTTAGAGAAAGGAAATAATCTTTGGATACTCACCCATTATTAACTCTAAATGACCTTTACATGTACTTTAAAGTTGGTAAAAACCAATTTGTGCGTGCTGTAGATGGCGTCTCGCTAAAGATTAATGAAGGAGAAGTGTTAGGACTTGTAGGTGAATCTGGCTCAGGAAAAAGCACCATTGCTTATACCGTGATGGGCATGTATCAACAAACTGGCGGCACTATTGAATTTAATGGCGAGAAAATAACCTCCGAGACAAAAGGGCGTAGTAAAAATTTCAAACGTTCTGCCCAAATCGTTTTTCAAGATCCTGGCTCATCATTAAACCCATATCAAGATGTTCACTCGATATTAAGTCTACCTTTGCGAGTGCATAAAATCGTTGAGAAGCAGGATATTGATCGAAAGATCCATGAAATCTTAAATATGGTGGAACTGCCGCCAGATTTTATTTATAAATCACCTTCCGCGATTGGTGGCGGAGAGAAACAATTAGTTTCGATCGCAAGGGCTCTGTGCAGTAACCCTAAGTTCATTATTCTCGATGAGCCAACTTCTTCACTGGATGTTTCGATTCAAGCCAAGATCATCAACATGCTTATGAGACTTAAGAAGGAAATTGGCTTAACTTACATGTTTATTACACATGATATGGGTGTAATGCGAAATGTATCTGATCGGGTTGCCATTATGTATCTTGGCAAGATCTGTGAAATTGCCCCAACCGAAATATTCTACACAAAGCCGCTTCACCCTTATACACAAATGCTGCTCTCGGCTGTTCCTGTGATATCCGAAGAAGAAGAAAAGCTAAAGCCAGCAAAAGTAGAAAGCAGGGGAGATATCCCATCGCCTGTAGATATTCCGAAAGGCTGCAGTTTCAATACGAGATGCATTTATAAGATGGATATATGCCTCACTGAGGATCCGGTCATGAAGGACATTGCTCCAAACCATAGCGTTCGATGCCATCTTTATGATGAAAATCCGGGGTCCAAAACTTAATAAGTTGATAAACGATTAGATATTTTGAAAAACATAAATTGTTCTAGCAGGAGGAAAAAAGTCATATTAAGTAAAAAATCGAAATAACCAATTTACTGTTTGACTGGAAGGTATAAGTTTCTTTGTGAAAAGTAATAGCGTATGGTTTTACAACCAAAATAATGTTTGAGATAAGGAGAATCTGATGAAAAAGAATGTCTTTGGAATTTTTCTGATCTGCTTGAGCATCATTGTATTGGCTGGTTGCTCAACTGGGGCTGCTCCCGCCGCTCAGGAAACATCTCCGGCAACCGAAAATGAAGCACCTGTATCAGAAGAAGCGGTGGCTACAACTGCCCGTGAAAGCATCGTTCGATTAACTGCTGACAGCACTCCGATTTTGGATCCTGCAACACATGCCGGTAATGCGAGCAGCATTGCTTACTGCAACATTTACGATACCTTGATTTTCCCGAGAGGCGATGGTGTTGTTCCTGATTTGGCTGAAAGCTGGACAGTGAATGAGGACGGAACAGCATACACCTTTGTACTGAAAAAGGGCGTTTTGTTCCATGATGGTTCTGAATTCAAAGCCTCAGATGTCGTGTTTACCACGAAGCGCATGATCACAATTGGTGAAGGTTTTGCCTACCTATACTCATCCATCATCGAGGATGTCACTGCGGATGATGATTATACAGTCACATTCCACCTCAACACCCCGAATGGTCCGTTTGTTTCAACACTCGCTCGTCTGTATATTTTGAATGAAGATCTGGTTATGCAGCATCTCGCTGATGGCGCATATGGCGAATTTGGCGACTATGGGAAAAATTGGCTGCTGAGCAATGACGCGGGTTCTGGGCCCTATAAAGTGGCTGAATTAGTACAGAACGATTATTTCCTGGCTGATAAGTTCGCGGATTGGCACATGGGCTGGGATGGGAAAGAAAACGCTCCCGCACAATTTAAGATCATCTATGGTTTTGAACCTGCCACCGTTCGCACGATGATGTCCACTCAAACCCTTGAAATTACTGATATGTGGCAATCCCCAGAAAGTCTTGCCGCCATGGATGCTCTTGACGGAGTTGATCTTGCTTCATATTCGACCCGCCTGGTGCAAAACATATTCTTTAATACCACGTTGCCCCCGACCGATGACGTGAATGTTCGAAAAGCATTGAGCTATTTGGTAGACTATGACACGTTATTAGATGTAGCTTTTACTGGTTCAATTAAACCGATTGGCCCTGTATCAAACTTTACATCTGGACATATTGACACTACCGAATTCTCTTACGACCTGGAAAAAGCCCGAGAGTATCTGGCGAAATCAAAGTATGCCGACACAATTGGCGATTACGAAATTGAGTTTTTCTACAGTGGTGAGGGCGGCTCGCTTGAGAAAGTAGCTCTGTCATTCCAGGCAGCTTGTGCAGAGCTTGGTATTAATGTCAGAATTAATAAAGGCCCCTGGACAACTACGCAGGAACGGGTGAGTTCAGCAGATTCAACACCCCATGCTGTCACTATTAACTCTGGCCCGCAATTTAATGAAGCTGGCGCCACGCTGGAATCCCAGTTCCATAGCAAGACGGCTGGCACTTATGAGAACGCCAGTTGGATCGCCAATGATGAATTGGATGCAAAAATTGAAGATGCCATGGCGACTATCGACAAAGATGAGCGGTATCAAAAATATGCTGATCTACAAAATTACATTGTAGATGAGCTTTGCCCCACAGCCTGGATCGCTGATCTTGTTGAACGTGTAGGTTATCAATCTTCGTACATCGATTGGCCGGCTGCACAAGCGACGAAAGATGGGAAAATTGACGCATACCTGATGGGTTATCCATTCTTTATGCCTGACATCAGTATCTTTACAGACAAATAATAATTGGATGCATTGGTAGACGGTAAATAATGAATTCACCTCACCTCGATACAGAATGAAAGTAACATGACCGACAAGGTAAAGCTACTGTAACAGAGGTGAGGTGATCATTTCAAAATATTGTCCTGCCAATAAACACGATAAAAATGACTGGGGAAAAATGAAAATTAAGACGATTATGTGTAACACAAGCCAAAAATTCTACGATGCTAATGTTGCAGTACGACAAGCATTGGCTACCGATGAATTGGAATTACTGGTTGTGAACATAAAACATGGACCAGAATCGATGGAATCCTCTTATGATGAAGCCATGGGTGCGGCATCAATCATCGAACAAGTGGTCTCGGCTGAAAGTGAGGGATGTGATGCTGTTCTAATAGATTGTGCGGCTGATCCGGTATTAGACGCAGCAAGAGAAATTTCCCATTTACCTGTTGTAAGTGCTGGTGAGGCAAGCCATCTCGCAGCGATGATGCTTTGCAAGCGATTCTCAGTCATCACCGTTCTTCCTGTATCAGCAAAATTAATCCGTAGTAACATCCAGAAATATGGATATATGGATAGACTCGCCTCAGTACGATCTGCCAATGTGCCGGTTTTGGATCTTGAAAATGAAGAGATTGCCACACAAGCAATCTATCGCGAGGCGATAAAAGCCATTGAAGAAGATGGCGCTGAAGCGATCGTCCTCGGTTGTACTGGCATGATGGCAATGCGGGACAGACTGGAGGAGATGCTCGGTATCCCTGTCGTTGAACCCTACACGGTTGGGGTTTATTATGCCGCTGATATGGTTAGAATGAAGTTGCGACAAAGCAGCCTGGCGTTTGAAAAACCGAGTGAGAAGGAATACGTTTAGAAGTAAATATTCTTTCCAGAGAAGACTTTCAATTTGGTACCTCGATCGATAGTTTTCACTATCGATCGAGAAAATTTTTAATGGATAGAATCGCCTCTCCAATGTTAAAGAATAATGTGTGAAAACATGGGATTCATAGGACATTTCAGCATTGTACCAAGGGATCAGAAAGACGAAATATCACCATAAAATCATGAGAGTTCGATCTCCTCTTCCGGTACAGCTCTGGTTATTCCTTAAAGATGCTGTACAAGGTGATCTGGGTTATTCCTATGTTCAAAAGATACCTGTGGTTGATTTGATTAAAGAACGTTTGCCAGCCACCATCGAACTTGCGGTGGCAGCTCTCATTTTTACATTGATTATTGCCTTACCGGTGGGAATTTTATCGGCTATCTGGCAGAATTCCTTGCTGGATCGATTAAGCATGGCGGGGTCTTTTCTGGGAATCTCCATGCCCGGTTTTTGGCTGGGGATTATCCTGATCTTGCTTTTCTCGGTGCGTTTGCACTGGCTACCAGTTCAGGGGCGCATCGCTTATGAGGACCATCTCGTCTTCCAGACAGGTTTTTTTGTTTTGGATAGTATTTTGACGGGCAATCGAGTCGCATTGGTTAGCTCGATCAAGCATTTGATCTTACCGGGTTTCACACTCGGGGCGGCTGCTGCTGCTGTTGTTGCGCGTGTTATTCGTTCCTCCATGCTGGAAACCCTGCGTTCTGATTATGTGGTACTGGCACGCAGCAAAGGTGTTTCTTCGTGGAGTGTGATATGGGAAAAGTATGCTCAAAGCACACTTGATATGTTAGCAGGGATGTCTGAA
>CAZHMZ010000090.1:0-14965 GCA_964532655.1 uncultured Anaerolineaceae bacterium
ATCCCCTCCCGCATCGATTTGCTTTTCATGCGGCTTCTGCAAGCGGGAGCACAATAAAAACGTTGTTCACTCGGATTCATTGGCCGATGATCACTGCTCAGTGTGATTTTCCCGCCTGTGAGCGTGGTGGCGCAGTCCGCTGCACCTCCTCTATCACAAATCAGGATCCCGCCCATTGCAGAGGATGGGCTGCTCTGCTTGTCATGCTTCAAAATCCCTTCCCGCATCGCATTGCTTTTCATGCGGCTTCTGCAAGCGGGAGCGCAACAAAAACGTTGTTCACTCGAATTCTTTGGCCGATGATCGCCGCTCAGTGTGATTTTCCCGCCTGTGAGCGTGGTGGCGCAGTCCGCAGCGCCACCACGCTCACAATAAAATTTCCCCGCCCCTTCGGAGGGGCGGGGTCAGGGGTGGGGTGTATCGCTGACCACTCTTCGAGGTCAATCATTTGACGAAAAAATTTTTAGGCAGATGGGAATAACCGTGACAGCGGAATGCCCATTCAGTGATCTAAAGAACAAAGTTCCAAAAAAACAGGAGCAGTCATGGACAAACCCATCCGGGCCATTTTTCTCGATGTCGGCAACACCCTGCGATTTTTGATCAAAGACCCCGCGCATCAAGGCAAAGCCCGGCGGGAAATCACCCGGCTGGCCGGGGTTGACTGTGATCCCGAGACGTTTTGTACTCAAATCGACGCCCGCTATAAGGATTACCGCAAGTGGGCTTTTCAGGAGATGCGCGAAGCCCCCGAAGAAGAATTGTGGACACGCTGGCTGCTACCAGATTTACCCGCCGAACGCATACTGACTGCCGCGCACGAACTCACCTACCAGTACCGCCAGGCTTCCGGCCGGCGGATTGTGCCGCCGGACGCTAAAGGCACCATCATCGAGCTCACCCGGCGCGGATACGTGATGGGCATCATCAGCAATCTCATCACTACCCAGGAGATCCCGGACTGGCTGGATGAAGAGGGCCTGACCTCGTATTTCAAGTCGGTCATGCTCTCCTCGGTATTTGGATACCGCAAGCCGCATCCGGCTATCTACGAGGAAGCCACCCGCCGTGCCGGAGTGGAAGCGGCCTGCTGCGCCTATGTGGGCGACAATCCCGACCGTGATGTGGAGGGTACCCGGGCGGCCGGTTTTGGCATGGTGATCCTGATGTTGGATGAAGAAGCCCGCCAAAAGCCGTTCAGTGATACCACCCGCCCGGATCTGGTCATCGGCCGTCTGAGTGATTTGCTGGATCATTTTCAGGGCGTGAACGGGGATTGACCCGGGCGCGTGCCTTGTTCATGGACAGAATGGAGTCGGATATGGAACAGGTAAAATCTGGTTACGGCGCTCTGGCGCTGGCGGCGGCAACCCAAACCCTGTATGCCGAAGGGCAGACCGATTATTCATTCGAGCCGCTGGTACTGACGGATGAAACCGGCCAACCGGTGGGGCCGGTGCGGGACGGCGATGCCGTCATTTTCTGCTGCAGGCGCGGAGAGCGCGAAATACAGCTCACCGAGGCCTTCACCGAGCGAGAGTTCAGCCATTTTTCCCGTGAATATATGGAAAACCTCACCTTCGTGATCCTGACCCTGTACCATGAAAAGTTTAAGGATCTGCCGGTGGCCTTTGCGCCATCCAAAATCAGCCCCACCCTGGCTGAAATGGTCAGCCGGGCCGGTTTGCGTCAATTGCATGTGGCTGAATCTGAAAAATTCGCGCACATCACCTTCTTTTTCAACGGCGGAAACAACCAGCCTTATGAGAACGAACAGGACGTGCGCATCCCCTCGCCCAAAGGTGTACCGTTTGACCAGGTTCCAGAGCTCAGCCTGCCGCAGGTGGCCGATCGTGTGATCCAGGGGCTGGAGGATGGGGTCGATTTCATCGCAGTCAATTTCGCCAATGGGGATGTCATCGGACATACTTCCAACCGGCCGGCTAAAATCCGCTGCGCAGAACTGGTGGATACCCATTTAGGCCGGGTGGTGGATGCCGCACGCCGGGCAGGCTATGTGACACTCATCACCGCCGACCATGGCAACCTGGAGGTGATGATCAACCCGGATGGCTCCGATCACGTTTCACACACCGCCAACTCGGTGGCGTTCATCCTGGTGGATCCGCGGCAAAGTCAACCGTCGCTGGTACAGGACGGACGGCTCGCGGACGTGGCACCCACCATTTTGCGCGCCCTTGGAATTGACACCCCTCAAGCCATGGCGGGGAAAGACCTGGCGCCAGCCTGTCCGTGGGGCGGTCCGCGCAAGGTGCTGCTGATCATCCTGGACGGTTGGGGCATCGGCGAGCAGGACGAAGGCAACCCGACTTTCCTGGCGAATACGCCGGTATGGGATGGGTTGCTGCGTGATTACCCCAACAGCCGGCTTGGGGCATCCGGTGAGGAAGCCGGGCTGCAAAGTGGCAAGGCTGGAAACTCGGAAGCCGGGCATCTCAACCTGGGGGCCGGGCGCGTCATCTCGCAGGATGATGTGCGCCTCGATCAGGCCCTGAAAGACGGCGCTTTTGCCCAAAATGAGGTGTTCACGCGGGTGATCGAGGATGTGCGCCAACGGGGGAGCGCGCTGCACCTGATCGGTCTGCTGACCGAAAAAAGCTCGCACGGCTCAATTGACTACCCCCTGGCATTGATCAAAATGGCCAAACAAGCCGGATTGAATAAGGTATATTTGCATATCATTTTTGACGGCCGCAGCACCGCACCGGGAAGCGCGCCGACCCTGCTGGCCAAACTGGAGACCCAACTGGCGGAGATCGACCTGGGGCAGGTAGCCACCGGCACCGGGCGCGGAATTGCTCTGGACCGGGGCGGCAACTATGAGAAAACGCGCCGCACTTACGCGGCCATGACGCTGGGGCAGGGGAGACTTTTCCCGGCCCGGGAAGGTGAACAGCCATGACAGACACGGACGAGACCCTCATCCACCGGTTGATGCAGCCGGGTGACACAAAAATGGTGCTGCTGATCATGGACGGGTTGGGCGGTCTGCCGCGCGAACCCGGCGGCAAGACCGAACTGGAGACGGCTTTTACACCGCACATGAACGCGCTGGCGGAGCACTCGGCGCTGGGGCTGACCATTCCGGTGGCGAACGGTATCACCACCGGCAGCGGACCGGGTCACCTGGCCATCTTTGGGTATGACCCCATCCGGTACGAAATCGGACGCGGAGCGCTGGAGGCATTGGGGGTCGACTTTGATCTGTACCCCGATGATGTGGCCGCACGCGGGAACTTCTGCACCATTGACCCGGAAGGCCTGCTGGTGGACCGGCGCGGCGGGCGAATCCCCAACCAACAGGCGGATGAACTGCTGGATCTGCTGCGTACCATCCGGGTGGAGGGAGCCGAAATCTTTTTGCGCCGTATCAAGGAACACCGTTTTGCCTGTGTGATACGCGCCGCGGAGGGCTACCCGCCACTGGGCGACGGCCTGACCGAGACCGATCCGCTCATCCCGGGCCGCAGGCTGCTGGATGTGAAAGCGCTTCGACCGGATTCAACGCGCGCGGCCGAAATTACCAACCAGTTTCTTGCGCAGGCAAAACTGCTGTTACAGGACAAGCGACCGTCCAACATGATCACCCTGCGCGGGTTTGCCAAACTACCGGTGCTGCCGCAATATGCGGAGCGCTTTCACCTGAAGGCGGCTTGCGTGGCGGTGAACGGCATGTATCGCGGGGTGGCGCGTCTGGCCGGCATGCGGGTGCTGGATGTGGACGGCGTGGAAATCGCCGACGAGTTCAGCACGCTGGAAAAATACTGGAAGGACTATGACTTTTTCTATGTGCATGTGAAGCAAACGGACACGTACGGCGAACTGGGCGACTTTGACGCCAAGGTAAAGGTGATTGAGGAGGTCGATCGGCAGTTCCCGCGTCTGACAGCACTGAACCCGGATGTGGTCATCATCGGCGGCGACCACTCTTCGCCGGCGGTGCTCAAATCGCACAGTTGGCACCCGGTGCCGCTGCTGCTGTACGGTAAATATGTGCGCGAAGATGGCGTGGCACACTTTGGCGAGCGTGCCTGCGCACACGGCAGCCTGGGGACCATCCCGGCCAAAGAGGTCATGTCGATCGCCATGGCCAACGCCTTTCGAGTGGCGAAATACAGCCCATAAGGCTGATTTGCCCTCTGGATCATAAATTAATTCTGCGCAGTTTCTACTCGCCTTCGGGGGCGGGGATAAAGGGGTGAGGGTATAAATTCCCCTCACAACAGGACACCCATGACCACTCAAACAGTTTCTTTCACTGAAAAAGAATTCTTACAAACCCTTTCCACCCGCATGGCGCTGATCAACCCGGGTCTGGCGGAACTCGAGCCGTACGAGTTCCGCTATTGCATGCATCCCTGGCACCCCGCCGGTGGTTGGGATACGGTCAAGCTTCCTCCCTGCGATGAGATCGAGCAGCTTGTCCAATCGCCTGCCTTCTATGAGAGCATTCAGATCAAACCCGAACGCGACGGCGCGATTGTACTGGATGAATCTATCGTCAAACTGAACCAGACGCTGATGGCCGGATTATTCTTCAACGCATACAGCCCGGAATGGGTGCAGCAATTCTTTTACTTTGACATCCGTGGCTTCTACTTTTTACCCCGCACATTTTATTTCACCGAGGCGGTACGTGAACACCTGAATCGCACCCCGTGGCGCCAGTATGAACCCAAGCAAAAAGCGCTTGAGCATGTGCAGGATGTAGGATACCGGCAGTTCAAAGAGGCTAATGCGGAAATCGACGCCTGTTTCATCCGGTTGGTGCAAAAGCTGATCCGGCTCAAAGGTTCGCCGATTGTTCTGGCCATCGCCGGGCCGACCGCGGCCGGCAAAACCGAGATCGTCGAACGGCTGCATGCCGCCTTTGCGGACGAGGGCCAGCGCACAACATCCATTGAAATGGATCATTTCCTCACCGACCGTGACGAGCGGGAAGCCAGGGGCATCCATTCATTGGGCGCGCATGCCATCCACCTGGATCTCTTTTTGCGATGCCTGACTGACATCACCGTCGGGCAGGCCATCACCACCCCTCGCTATGATTTTATCGACGCCACCTCCAGCCACAATTTGGACGGTAAGCTCAAACCGGACGGCAGACCGATCCATATTGAACCGGCCGATATCATCTTCATCGAAGGCAATTTCCCGTTTCTCATCCCGGAGGCAGCCGCACGGATTGGCATCAAGGTGGTTTACCTCACCGATGACGAGATCCGGCTCAAACGCAAATGGAAACGCGATATTGATTACCGAAAAAAATACGAACCCACTTACTTCCGCAACCGCTATTTTCAGTCGCAGTTTCCCATGGCGCAGACCTGCTATATCCCCCAGTTGCAGTTGTGCGATCTGGCAGTAGATACCACCGCGGCGGCCCTCTGGACGACACCCCAAATCGCCGCGCTCCTCGACCCTGAATAATTACCACCAGGGCAACATTTTGATCAAATGATGCAAGACCACTTGCAAAACAGGGCAATATCATGTATGATCATTATCTGAATGTAGTATTTCATTTTTTCCAATTTTGTTTCCCCCCTGATCGCGTGACCAATCCATAGAGGTGTCGGATGAATGATGGTACCCTGACTCATGTCGACTTTGGTCAATTAATTGGTGACCGGTTTTCTGGGCTTACCAAAAGCGAAAAACGGATTGCGAATTACCTGCGTAAGAACCAGGAGGAATGCGCTTTTATTGCTGCCAGCGAACTGGCCGACCGACTGGGGCTGAGTGAGGCTACCATCGTGAGATTTGCACGCACCCTGGGTTTCAACAGCTATCCTGCCATGCGCAGTGTGCTGCAGGATGCTTTCCGCAACCGGGTGACGCATTCCGAACGTTTACGCAGCCGGCTGGAGGATCTCCGGGAGGAAGGTGACGTCTTCGAAAAGGTCACCATCACCGAGATCGATTATCTGACCATGGCGCTGCAAACCATCGATCGGAATGCGCTACACCAGGCTGTAGAGCATATCGTCCGTCAAAAAAAGATTTACGTGTATGGGACCGGGCCGTCCACTATCCTGGTGAACATGCTCAGCCTGCGCCTGACGCGCTTTGGAAAACAGGTGATCTCGCTCACCACAGCCGGGCGCGAAACGTTGGAACCCCTGCTGCTGATGAACCGGGATGATCTGCTGTTTGCGATTGGTTTTTTTGATGTCAACCCCATGCTGCATATCGTTTTGGACCGCGCCAACGAGAAAAATTGCCCGGTGATTTTGCTCACCGATACCCTGGGCTCGATCGTCGGGGATAAGGCGGATATCATCCTGGCTGCCAAACGCGGTCCGGTTTCTGAATTTCATTCCCTGGTGGTTCCCATGACCATCATCAACACTGTTCTGCTTGAGGTAGCTAGGCGGAACCAAAAAGACGTGCTTGACAATCTCGATCAATTAGACCATCTGCGAGAAAAATTGAAAAATTTCCATGAATCTTGACCTTCGATAAGGAGATCTCATGGCAAGTACAGCAAAAACGGAAGCATTCTTTTCTGAACGGTTTGTAGCGCGTTCAAGACGGTTTGGCCGCTGGCTTAGCAGCCCTAAGGTCATTCTGTCCCTCATCCTGCTGCTGGTAATGTTTGTGCTGGTCATCATCCCGTTATACCGGATGATCGAAACCACGCTGACTTACCAGGACCGCGATATTTTCAGGGTGCCCGATGCTGAGATTGGCAGCGTGACGTTGTTCCACTACATCCGCATGCTGGCCAGTGAAGTGAGCAGCATGTATTTATACAAACCGCTCGTGCACTCGCTGGTCATCGGTTTTGGCGCCACCGCTCTGGCGTTGGCGATTGGCGGATTGCTGGCCTGGATGTGCATCCGCACGGACATGCCCGGACGAAAGCTGATCAACCAGTTGGCCATTCTGCCCTATATTATGCCCGGGTGGACCATCGCGCAGGCCTGGACAGTGATGTTCAAGAACCGCACCACGGGTGGCTCGATTGGGGTTTTTGAATACCTGCTGGGGTTCAGTCCGCCTGAATGGCTCTCTTATGGGCCGGTGCCCATCATGATCAGCAGCGCACTGCACTACTACACCTTCTTCTTCCTCTTTGTATCCGCGGCCCTCATGTCGATCGACTCGAATCTGGAGGAAGCCGGTGAAATTATGGGCGCCAGCCGGGGCCGCATTTTACGGAAGATCACCTTCCCGCTGGTACTGCCGGCCATCCTTTCCGGTTTTATCATGACCTTCTCCAAGATCATGGGCACCTACGGTGGCCCGGCCATTCTGGGTGTGCCGGTAAAGTATTACACCATCTCCACCATGATCCGATCGGCAGTCAATATTGGTGATAAAGCTGACGGTTTTGTGCTGGCCATCACGCTGATCCTGTTTGCCATCATCACCGTGTGGCTCAACCAGAGAGCGGTGGGCACCCGTAAAAGTTATGAAACCATCGGCGGGCGCGGTTTTGTGGCCCACCAAACCAAGCTGGGCAAATGGAAAACCGTGCTCACCACGCTGGTGGTCATCTTCCAGATCTGTGCTATCGGGTTGCCGCTGGGGTTGCTGCTGTACGATACATTTATGATGATTCCGGGCAACTACAGCTTAAGCAATCTGACCCTGCATAACTGGATTGGGGAAAGTATTTCAACCATCAACAACGGTTCGCCGGGTGTGCTGCGCAACCCCAAGATTTACCAATACGCTTGGAACTCCATCCGTCTGGCCATCTGGACGGGCCTGTTGAGCAGCCTGATGGGTGTTTTGCTGGGGTATGCCATCGTTAAAGGGCGCGGGACGCGTCTTTCCAAACTGGTGGAGCAGGTTTCGTTTATCCCGTACGTGATCCCCGGAATTGCCTTTGGCGCGGTGTACATTTCGATGTTTGCGAGAAAGTTGGGGCCGCTGCCGGCGTTATACGGCACGTTTGCACTGCTGGTCATTATTTCGGTGGCCAACAAGATACCGTATTCATCACGCTCCGGCGTTTCAGCCATGATGCAGGTGGGCAAAGAACTGGAGGAGGCGGCGCAAATTGCCGGGGCCAATGCCTGGCAGCGCTTCAAGCGCATCATCTTCCCGCTCACCAGCAGCGGTTTTGTTTCCGGTTTTCTGCTCACATTTATCACCACCATGCGTGAGCTGTCACTGATCATCATGCTGGTCACTCCCAGCACCATGGTGCTGGCTACCCAAACCATGCGCTACAAGGAAAATGGAGACGACCAGTTGGCCAATGCTGTGATCATTATTCTGATATTGCTCGTCACGATCGGCAATTTTGCTATCGGCCGGTTCAGAGGCGGCAGCCTTAAAAAAGGCCTGGGGATGTAAGGAGAGAGGACAATGGCAGTACCGATCATCATTAATAATCTGACCAAACGATTTGGAGAACTTGCGGCTGTCAATCAAGTCAGCCTGACAATTGAGCCGGGGTCTTTTCTCACATTATTGGGGCCTTCAGGCTGCGGTAAAACCACCCTGCTGCGCTGCATCTCAGGGCTGGAAGACCCCGATGGCGGAGAAATTTTCATCGGCGATAAACTGGTCTTCTCACACAAAAAAGGGATCAGCCTGCCAGCGGGTGAACGAGGCTTGGGGCTGGTTTTTCAAAACTACGCCCTGTGGCCGCATATGACGGTGTATAAGAATATGGCCTTTGCCCTGGAGATCCAGAAGATGCCCAAAGCCGAGATGGATAAGCGTATCAAAGATTCACTGGCAGAGGTGCAGATGGAAGGTTACGAAGACCGTTATCCGCGCGAGATGAGCGGCGGTCAGCAGCAGCGTATCGCGCTGGCTCGCATGCTTGCCTACCGCCCTGGGGTGTTTCTGATGGATGAGCCGCTCTCCAACCTGGATGCACGCCTGCGTATGGATATGCGCGCTGAACTGAAACATCTCCATCATATCGCCGGAGCCACCACCGTGTATGTGACCCACGATCAGGTGGAAGCCCTGACCATGTCGAGCAAGATCGCGGTCATGCGCGAGGGAGTCATCCAGCAGGTGGACACCCCTGCCAACGTCTACCATGTGCCTGCCAACCTGTTTGTGGCCGATTTTATCGGCAATCCCAAGGTTAATTTGCTGGATGGCGAAATCACCGGCTCAGATCGTGTGACTATCTACGATTTTGACATTCCTCTGAAGACCAATGGCGCCTCCGGAAAGGTGGTGGTTGCGATACGGCCGGAAGACATCTCCATAACCACCAATCCGGACAGCGACGGGATTGATTTCACCGCCTATTCTGTGCTGCCGTCCGGGTCCGATTCCACCATTGTGGCCCGGCGCGGAAAAACAGAAATCACGGTCAAGGAGCAGGGGATCAGCCAGATCCACCTGGATGAAGCGATCAAACTGAATTTTGTGGTTGAAAAACTGAACCTCTACGAAAAAGAAAGTGGAAACTTGATCACCATGCATTGATGTGTGTCCTTTTACAGGGCTGGCTCAAATTGTTGATCACTTCAAAGGTTTGAACCCAGCGACCTGTTGTGATGGAAAGGAGGGTATGCAGAGTAAACAGGGAAAGTCCTTCGTGATACGATCTATATCTACGGTTCGTATCGTGTTCACTCAATCAACTGGAGTAAAAGGAGAAAGTTGAATGAAAGCTGCATTGAAGATTTTGACGATTGGTTTACTGATCTGTGTGCTGGTTTCCTGTGGCCCCAAAGAAGCCCCCGCTCAGGAAGGTGAAGTACAGGAAGCCTCCGCCGAGAAAACCTTTGCCGACACCTTGAAAGAACCGCAGGATTGGGCGGCTATTGAGGCAGCGGCCAAGGAAGAAGGCAAAGTGGTGGTGTATGCCAGCTCTTCGCGTATTGAAGACCAGATAGAAATCTGGAAAGGCGTTTATCCGGATATTGTGCTGGAAGGCTATGATACCGGCGATATCGCTTCAAAAATGAAGGAAGAGCAGAATGCCGAGAACATCATCGGAGATGTGTGGTTCAACAGCGAAGGCGAACTGTTGTTCGGCGAGATGTATCCAGCCGGCATGATCCTGCCCTTTGTTCCCGATGAATTCAAAGATGTTATGCCGCTCTCTGAAACCCAACCGTTCGCCATTCAGCGTTATGGAGGGGATGTATTCGGCTACAACATCGAACAGTACCCCGACGGCTGCCCCATCACCAACATCTGGCAAATTGTCGACGGCACCTGGGTGGACAAGTTCTATATGGAAGATCCGCTGGCCGAAGCCGACAAGGTGAACTACTTCGTCACCCTGCTGAAGTACGAGGATGAGCTGGCCGAATCCTACAAGGCCAACTACGGCACCGAATGGACTGCCGACCCCGATGTGGATGACAGTGTGAAGAGCGCTTCCTGGCTGTGGATCAAGAAACTGGCCAAGAACCCCAATGTGGTGTTGATGCCGGGCGGCGACGAGGTGATGGAAGCCATGGCCTCGCTGGGCATGACTGAACCCGCCGGTATGGCGCTGACCTCCTATTCCAAGATCCGCGACACCATCAAGGGTGAGATCGCATTTGGATCTTGCAACGGCATGGCGCCCTCCATGGGCACTTCAGGGGTAACCTATCTGGGGATCGCCAACAATGCCCCTCACCCCAATGCCGCCAAGCTTTACATTCGCTTCTCGCTCACCGTGGAGGGCCGCGAACCCTGGAACGTACTGGGTAACTGGCCCGGTCGGACCGATATCGATCCCCCGGATGGCGCCCCCACTTTTGCAGAATCCGGTTTATGGCCTGAAGATGCGATGTTGATCTACCAGACTGCCAGCCAGATGCGTGATTTCTGGGCTCTGAACGCTTTGGGTAATTAATTCTTATGTTCTGCCGATGATATAGAATCTGGACACAGACAGTGAGTTGTCTGTGTCCAGATCACATCAGCACAGGAAAGAACGTACATTTCATTCTGATCACAGGATCTGACAGATAAGCGGTATTGTAGGGAGCAGGGATGCAAATACGCGGCGTATTTTTTGACATGGGCGGCACGATCGAAACCTTCGATCAGACACCCGAAATCCAGCGGGAGGCGACACCTGGGCTGCAGAGGCTTCTGGCTGTAAGAGGTCTCGATCCGGGCTATTCTGTTGAGGACTTATTTATCATTATTTCATCCGGTCTGGATCGATACCACCGCTGGAACCGTGTAACCAAACTGGAATTGCCCGCCTGGCAGGTCTGGCGCGATTATCTGCTGCCCGATTGCCCGTTGGATCCGCAAACACTCTCGGCCGCTGCCGAAGATTTGATGTTTTACATCGAGACCCATTATTATCGGCGCGCCCTTCGCCCCGAAGTGCCCGGTGTGCTGGCGGAAATCTGGCGCATGGGGTATCAGATTGGATTGATCAGCAACGTGAACAGTCGGCGCCAGGTACCGGCCAATCTTGAAGCTTACGGGATCAAAGGGTACTTTGATCCGATTGTCCTTTCCTGTGAATATGGCCGGCGAAAACCGGACCCGGCCATTTTTTTGCATGGTGCCCGGCTGGCGCAGTTACCGGCCAGTGCCTGCATGTATATCGGTGATCGTATTGTCCGCGATGTGCTGGGGGCGAAAGAGGCCGGTTTCAAACTGGCGGTACAGATCCTGCATGATTTCCAGCACGGTGAACTGGATGAAGGTGCGGTACCGGACGCGGTAATTTCCTCCATGAACGAGGTGCTGGATATCCTGCGGGCCGATGCGCGAAAGCCGGATCCCACTGCCGCGCTGCGGGCTGGCGGCGGTCCGTGCGCCGTGCTGTTTGACGCGGGTGATATACTGTATCATCGTCCCCGCCGGAATGCCGCATTTGAGCCATTTTTACGTCGGTTGGGTCTGAAACCGGGCGATCTGGATGAACAGGCCCGGCGGGAATTTGAATTGCAGGCCTATCAGGGCAGGATCACCCAGGATCAGTACCGCGAAGCCGTCATCCGTTGTTACGGAATTACCGATCCTCAATTGGTAGAAGAAGGCAGCCAGATTATCAAGGCAGAGGATAATGATCTCGATATTTTTGAAGGCGTACCTGAGGCGCTGCGTGCACTGAAACAGAAAGGTTTCATGCTTGGCATCATTACCGATACGGCGGCGTCCATCTCAAACAAATTGGTATGGTTTAAAGCTGGTGGTTTTGGTGATGTATGGGATACGATTATCTCATCGGTTGAAATCGGTGTTCGGAAACCGCACCCCCTGATTTACCAGGCCGCACTGACACAATTGGGGATCAATGTGGATCAGGCGGTATTTGTGGGTCATAAACCCGGTGAACTGGAGGGCGCGCGAAAAATCGGCATGACTACGATCGCGTTCAATCATGATCCCGGCGCCGTCGCTGATTTCTACATCCATCATTTCTCAGAATTGACCGGATTAATGGTATTACAACCCGGCAACCAAAAAATATTGAAAGGTAAAGAATGAATGCCGCAAACAATGCATTTCAGCCCGGCCAGGAGGAAACGAACACGGGCCGCGGGAGTAGACCACGCTATGACGCCGCACTGTCCACCATGTGGACGGTGAATAACTACAAGAGTCTGGCTGAAATGTTTACCGCTGCTGATCAGATGGGTTTTTCTCGTGTTGAGTTGAACCACATGATCGATTCAACTTTAGTCGACAGTCTGGAGATTGAAAAATATCCGGTCACCTCCGTCCATGAACCCTGCCCGGCGGATATTTCCACCGTGGAACTGCGCTTGAAGGATTGGCTGCCCAGCGCCCCGGATGAAGAAAACCGTAAACTGGGCGTGCAGGCCATTCAGAAAAGCCTGGATCTGGCGCACCGCATCAGCAAGTACAACCACCAAACGATGACCATTGTGATGCACTGCGGCCAGGTGCAGATTGATCACAACGATGAAGACAGCCTGAGAAAACTGCTCAAACAGGGTAAAAAAGACACCCCGGAATTTCGGGCGATTCAGGCGCGAATGATCGATGAGCGGGCTGAACGTGCCGGCGCCTACTTGAGCACGCTCAAGAAAAGCGTGCTGGAGCTGCTGGAATATGCCGCGCCGTTCAACGTGCGGATTGGGCTGGAAAACCGGTTCCATTATTTTGACATCCCCCTGCAGGATGAGATGGAAGAGCTACTCGCGTTGGCGGACTCAAGCCGTCTTGGTTACATCTACGATGTGGGTCATGCGCAGGCGCTGGACCGGATGGGCTTTTTGGAACACGAGGACTGGCTCAAACGCTTTTCATCGCGGATGTTTGGCACTCACCTGCATGATGTGCGCGGCGCCGATGATCACTGGCCGCCTGGCATGGGTGAAATTGATTTTACAAAGATCGCGGGTTATCTGCCTGCAGATGCATTTAGAACGCTCGAAATCCACGGCAGACACACACTTGAGCAGGTGCAAAACGGCCTGAAGGTTCTGGAACAGGCGGGCTGTGTTTCTCAAATATCATCACCGTAATAAGGGAGGGCTTTTTCATGCGCAGATTATTCAAAAAGCGAACCAATGTTTTTATCCAGTTACTCCATGATCAGGCCACGCTGACACTGGAGGGGTTGGAAGCCCTCAAAGTGTATATGAACGATCAAAATTCCGAGGCGGCAATCACCCTGATTGCCAAGGAAAAGGAAGCGGATGAGGCTCGCCGGATTTTAATCCACGAACTGAACCGAACCTTTGTGACCCCCATCGACCGTGAGGACGTTTTTGCCCTTTCACGCGCCATTGACGATGTGATTGATTACGCCTACAGCACCGTGAACGAAATGGAGCTGCTCAAGGTGAAACCCACGCCGTTTATGGGGCGGATCGCGTCACTGCTGCGGGATGCCGGTTTTGAACTGTTGCAGGCGGTGGACCGGCTGGGTGAGTACCCCGGCGTGGCCAATGAGCACGCCCAGCGCGCCAAAGCGCTGGAAAACCGTGTGGAAGATGTATACCGTGAAGCGCTGGCTGATCTGTTTCACGGCGCGGAGGACATCAAACACGTGGTGAAAATGCTTAAATCGCGTGAAGTTTACCGGCACCTCAGCAACGCGGCTGACCGCGGTGACGAGGCCGCCAACATCATCGCCGATATTGTGGTCAAGATTGCCTGATTGACGCCGCTGCCATGACCACTCCCCTGATCATCATCGTCATCTTTTCTCTGGGTTTTGATTTTCTGAACGGCGTGCACGATTCCAGCAACATTGTGGCCACCATGATCTCCACCCGGGCCCTTTCCCCCCGCAAGGCGCTGTTGATGACCGCGGTGGCCGAATTTGCCGGTCCGTTTATCTTTGGCGTGGCAGTGGCCGAAACCATTGGCCACGAGATTGTCAGCAGCCAGAACATCACCTTGCAGGTGCTAATGGCAGCCCTTTTGAGCGCCATTGTGTGGAATTTACTGACCTGGTACCTGGGCTTTCCCAGTAGTTCTTCGCACGCCCTGATCGGCGGGATCATCGGGTCTGTGGCTGTGGCCGCCGGTTTCAAAGCCATCATGCTGTCAGGCCTCACTAAAGTGTTGATCGCGCTGTTTTTTTCACCGCTAATTGGTTTTGCGGTGGGATATGTCATTCTCCTGCTGGTGCAAATGCTGGCGTTCAATGCCACCCCGGGTATCAACAGTGTGTTCAAAAAATCGCAGATTGTCACCTCACTGGCTTTGGCGCTAAGCCACGGAACCAACGATGCGCAGAAAACCATGGGCGTAATCACCCTGGCGCTTGTGACGGGTGGTGTGCTCAGCGAATTTGCGGTGCCGTTGTGGGTCAAATTGGCCTGCGCCGGCATGATCGCTTTGGGCACCAGCATGGGCGGTTGGAAGCTAATCCGCACCTTAGGGGCCAAATTCTACAAGATTCGCCCAATCGACGGGTTTTCGGCTCAGTTATCTTCAGCCGCGGTCATTTTAACAGCCTCCTTGTTTGGTGGACCGGTCAGTACCACGCAAGTGGTCAGTTCAGCCATCATGGGCGTGGGCGCAGCGGAGCGGGTCAACAAGGTACGCTGGGGAGTGGCCGGCGAGATCTTAACCG
>CAZHMZ010000091.1:0-14940 GCA_964532655.1 uncultured Anaerolineaceae bacterium
TATAGTTTTGAAGCAGTGCGACCTCCGGGTGAGATTGCCTGGAGAAAACGCTTTAGGTTATTAAATTCATCGTATTGGAGGGTATCAGTGTTACATGACATCATTCTGAAGAATCGAAGTTACCGCCGTTTTGATCAGACCTTTCAAATCGAAGAGTTTACATTGCGACACCTGGTTGAACTGGCACGTCTTTCACCATCGGGCGCCAATTTGCAGCCCTTAAAGTACATCCTTTGCTGCACCGAGGAAAAGAACGCGCTGGTGTTTCCCCATCTTCGCTGGGCAGGCTATCTGAAGGATTGGGGCGGCCCCCGGGAAGACGAGCGACCGACGGCCTACATCATCATCCTGGGTGACACATCAATCCGGAAAGAGTTTGGTTGTGATTATGGTATCGCGGCCCAGAGCATGATGCTGGGTGCGGTGGAAGAAGGATTGGGAGGCTGCATGATCGCCTCCGTTCAAAAGGACGAGCTGCGTTCGGCGTTGAACATCCCCGAAGCGTATGAAATTTTACTGGTACTGGCGCTTGGAAAACCGGTTGAAGAGGTGGTGATCGAACCGTTGGACGCAGACGGCAGCATTCGTTACTGGCGCGATGAACAGCATGTTCATCATGTGCCCAAACGCGCTCTGGATGATTTGATCCTTGAGTTGTAGATTGAGCATATACATTAATATTAGTGGGTTTACAGTTTAAACACTGCGGAGAAAAACAGATGAAAGAAAAAATCCTGATCATTGAAGATGACCATGCCATTGTCAACTTATTGCAGCGCGGGCTCGTCTATGATGGGTATGACGTTGCAGTAGCAATGGATGGTTTTACCGGCATGCGTTCTGCGCGCGAAGAAAAGCCGGATCTTGTCATTCTGGACTGGATGCTGCCAAAAATGGACGGCCTGGCAGTCTGCCAGGATATCCGCGAAATTGGCAGTATTCCCATCCTGATGCTCACCGCCAAAGATACGGTACGGGATCGTGTGCAGGGCCTGGATGCCGGTGCAGACGATTACATGGTGAAACCGTTTGATCTGAATGAATTACTGGCCCGGGTGCGCGCACTGCTGCGCAGAACGCGCCAGGAACGGGTAACCGTTCTGGAATTCAACGGCCTGCAACTGGATACCTCCACACGTATTGCCACACGCGGTGATCGCAAGATCATGCTGACTGCGAAGGAATATGATTTGCTGGAGCTGTTCATGCGTCATCCGCGCCAGGTGTTGACCCGTGAAGTGATCTTTGATCGGGTTTGGGGCTATGATTTTGGCGGTGAAAGCAACGTACTGGATGTATACATCCGCTACCTGCGCCAGAAACTGGAAACAGAGGATGAAACCCGCCTGATCCAGACAGCCCGCGGGGTAGGTTACGTTTTGCGCGAACAGGAATAATGTCGCTCAGACTTCGCCTTACAGTCCTGTATACCTTGCTGGTATTTGGCGGACTGCTCATCTTTGGCTCACTTGCCTTCGGGTTGGTGAGCCTGACTTTGCTTTCACAACTGGACAGCGACCTGGAAGATTCGGCCACACAGATCATCCCCAGTATTCGCATCAACCAGGAAGATCAGGTTGACCTGGCAGCCCTGAACGGACAGGCGCGCTCTGAAGAGTTGGTTTTTCAGATTTGGACCGGCGACGGCAAGCTGGTTTATACTCATCCCACCTTTTTCCAGAGCCCCATCACGGGCAACGAAGTGGTGTACTCATCACATGTGGATACCTACGCCAGCAAGCGCGGTAATCTACGTGTGCGCAGTATTCCCATTCAGACCTCCCGCCGTCCGGTCGGAGTCCTGCTGATCGGGAGATCCATGGTGTTGATTGAACAGGCTCAACGCCAGTTGGTGATCATCATGATCGTGCTGGGGTTGGTGCTCACCCCGCTTTCAGCACTGGCTGTCTGGCTGATCAACCGTGAAGCGCTGAAGCCGCTTCAGGAAGTCACCCACATGGCCACCAGTATCAGCAAGGCCGATGATCTGCATAAGCGGATCGATCTGGAAAGCCAGCCAAGTAGTGAAATTAAAGAGTTGATGAAAGCCTTCAATCAGACGATGGAGCGTCTGGAAAACCTGTTTAATTCACAAAACCGCTTTATTGCCGATGTGAGCCATGAACTGCGCACTCCGCTCACGGTCATCAAGGGTAACGTGGGGTTGATGAAAAAGTTCGGCAGCGGAGACCCCGAATCGCTCGATAGCATCAGCAGCGAGGTGGACCGCCTGACACGCCTGGTGACCGATTTACTGATGCTGGCGCAGGCCGAAACCGGAAACCTGCCCATGGACTTCAGGGTGGTCGAACTGGACACGGTCTTCCTGGAGGTTTTTCAGCAGATGAAAGTGTATGCCGGTCAGCGCGTCCGTTTGAAGATCGAGGATATCGATCAGGTGCGCGTCAGAGGAGATATTGATCGTCTCAAACAGGTGATGCTGAACCTGATTTCCAATGCCATTCAACACACCCCCGATGACGGTCAGGTTTCGGTGAAACTGGGTAAAAAGGATGGCATGGGCATTTTCCAGGTTGCCGATACCGGGCCGGGTATTCCATCGGAAGATCTGCCGTTCATTTTTGATCGCTTCTACAGGACAGAAAAATCACGTAAACGCGAAAAAGGCAGCGGATTTGGCCTGGGATTGGCCATTGTGCGCTGGATAGTCAACAATCATGAAGGCCGCATCGAAGTGGAATCTACCATTGGCAGCGGCACCACCTTCAGGGTTTATTTACCGTTGTGGGATGACCCCGCTCGCTGGGAACCCCCTGATTAGCTTTCCCCTAATCTGACTGACAAATGAAATGCCCTGAGGATCAAAGTCCTGATTCATTCAGGGATCTGATCCTCAGGGCATGATATTTTCTGAGGAAAGAGGGAACGTGTTCCGCCGAACCGGGGTTATTCGGTTGGCGTCACATCCTTCTCGAACACCAGCGCATCTTCGCGGCCGCTGTAATAGTGCCGCCAGGTGTCAATCTGACGGTAACCCAGGCGAATGTAAAGTTTCTGGGCGTCGATATTGGTTCGCCGCACACACAGGCGTACTTTTGGCATTTGCAGGTTGGTCTCAGCCACCAGCATCAGCGCGGTGGCGATGCCCTGGTTGCGATACTCCGGCAGCACCCCCACCGTGGTCACCCAACCCACATTCTCGCGATGATGCTGGTCACCGGCGATAAATCCCACCATTCTGTCTTCGATGGTCGCTTTATAGCGGATGGACGCGGGTAGGGTAAGTACCGCGATTAAATCCAGCATCGGCCAGGCATCTTTCTCAAAACAGATTTGCTCCAGCCGGTGAAGCTCTTTTACATCCCGCCAGGTGGCGGGTGAGATGGAAAATTGACTCATGGCTCCTGATATGAAAAGAGGGCAGGCAAAGTCTGCCTGCCCTCAGGTTGCATTTATTCCTGTTCGCGTTTCTTTAAAAAGTCGGTTAACAAAGTGGTGAATTCCATCGGGAAGATGAACTTGGTCGCGGGGCTTTCGGCCATGCGTTTCAGCGTCTCAAAATACTGCAGTGTCATGGTCTGAGTGTCAACGGTTTGGGCGACCTTGTAAATTTCACCCAGCGCATCGGCAAACCCTTCAGCGCGCCGCAGTTGTGCTTCACGCTCGCCCTCAGCCACCAGGATCGATGACTGTTTGACGCCCTCTGATCGCAAAATGGCGGCCTGTTTTTCGCCTTCAGCTACATTGATCGAGGATTCACGTTTACCGGTTGATTCGGTCACCATGGCGCGCCGTTCGCGCTCCGCCTTCAACTGGCGGTTCATGGCTTCCTGGACTTCACGCGGCGGTGAAATCTCCCGGATTTCTACATTGGTTACCTTGACGCCCCAGCGTTCGGTGACCTCGTCAAGGCGCGTCCGCAGCGAGTTGTTGATCTTTTCGCGCTGAGAGAGCACATCATCCAGCAGAATACCGCCGATGACAGCCCGCAGCGTGGTGGTGGCAATACCCTGTGCGGCTGCTTCAAAGTTGCCAACCGCCAGTACGGATTGTACGGGGTCAAAAACCTTGAAGTACCACAGGAAATCGATATTGATGGGGGCATTGTCGAGCGTGATGGAGGTCTGGGTGGGAATTTCACGAACAAGTTCGCGCAAATCTACACGCACTGCTTTATCCACAAACGGGATGAGCAGAATCAGACCCGGACCACGCGCGCCGATGCAGCGGCCCAACCGGAACACCACCAGGCGCTGGTACTCAGGCACGATCTTGATGGCGTTGATCAAAAAAACGACCAACAGCAGGATCACACCGCCTACCAGACAGGTTGTTGTGGTCAACAAGTCTTCCATTGCTTTACTCCTTTCCTGGTTTATCCATAAGATGAATATCAGAGATCCGGTTCATTTTCCGGATCAGTTGATGCTTCTGATGACTGTGGTTCTTCAGCAGATTGGATCTTCTCAACCCTCAAGACCAGGCCTTCACGACCGGTCACCTTCACCAGATCGCCGGCCCGCAGGGGCTGGTTGGTGCGGGCTGTCCATTCCTCACCCATCACGTACAGGCTGCCTTCTTCATCAAAATCTTCGCTTACCTCAGCTGTCTGACCGGTCAGGGTATTCAGATCAAAAGCTGGGTGTTGAAAAAAGGCCTCCACGCTGCGGCGGCCGACAATCCACAGAATGAGCAGAACGGCGATGGAAACTACCGCCACCAGCAACGGGTCGATGGCGGGTTTGCCCTCGACAAAGGGGAACAAAAACACCGTTCCGACCGCCAGGCTCACCACGGATACCAGCAGCAGAACCCAGCGAGTATACCATCGCAGCGAAACGACAAAGGATACTGCCGAAATGAGTATCAACGCCAGCGCCCAGATATGCACGGGCAGTCTGAATAGAGCGTAACCCGCCAGAAAGAGGATAAACAATGAAAATACTTCGAGCAGACCGGTGCCCGGAGAAATCAATGCCAGTACTGCCATGACAAAACCGGTCATGAGCAGCACATAGGCAACATTGGGATCCAGAAGAAAGTCCATCATAAGCTATTTTCCTGTTCGCCTGCCCCGCTGAGTACCATGATGTTGTGGACTTGAGAGATTGCACAATAACTGGTTCCATTATACCTGAAGCCGATTCGGAAATATACCGAAAGCGCCTCATTTTCCAGTCGAAAGACTGGTTACATCAGGCGGGAGGTGTATTCTGATGGTGACCCGGCACTCAGGTCGCATTCAAAGATACACAGGCCATCCGGAATGGGTATCAGCCCCTGCTCCACACGAAATAACTCACCGGTGACCAGATCCTTCACCTCACCATCCTCTGCAAGCACCGGAATATTGCCGGCAATCCCGCTGATGTTGAAGATGCCGCACAGGCTGTTTTTGCCATTCAGCCAGTAAGCGGTTACAGCCGGTTCGGCGGTGCTGAACACCAGCCGGCCGTGCTGTTGAGCGGGATGCTTCTTTAATGCTGTCAGGCGTGTGAGCAGCGGTTGGTGCTCAAACTGGCCCCACATTACCGGCTCCGCATCAAAAAGGGAGGGCCGCACTTTGGCTCCCGATTCCTGACCGGCGTAGATCAGAAATGGCCCCTGGTTAAACGCCTGCAAACCCGTCCAGGCCAGCGCCCGGGCCGGGGTGGGAACCACCTCCATCACGCGGTTCTGGTCATGATTTTCCACATTGCGAAGCTTGTGCGCATTGGCAGGATAGAGAGCGCGTTGAAACTGGAGCAAGTCCAGATAGTCGGAGACCGGGATCTGACCGGTCATGGCCTGAACCTGAACCGGCCAGATGTCGTAATCGTAACAAATATCGAAAGCCTGAAACAGCTCGCCATCTGAATGCGCCCGTAAACCGTTTGCCCGACGGCTGGTCACAAACCCGGCGTGCACCGATTCGGCCAGCCAGATTAGCGCCGGATTGACCTTCTCCAGATCCGCACGGGCTCTCATCCAGAAGGAAAGCGGCACCAACGAAGCCACATCGCAGCGGAAACCGTCCACTCCCAGATCCGCCCAGAAGAGCAGCGTATCAATCAGGTAGCGTTCCAGCGTCGGGTTGGGATACTTCAGATCAATCACATCACTCCACTCCGGCACGGTGGTGATGGGTCTACCCTGCGGATCCTGATGAAACCATTCCGGGTGATCCCGCACCAGCAGTGAATCATGCGCGGTATGGTTGAATACCACATCCAGCATCACCCGCAAACCCTGGTCATGAGCCTGAGCCAGAAAGTGCTGAAAATCGACCAGTGTGCCGTGTTCGGGGTTGATAGCGCGATAATCGCTGATGGAATACGGGCTGCCCAAGGTGCCTTTCCGGTTTGGTTTGCCAATGGGATACACCGGCAGCAGGTGCAGTACATCCGCCCCCAGGGAGCGGATGCGGGTCAGATCAGCTTCAAGCGCAGCAAACGTTCCTTCCGGCGTGTGATTGCGGACAAAAATCTGGTAGAAAACCAGGTTCTGATATTCTCGAGGTGTGCTGTCAGCCATCTTTCCCCTTGCCGGGGCATCAGTAAGAATACCGAACTCAATCAACCTTGATCGAGTGTAAAAGAATTTATTCTTTACATAGTATTGCTAGACTTCTCTATATGCGAAATCGATCCATGAGCAATTTAATGCAAGCATAGATATAATTATACAGGTAGAATTGTCATAAAAATTGTACTGAAGGATCCATTTATAATAGGACTGTCACCAGACAGTCCTATTATTAAATTGAGCCAAACGGGAACGGGAGGTAGACAGAGATGAAATGCAACAAAGGCGATTGGGTGCAGATCAGCACCGTGGTCCTGCCGGCCGGGCAGCGTGCCAAACAGGTACCGCCGGAAACACAGGCGGTTCCGTTGGTGATGTTCAATAAAGGTTTTGCAGAAGAAACAGCCGAGATCGGTCAGATCATTCAGATCACCACCGTGATTGGCCAGAAGCTGGAAGGCGAACTGGTAGCCATTAACCCACGCTATATTCATGATTACGGCGATCCGGTGTCGGAACTGATGCAAATCGGCATGGAACTGCGCAAGCGGTTGGAAAGCGAAGACGCCGCATGACCGCACAGACCCGTGATATCAGCTATGACGCTGTGATGGCGCGCAAGAACGAGATCATGCTCAAATCGGTGGGGATCGATTACTCCACTTACGCGCTTGGGCCGATTGCCTTCGACTATGAGCGCATGATGCGTGAGACCGCTTACGATTTCGCCGAAATCCAGCGCATTCAGCAGTATGTGCATGTGGGCAATACCCCCATGATCGAGCTGCGAAACATCACCCGGTTGGTGCGGCAGACCGCTCCGGCCAGAAAGGGCGCGCGTATCTTCATCAAAGACGAAGCCTGCAACCCCTCCGGCAGTTTCAAGGCCCGGCGAGCTTCCGTGTCCGTCCATCACGCCCACCGCAAGGGATACAAGGGTATCATCACCGCCACCAGCGGCAATTACGGTGCGGCGGTTGCCTCTCAGGCTGCCATGAAAGGCCTGAAGTGCATCGTGGTGCAGGAGATCTACGACAGCCGCGGCATCGGCCAACCGGAGATCATCGAAAAAGGGCGCGCCTGCGAAGCCTATGGCGCTCAGGTGATGCAGCTCACAGTGGGTCCGGAGCTGTTTTATGTGATGCTGCGTACCCTGGAAGAAACCGGCTATTTCAACGCCTCACTCTACACGCCGTTTTCCATCAGCGGGATCGAAACCCTGGGCTACGAAGTGGCGCAGGATATCCGGCGCATGACCGGGCGCGATCCCGATGTGGTGGTGGTCACACATGCCGGCGGCGGTAATTTGACCGGTACCGTACGCGGTCTGCGTCGGGCTGAGGCGAACGATACGCACGTGGTGGCTGCCAGCGTCGATCTTTCAGCACTGCACATGGCCTCGGATCAGGATTTCAACCGTAAATCGTTCACCACGGGGCACACCGGTTTCGGGGTACCGTTTGCAGTCATCCCCGACCGGTCGGATGTTCCGCGCAACGCCGCCCGTCCGCTGCGGTATATGGAACGCTATGTTACCGTGACGCAGGGTGAAGTATTCTACACCACCGAAATGTTGGCCCAGATGGAAGGGCTTGAACGCGGGCCGGCCGGCAACACTGCCCTTTCAGCGGCAATCAGCCTGGCGCGTGAACTGGATCAGGACCAGATCATTGTGATTCAGGAAACCGAGTACACCGGCGCGGGCAAGCATCCCAGCCCGCAGCTCACCTTTGCCCGAAAGATGGGCGTGGAAGTTCGCCGGGGAGATCCGCGTGAGAACCTGCCCGGGAAAGCCATCGTCATTCCGGAAGATCTTTCGCAAATCTCGGCGGTTGAGGTGAACATGGATGATCTGCGCACGCGTTATCTGCGCCATGCGGTGAGCGGTCTGAATCGCCCACTGGAAGCGCATGAGATCCACTATCTGGCCGAAGAGACCAACAGCAGCCCCGAATTTGTCCTGTCTGTTGCAGGTGAATCTACGCCAAATAACGCCGCCTGATCGAACTCCTTAAGCTATTTGACTGCCCGCGAAAGTTTTCGCGGGCAGTCTGGTTTTATCCCAAGGCTGGCCTTGAAAAAAGATAAAAGAAGGAAAATGATTTTTCAGGTAAAATGAAAGTCTGACCACATCTTTGGAGATTCATTCATGACAACAGGTTTGCGAAAGGGCGGATTAGAGGACGTTTTTTCTTATCCTGTCTCCGATTCGAAATCAACCAATAAGTTATTGATCCTGGCGCTCATCACGCTGACGAGTTTGTTCATTCCGCTACTACCCTGGTTTATTCTGTATGGATATATGCTGGAAATCGAGCGAAAACTGGTGCAGATGGGTCATCTGGAATTGCCGGAGTGGAACAACTGGGGCCGCTACTTTGTGGATGGCGCGAAAGCCAGCGCGATTGCCCTTTTATACAATTTACCGTTGATCTTGCTGATGCTGGTTGGTTTTGTGGTGGTGTTCATCCCGGGGTTTTTACTGGTTGGCACCGAATCGCTTGATATTTTCAACTCCTCCCCGCTGGCGGTGATCCTGGCCGGTCTCATCACCCTGGGCGGGTTTATCGGTTTTAGCCTGATCGTGATTCTGGCGCTGGCGCTCAACTTTATCCTGCCGGCGGCAGTCACCCATTTTGCGGTGCACGGCGAGTTCAAGGCGGCCTTTCGCATGCATGAAGTGCTGGCGATCGTCCGCAGAAATTTCTTCGATTATTTGATCGCTTATGTGATTCTGGTGGTTATCGGCATTTTTTCCGCGCTGATTGTGCAGATTCTCAGCCTGACCATCGTCCTGTGTGTGCTGATCCCGTTTATCCAGAGCGCCATCACAGCTTACTCCATGCTGCTGTATGCCGCGCTGTTTTCAAAATCATATCGGGCCGGCCTCGAAAAATATGAAAGTGAAGCTTACTTCAACAAAAAGGAATCATATGACCAAACTGTTTGAACCAGGAAAAATCGGTTCTCTTCAACTCCCTAACCGGCTGATCCGGTCGGCTACCGCAGAGCGGTTGGCTTCAGATGAAGGCAGCGTGACGCCAAAACTGGTTGCGTTATATCAGGAACTGGCGCTCGGCGGGGTAGGGTTGATCATCAGCGGACACCTGTATATTCATCCGCAGGGTATATGCCATACTGAAATGACCGCCATCTACGATGACCGATTTATCCCGGGTTTGCAGGCCCTGACGGACGCCGTTCATACCGCCGGTGGCAAGGTAGCAGCCCAGATCAACTACGGCGGCCTGGGTTGCAGCACCGAAACGGTCGAAACCGTCCTGAGCGCTTCCGATGTGTTCTCAAAACATTTCAACCGCCCCGCGCACGCCATGGTGGAAGAAGAGGTGCTGGATGTGATCCAGGCGTACGGCAAGGCTGCCCGGCGGGCGAAACAGGCCGGATTTGACGCCGTGCAGATCCACGGCGCGCACGGGTATTTAATTTCTCAGTTTCTATCTCCGCTGATCAACCGCCGCACAGATCGCTGGGGTGGCAGCCCGGAAAAGCGTATGCAGTTTCTGCGAAATGTGGCCCAGTGCGTACGTGAAAACGTGGGTCCGGATTACCCCGTGCTCATCAAACTGGGTCTGATGGATGGGATCGAAGGCGGGTTGAGTCTGGCGGAAGGTTTGGATGTGCTGGCTGCCCTGCCTGAGATGGGCATCGACGCGGTGGAGATCAGCGGCGGGTTCAGCGGTGAAAAGTTCATCAACTCGGCCAAAGGGATTAAACCCGGGCAGAATGAAGCGTATTTCCTTTACTGGGCTGAACAGGCTCGCCCACGCGTGAACATCCCCATCCTTCTGGTGGGCGGTTTTCGCTCCAAAAATGTCATGGAAGAGACACTGGCAGGCGGTTCAGTCGATTTTATCTCCCTGTGCAGGCCATTGATCAGCGAGCCGGATCTGCCCAATCGGCTTAAGCAGGGTCTGCAGGATCATTCGATCTGCATCTCCGGAAGCCTGTGTTATCCGGTGGCCACCGGGCAGGGTATCGCATGCCGCTGCAAGGTGGAACGCGCTCCTCGCAAGATATCCATTAACGAACCGGCTCATTAATCTCTTTCTGAGCAACTGAACCATTAATGTACTGTATGCCAACAGAACCTTCCGGTTCTGTTGTTTTTTTCAAGGATACTTTCCTCCTTCTTCACTGATCTTGCCCTGAATTTACCCAACCGAGAAAACTGTGTGTACGACTCACGGCATTATTTATTGACTTTTTATTGGATGACCGTCACTTCCCTGCGATAATATTCTTGTGAAAAGGCTGATCAAGATGCGGAGCAAGATCCAGTTCTTTGCTCTGGTGAGCGTGATGGTTGTGATGGGGATCACATCCTTCATTTTGATTCAAACCGCATTCATCTTTTCGGACAAAAGCGAGGATATTGATTTTCAACAAAATTTCGCGCGCGTCGACGTCATGATTGACTCGACCTCAGAATCCATGACCCGTACGGCCATGGATTGGGCGAACTGGGATGATACCTACCAGTTCATTTATGATGCAAATTACTACTATATCGATGCCAACCTGACCAAAGAAACGCTGGTCAATCTCGATCTAAATTACATGGTTTTCCTGGATGAGCATCAAAATGTTGTGTTCGAACTGGAAAACCGGGCCGATGGATTACCGTCTTTTTCACGAATCCTGCCGCTGAAAGAACTCATCAGCCGCAGTTTCACATCTGATGATGAAGATGTCACCCTGACAAAAACCGGTTTTCTCAGATCCGGTGATCGGCTTTTCCAGATCAGTGTCGCTCCGATTACCACTTCCGACCTAAACGCCAGCCGGAATGGCACCCTGATTCTGGCGCGCATTGTGGATGAGACCTTTATTGACTATCTCAACCGTGCCACACAGGAGAAGATCGATCTGCTGCACACTGAGGTCTCCTATCTATTCGCACCTGAAGAAACGGATTGGATGCGATACTCTTCCCTGGAAAAGGATTTATCCATCGTCGCCCTGGATGACACCTCTACCGGTCTAAAGCTTTACCCTGATATTTTTGGTCAGTATAACATTCCCATTTACATGACCATTGACCGACAAAGCGTTCAGAGCGGAAAAGGATATCTGTTTAAGTTTATTGGGATTTTTACGCTAGTGATCATCCTCACCATTTGGGCAGATGTAGTTTTTTTTGACCAGTATTACATCAATCGGATAAATAAACTGCATGATTTCGTAGGCAAAGTGGCCGAAAAAAGAGATCCGGGGATGCGGATCAAAATTTCCGGGAACGATGAAATAACGGATCTGGCCCATTCAACCAACCACATGCTGATGGCGATCGACCAGGCGAATCAAGAAATCAAGGTCATGGATGAACGCTTCCGCCTGGTGCTTGAATCCACCAATGATGGCTTTATTGACTATGATCTGGTCACCGGTGAATTGTATACCAGTCCGCAGTGGATGAAATTCATGGGTATCCAAAGCCCAATACAAATCAAATCCATGAAGGATTATGCACAGTTGATCCATCCGGATTATTTCCCAAGAATGTCAGCTTACTTTGATTATTTTATCCACAGCATTGATGAGACCTTTCAACAGGAATACAAAATGAGACGGATGAACGGAGGGACTGTCTGGGTGCTCCACCGCGGCAAGGTGATTTCGCGGGATGAGAATGGCATGCCGGTCCGCATCATCAGCACGCTGTCTGATATCACCTCACGAAAAAAGTATGAAGAAGAAATCCTGCTGTTCAGCTATTCAGACAAACTGACCGGCTTAACTAACCGGGCTTATATCGACAAAGTTTTGGAGGATCTTTCCCAAAAGAAAGAAACAAATTACTCTATCATCATGGGCGATCTCAACGGCCTTAAACTGGCGAACGATGCCTTTGGCCACAAAGAGGGTGACCGGATGCTGATTTACGTAGCTGATATTCTGAAGCTGGCCTGCGAACCCGATGATATCATCTCACGCTGGGGTGGCGACGAATTCATCATTGTGGTGGTCGGCAAAAGCTCCTCTTACGTATCTAACCTGATCGAACGTATCAAAGAGTTCTGCGACCGGTTCAACGGCTTGCCGTTGAAATTGAGCATCGCCCTGGGCAGCGCCGATAATGCCCCTGACAATAATGACGTTGAGACTACTCTCCAATTGGCCGAAGAGAGAATGTATCGTAACAAACTCATGGAAAGCAAGAGCGCCCGCAGCGCGATTATCCTCACCCTGGAACGGTCACTGTCTGAGAAACACAACGAAACTGAAGACCATACACAGCGTATCCGCGATCTTTGCCTGCAGGTTGGCGAGCAGTTGAACCTTTCTCATGAAAAAATGGATGAACTGTCGCTTCTGGCAGCTTTGCATGACATTGGCAAGATCGGCATCCCGGACCACATTCTCACCAAACCAGGAAAGCTGACCTCAGAGGAATGGGAAATCATGAAAGGCCATACTGAGATCGGCTACCGGATCGCTGCGTCAACCCCTGAGCTGGCTTACATCGCGGATGCCATTTTACATCACCATGAGAGATTTGATGGAACCGGGTATCCGCACAGATTGAAGGGCAAAAATATCCCGCTGATATCCAGAATTCTCAACATTGTCGACTCGTTTGACGTGATGACGCATAAACGCTGTTACAAAGAAGCAGTTTCACTTGAAGATGCCATCGTCGAACTGCGCAGGTGTTCGGGCACCCAGTTTGACCCTGAACTGGTGGAGATTTTTATCCGCCTCCTTGAGGAAGAACGCATCGCCCTCGAAGTGTAACGATCAGCTCGCATTCTAAAAAAGCACTCATTTACCTCTTGCGGTGTTGCTCCGCGATCAATTTTGGATTATGATATCTGGTTGGCGAGACCATCCGCCAAATATTGTTTTATGGGGGTATTGATGCAAATCAATCTTTTTTCTTCAATTGACGATTTTCTGGCTGAGGTTCAGCCCGTTTTGCGGGAGAATGAAGCAGCCAATAATTTAATGTTGGGTATCGCACTGCGCGTCCAGAGTGATGGGCAGGCTTATGGAACCGGTTACCATTGCGCCGCTGTATACCAGGATGAAGTGCTGGCAGCCGCGCTGCTGATGACTCCGCCGTATCATCTGGTGATCCACTGCAACTCAGAGGATGGCAGCGACTTATGGCCGCAGGTGATCTCGGAGCTGCGCCAGGCTGACTGGCCCATTCCGGGAGTGTTTGGACACAGCGAACCGGTGCATGCCTTTGCGGAAGCCTGGCAAAAGGTGACTGGCGAAAATATTCAATACAGCGAACGCATGCGGACCTTTGAGCTCAAACAGGTGATCTGGCCCAAAATGCCGGGCGGTTTTATGCGTAAAGCCACCATAGATGATCTTGACCTGGTACTGGCCTGGCAGCGCAGTTTTGAGCTGGAAGCCCTCGACCGCGATGCACCTCCCACCACTCCGGAGCAAACCCGTAAACACATCGAAGATGGTGATTATTACCTGTGGGTGGAGTGCGAACCGGTCAGCATGGCAGCCACAGTCCGGCCGGTTGGAGATGGCATCAGCATTTCCAATGTGTACACACCGCCGGAGAAACGCCAGAACGGATATGCGAGCGGCCTGGTAGCCACATTGAGCCAGCTCATGTTGGACCGTTGGTACAAATATGTGACCCTCTTCACCGATCGAGGTAATCCCACCTCGAATGACATTTATCAAAAAATCGGCTACCAGCAGATATGCGATTATGACCAGATCAAATTCGTTCCGGATTTTCGTACCGAAAAAGCCTGAAGATTGTTTACTTTCCCAGGCTTGAATCCATCGAATTAAAAAACTGGAGACTACAACTCGCCGTTGGTTTCTGAAATCAAACGGCGAAAGTAGTCATCCAGGTATTGTGAGCGCTCCGCGGCGATCTGCCGGGCGGTACGGGTGAACAACAGGTCTTTGATTTTCACCAGCTTGAAAAGATGCTCATGATACGCGCTGTGGGGCTCACCGGGCTCTTTGATACCGGTTTGTAAAAACTGCTGCGAAGGCGGCGAATACGAAGGCTGACCCGCCATGGCAGCGTATGCGATGGTTCGCGCCACACCCACCGCGCCGAGCACATCCAGCTTATCAGAATCGAACAAAATCTTCGCTTCCAATGTTTGTGGTGTTTCCTCTTTATGCCGGAAGCGGTGCGAGCGGATGCAGTGCTGCACGGCGGCTATCCGGTCAGCGGACCAGCCTTCATCACGCAATACCGGTTCGGCGGCTTCCGCCGAAGCCATATGGTGATTTCCTCGTTCCGGTGTGCCGGCGGCGCTGTCGGCTACGTCATGCAGCAGAGCGGCTGCTTGAACAATCTCCACATCAGCGCCTTCTTCCCGCGCCAGACGGGTAGCCATGGCGTACACCCTGCGGATGTGATCAAAATCATGCACCCCATCGCTGCTTCGATACCACTGCTCGGCCTGTTCCAGCGTGGGCATATTACACCAGTTCCTGTCCGCGTACCACCGGCCAGCCCTT
>CAZHMZ010000092.1:0-14790 GCA_964532655.1 uncultured Anaerolineaceae bacterium
TAGATGAATGTGTCCTGGTCCTGGCTGAAACCGAGGCTGCCCACATCGCCTCCTGGCCCCACCACCACGCTCACATCGCCGCTCGTGACATCCACCTTTTTGATCATGGAACTGCCATTTTCAGCGGTCCGAAAATACACAAACCGGTTGTCTTTCGACCAAATCGGCGGGATGGGTTCAATTCCGCCAAGATCGTTAATCACACCGTCACCGGCGTAGAAATCATATTTTTCGGTCAGATTACGAGCTGGCTGTTTGGCATCGGTGGATACCACCCAGATGTCGTTGTTCTCATACATCTTGCCTTCATCATCAGCCCCGTAATAAGCAATCCACTTTCCATCCGGTGAGAAGACGGGAGCATTTTTTCCTCCGCGGGGGGTGTTCAGCTTTGTGAATTCACCGCCCTCAGCCGGCATGGTGAATATATCGACCGCGTAAACATCCATATCCGGGTCGGTCTGCCGGTTGGACAGGAACACAACCTTCTTGCCGTCTTCAGACCAGGAAGCTTGCTGCTCGTCAAATACAGCGTGGTCCGTTAACTGGCAGGTCTCCTTTGTGGCAGTATCGACCACCCAGATATGCTCCCGTTCTTTGGGCAAAAAGCCGTACCCATCCAGTTTGTAAGTCAGCCGGGTGATATGCCGCGAAACGACACCCAGTTTCCGTTTGTTTTCGTCTTCCTGACGCTCCACCACTTCGGCATCCATCTTGATGCCGTTGAAGAGGATTTTTGTTCCATCAGGGCTCCAGCAATAACCGTTGATCTCGCCCTTAAACTCGGTCAGCGGGCGTGCTTCACCGCCGGACGCGGGCAGCAGATAGATCTGAAGCGGTTTTTCTTTGTCACCGCGGTTTGATAAAAATGCAATGGTACTCCCATCCGGTGACCATTCGGGCGATGCGTCCAACTGATCACCAAAGGTAAACTGTCCCTGCACGCCGTCCTTTACCGTAATCAGGTAGAGGTTGGATGTCTTTTTCTGGGTGGTCTGGTCAATTCGCGTCAGCGAAAAAATGACCCGTTCCCCGTCCGTTGATAGTCGTGGGGTCTGAGGAGTTTGAATTCGATATAAGTCTTCTGCGGTAATGGTTCGTTTTTCAGTCATTTTTTCCTCTTTTGCTGCTGATCATTCATGAATAATCTGGGCCGCAATGGCGTCCAGTTCAATTAAAAATCCATAATGCAAATCACGGGTGGGAACTACTGTACGGGCGGGTTGATGACCCTTGAAGAAATCCGCATATTCCTTGTTGACCCTGGGCCTAATTCAATATCTGATACATAGACCGTTGTCCGTAAGACATGCTGGCTGTCCGAGCCGGAAGCCTTCAGAATTGCTTCCAGATTTTCAAGCACCTGTCGGGTTTGTTCTTCAATGGACCCAAATTTCTTTTCACCGGTAGCAGGATTTACAGGCAACTGACCTGAGACGTAGACGATCCCCTGGTGGGTAATGGCTTGGCTGTAATGCCCTGCCGGGCGTGGCGCGCTTTCGGTATAAATGCTCTCCATCACTTATTCCTTTGTGTCGCAATCTGCATCAGGATGACCGGGTAAATAAAGGGATGCCGGCTGGCATCCCTTTGAAAAGTAAAATCAATACTGATCCCGTCTCCGGTTTACAGATTGGACAGGCTTGCCAACCCGGCTTTCAGCAGACGGGTTGTGTTTTCCCAATCAAGCAGATTAGCCAGGTTGATGGCTGTGTGTGCGTACCTCACCGGCACAGAGATGGTGATGCTGCGCATGCCGGCTTTCACCTTATTGATGGCTCCTGCTGCTTCCACACGGGTTTCAACCATACCGGCCTGCCCCACCTGATAAGGGATGTTCTCCTTTTCAGCGGTCTGCAGAAAATGTTCAAACAGAGCCGGGTCTGAGATCACCTTGCGATGGACGGGGAACACCACTGGGCCTGCGCCGAGGCGGCATCCAAAACGTGAATTTTCCTGATCAGGCTGCGCCGCGGGCAGGTCAGCAGCTTCGGCCGCGTCCACCAGGATAACAAAATCCGGTTCTAGGTTGAATGCCGCCACCATTTCGCCGCGGTTGCCCAGCTCTTTTTGCGAATTGAATACGATATACACATCCAGTGTTTCCGGCAGCTGGGTAATCAGGTCAAGTAATATAGCAACGCCCAGACGGTTATCAAGCGCTTTGCCAAACAAACTCGTCCCGTTTTGCCGGAATTCGGTTGCAAAGACGGCCCGATCACCTGTTTCGACTTTGCCTTTCGGCCCCACGTCGATGCGCAGTGTGGAAAGCGGGATCGCTTGCTTGCGTTGCTCTGCAGTAGTCAAATGGATGGCGCGCGCCCCAATCACCCCCGGGACGCGGTTTTTACCCACCAATACCGGTTTCCCGGGAAGCTGGCGAATGTCGACATCCCCTACCAGCGCGAACGGATACAAGCCGTCGCCGTCATCACCGGTGATCATAAAACCGGTCTCATCCATATGCGCGGCCAACATCACCTTTTTGGCTCCATCCACGCTTGACGGTCGGTGAACAATCACGTTGCCAAGAGCATCTTCCTGGATTTCTGCATCAAAAGATTTGAGCGCTTCACGAATGATTTCTCTGACAGCCCGTTCTCCACCTGAAACACCGGACGCGTTGGATAGATCAGCCAGCAGCTTGACCGAATCAGAGCTGAAATCCTTCTGATTGGCTTGCGGTGTCATGGCTTAATCCTCCCAGCGGATATCGGCAGTGTTTTCATCCCCCAACCAGGTGATGAACTCAGCCAAAAGCCGCCCGGTGCGCTGAATATCTTTCATGTGTACGGTTTCAACCGGTGTGTGCATATAGCGAAGCGGGATGCTCAAAACCATGGTCGGGCGTCCGCCGCGGGCTACCTGCAAACCAATCGCATCGGTGCCAGAATGCCCCGGCATGATATCCAGTTGAAACGGGATTTCAAGCTCCTCAGCGAGTTCTTTGAATTTCTTGTACATCCACGGATGAATGTTGGGACCCATGCCCAGAACACTGCCCTTGCCCAGATCAGCGATACTCTTTTCACTGGTTCCGGGGCCTTTAGCATGTGTCACGTCGATGGCAATGGCCAGATCCGGTTGAATACCGTAACCGGAGGTAATCGCGCCTTTCAAACCAACTTCTTCCTGAACGGTTGCTACTGCCCATACATCCCATTGATGAACTCTGGTTTTCAAAATTTCGAGACAATGAGTGATTGCGGCCACCGCGGTACGGTCATCCATGGTGTGTCCGCTCATTACGTCATCGCCCAGGTCGAGCGGCATCGATCCAAATGCTACCAGATCGCCTGCGCGTACCTTTTGCGCCACCTCATCCGCTGTCAACCCCATATCTACGAACAATTGATCCAGTGACATGGGTGTTCCGGGAGTATGGCCTTCGATTAGCCAGTCAGGGGGCTGCACGACGACACCCTTCAGAACCTCGCGGCCAAAAACGGTGGCCGGCTGGCCAGGCATCACACGCGGATCCACACCGCCCACATCAGTAATGCGCAGAAATTCGCCTTGAACGGCTGTGACGATCAGCCCGATGGCATCCATGTGTCCGGCGAGTAAAACGCTTTTGCGCGGTGCATTCCCGGTGCCTTTCTTCAGTCCTTCCAGACTGCCTGCCGGGCTGACCCGCATTTCATCCACAAGTCCTGTCCAGCGTTTTTCGATGACTTCATGCACCGGTTTCTCATGACCTGAAAGACCGGGCAGTGTGATCATTTCCTTTAAGAATGATTTCAATTCGCTCATGCTGATGCCTCTTTCAGCCTAAATCAATCGGTTTGCTGACCAGTTCAACCGTCAACTTTACACAGTTTAAGACGTCTTCGTAATCCACCATTTCAGATGGGGTATGGACGTAGCGCGTAGGAACCGAGATACAACCGGCCGGTACGCCGCTTCGGGTGAGGTTGATGGCGCCGCCATCGGTTCCGCCGGCAGAGATCACCTCAAACTGATGCGGAATATTCAAAGAAACGCACGCTTTTTCCATCCATGCCACCACACGCGGATCCACGACCAGCGATGAGTCCTTGGCTTTGATGGCAGGACCTTTGCCCAGTTTCACATCGTTGAATGCGCCCTTCGGGGTATCCAATGTGGGCGTCACATCGATGGCGAACCCTACTTCCGGATCAATCGAGTACGCAGATGTGGTTGCGCCGCGCAGGCCAACTTCTTCCTGTGTGCTGAAGACAAAATAAACCTCATTGACGGTCGATTTCATGTCCTTCAGCGCCTGAGCCATAATGGCGGTAGCGATCCGGTCATCCATCGCCTTGGAAACCAGCCGGTTCCCCAGATCTTCAAACGGGCGGTCAAAACAGGCTACATAACCAACCTTTACCGGGCAATCTTCAGCGCTGGTGGCGCCTACGTCGATGTACATTTTATCCAGCGTGGGTTTGGGCATCATGAAGAATTCGCCAAAATTGCTGAACTCCACCATGATTACACCCACCTGTCCGTTCATGAAACGCACACGCGAGCCAAGGCAGGTTAACGGATTCACACCGCCAACCGGTGTAAAGCGGACAAAACCGTTCTTATCAACATGGGTGACCATTACTCCGATTTCATCCATGTGTCCGGAAACCATAATCCGTTTGTTGTCCACTGTCTTTGTGCCCTTGCGAACGATCAGGTTGCCAAGGTTGTCCACCCGGATCTCATCGACAAAAGGTTCCACTTCCTTACGAAGAATCTCTCGTATATTCTGCTCAAATCCCGACGGACCGGTCGCTTCCACTAACTTCTTGATCAGCTCTTTCATAACGATAGCCTCCAGGTATGTAATGATTCAGGTAGATTCGGTCTGACGAAACAAAAACCCGCTTAAAAGTTATGGGTCAACACATAATTGCACATCACAATTTTACTTCAAAAAAATGACGGTCTGCAATCAGGCCATGGATGAGCTTTCCTTAAGGAGTAAACTCAGACGCGTATTGCGCCGGTTAGTCTGGTTGTTGTTGATAGCCATGCCGATGACCTTGCGGCTGCCAACCAGCACCACGATTTTTCGAGCGCGGGTGATGGCGGTATAGATCAAATTTCTTTGCAGCATGATGTAATGGCCCTTGATCACCGGAATGATCACCGCCGGAAATTCTGATCCCTGAGATTTGTGGATGGAAATGGCATAGGCCAGTTGGATTTCATCCAGTTCGCTGAAATCATACTGGACGAATTTATTGTCATAATTGACCAATACCGTTTGATCTTCCGCATCAATTTGCAGTATTTCGCCAATATCGCCGTTGTACACCAGTTTTTCGTAATTGTTCCGTAATTGCATCACGCGATCACGTTCACGAATGATTCGTTCACCCATCTGATGTTGGCGTTTTCCTGCACCAGGCGGGTTGAGGGTATTCTGCAGGCGCTGGTTCAATGCGTTCACCCCGGCCGGACCCCGGTACATCGGGCTGAGTACCTGGATATCAGCCGTGCGTAAACCAAACTTCTCGGGCAGACGGTTTACCGCGATATCGATGATCCAGTCTTCCGCTTTCTGGCTGTCTTCCATCCCAAACAAAAAGAAGTCCGCTGCATCCGGTGGAAACTCAGGCATTTGACCCTGGTTAATTTGATGAGCGTTCTGGATGATATAGCTGTTACCAGTCTGCCGAAAAATCTGCGTCAGACGGATGGTGGGGATGTATTCACTGTCGATCATGTCTCTTAAAACGTTGCCAGCTCCAACCGAAGGAAGCTGGTCGGCATCACCGATAAACAGCACATGGGTTCCTTCCTTGATCGCATCCAACAGACTGTTCATGAGCAGAATATCCACCATCGATGTTTCGTCAATGATCAGCATATCCGTTTCCAGCGGATTCGAGCGAGTACGCGCAAAGGCATTGTTCTTAGGTGAAAACTCCAACAGACGGTGAATGGTCAGCGCATCCAGACCGGTCGCCTCGGAAAGTCGCTTGGCTGCCCGACCGGTCGGCGCGGCCAGCAAAACAGTATTGCCAAATGACTGCACAAATTGAATGATGTTGCCCGTGATGGTGCTCTTGCCGGTGCCGGGTCCGCCGGTGAGAATGCTGACCTTGTTGGAGAAAATCATCCGCACCGCGCGGGTCTGTTCTTCCGTCAGGGTGATACCCGGATCATGGCTTTCGCCGGCCACCTTTTGCCAATCCATCACAGTAAGGAACTCCAGCGCATCATGCGGGGTATTCATCAACCATTTCAGCCCACTGGCAACGGCCCTTTCAGCGTGGTAGAAATAAGGCAGATACACCGCCTGATCCTCCCCCAGTAGTGACTTCTTCTCGATCAGGGCGTCAATTTGTTGTTCGCACACTGCCGGTGAAAGATGGATCAGTTTGGAGCAGGTATCGATTAGCTGCTTTCGTTCTGCAAAGCAGTGCCCTTCCTGGCTCATGGTTTCCAGCGCGTAGATCAAGCCTGCTTGAATGCGGGCAGTGGAATCCGCCGGGGTCCCCATCTCGAGGGCGATCCGGTCGGCCGTGAGAAAACCGATTCCTTCGATATCACGCATCAACTGGTACGGGTCACGTTTGATTGCGGCAACAGCGTTTTGTCCATAAAATTTGAAAATCTTCACGGAGAGTGCGACACCAACCCCGTAATTCGCCAAAAACAGCATCACTTCTTTAATCTGTTTCTGGTCTTCCCACGATTTTCGGATCTGATTAGCGCGTTTTCTGCCGATCTTGGACACTTCCATCAACCGCTCAGGGTGGTGATCCAGAACCTCGAGGGTTTTCTCTCCGAAATGGTCGGTAATTTGCTCTGCCGTCGCCTTGCCAACACCCTTCAACATTCCGCTGGCCAGATAACGCCGGATGGCTTCAGTGGTGGCCGGGGGACGGATTTGGTAGGTTGATACTTCCAACTGGCGGCCGTATTGCGGATGATTGATCCAGATCCCGCTGACGCTCAGAGTCTCGCCGGGTTGTAGCCCCGGCATTGAACCCACCACCAAAATAGTCTTGCGGTTGCCGGTTTCACGAATTTTCGCAACCGTATAACCGTTTTCCTCATTTTTATACGTGATGGATTCCACCACACCTTCAGTATTAATGGTCGGGATTAACGGCAATTCATTCATAACGGATATCCGATGACATGATTATACACAGGTTGACAGGACAGGAAGAATTGGAAACATACTGAAAGCAGCGCCCAGGCCGTGCCTATGCTATAATCTTTTCGCAGAACACTACAGGTAAACACAGGAGCTTTTCATGAAGGGTAAATCATTATTAATGATCCCAGGCCCGATCGAATTCGACCTGGATGTGCTGGAACAGATGGGTAAAGCCACCACCAGTCATGTTGATCCCGAATTCATCGATCATTTTGGCCGCGCCATTGAGAACATGAGGCTGCTGTTCCGTTGCAAGGAAGGGCAGCCTTTTGTAATCGCCGGATCCGGCACCCTGGGGATGGATACTGCCGCAGCCAACCTGACCGAGCCAGGCGATCGGGTTTTGCAGTTGAGCACCGGTTACTTCGGCGAACGGATGAAAAACATCTTTGAACGTTACGGTGCTGAAGTCACGCTGGTCACTGCACCGGTCGGTGAAGTGCAGGATTTGAATGAAATTGAGACACTGCTGAAACAAAACCAGTACAAGATCATGGCGATGACCCATGTGGATACCTCCACGGGTGTGCTGAACCGTGTAAAGGACTTTGCTCAGCTTGCCAAAAAATACAACGTTCTGGTTGTGGTCGATGGGGTCTGTTCGGTAGCCGCCGAGGAACTCCGCATGGATGACTGGGGTATGGATGTGGCCTTTACCGCCTCGCAAAAAGCTGTGGGTGTTCCACCCGGATTGGCCCTGGCAGTCGCATCTAAAAATGCGATGCAGGCTTTCAACAGCCGCAAACATCCAGTTGCCAGCTACTACTCCGATTGGGCCAACTGGCTGCCGATCATGCAGGCGTATGAGGCCCGAAAAGCCGCTTACTTTGGTACCCCGGCCGTAAACCTGGTGAATGCATTGGATGTGAGTCTGCAAAAGATTTTGCTGGAGGGTCTGGATCACCGCCTGATCCGGCATCAAACGGTCAGCCAGGCTTTCAAAGGCGCCATGCAGGAATTGGGTCTCCGCCAGATCCCTTCAGGCCCGGAAATTGCAGCCAATACCATGACCGCACCTTACCTGCCTGAAAATGTCAATCTGGGTGAGTTCCTCGGGCATGTCAAGGAAGCCGGTGTGGTTCTGGCAGGCGGTTTGCTGGCAGATCGCAAAAACCAGTACTTCCGGGTGGGTCATATGGGCATCGTCGATATGGAAGATACCATGACCACTATTGCCGCCATTGAAACCGGTTTGTTAAAATGTGGTTATCTGAAGGAAACCGGCGCCGGTACCAGCGCAGCCATAAAAATATTTGACCAAAAAGCAAAATAACCGCCGGATGATGATCAGGCGGATAATAGATCAGAAACGAATAGAAACAGCAAGTAAAGGAAATTGATGGACCTGGTAAACGAAGATACCAAGAATCGAAAAATCGCCATATTAATAGATGGAGATAATGCTCAGCCGTCGCTGATGAAATATATTTTGGCCGAAACCGGTAAATACGGGATGCTCACCATCCGGCGCAACTACGGCGACTGGACTGAAAACACCATGAACAGTTGGAAGGACACACTGCATACGTATGCCATCCAGCCGATCCAACAGTTCCGCTACACGGTGGGAAAAAACGCCACCGACAGCGCGCTGATCATTGATGCCATGGATATCCTCTATGAGGGTGTGGTGGATGGGTTTTGCGTCGTCTCCAGCGACAGTGATTACACCCGTCTGGCTACCCGTATCCGCGAAAAAGGTATCTTTGTGATGGGTGTGGGCAAGAAAACCACCCCGCGTGCGTTTGTGAATGCCTGCCAGGTGTTTGTGTACACTGAAAACCTGGTTCCACAAACCAAGAAACCCAAACCCGTGGAACCCAAACCTACCGCGATGGAACCTGCCAAGGATGAAGCGCTTCAACTGCTGAAAAACGCCTTTGACCTGGCCGTGCAGGACAACGGATGGGCCTTTCTGGGCACCATCGGCAACCACCTGCAGCAGCTCGACCCCGGTTTTGACTCACGCACATATGGCTACAATCGTCTGTCTTCATTAATTCGCAACTACCCGATGGTTTTCACGCTGAAGGAGAACAAGAAGAAAGACGGAACCTCCATCATCATGGTGAAATTGAAGGAATAGTGAAGAATCTAAGTAAACAGAAAGCCAGTGAGTGTTCTCACTGACTTTTTCTTTTTTACCATGATCGGTGAAATTGAGGTGGTCGTTCTCAATTTCACCGATTCCTATTCAATCGATCAAATCAGCTTTCGATGATCTCAACATTGATGATTTGCGTTCCGGGGCGCGGATCGCGCATGGGATCACGCTCGCGGATTTTGTTGACAATATCCATGCCTTTTATGACCTTGCCAAAGACACTGTGTTTGCCATCCAAATGCGGCTGTGGGCCGTATGTAATGAAAAACTGGCTGCCGTTGGTGCCGGGTCCGGCGTTGGCCATCGAAAGGATGCCGGCTGAGTTATGCCGCAAGGATGGATCAAATTCGTCGCGGAATTTGTAACCAGGACCGCCCATGCCCGAACCGGTAGGATCACCGCCCTGGGCCATAAAGCCGGGAATGACCCGATGGAAAGTGGTTCCATCATAGAACCCATCACGCGCCAGAAAAACAAAGTTGTTCACCGTGGTGGGCGTCTTATCGGCAAACAGCTCGATTTCAAATTCGCCAATTTCGGTATTGAATTTGGCTGTGTATTTCTTCTTCAGATCCAATGCAAATTCAGGGGGTTTCGGGTAACTTTTCATGATTGCTCCTTCTATTGATAATCGTTTGTCAGGTCTGACTATACTCAATTTCAGCCGATTTTTCCAGTCATTGGGGCAAATTCTTCACCAGCCAGGTTCATTTCATACCGAAAGTATTCATTCACCGCCGCCGGATTGAGACCGTTGAAAATGCTATTGCAGGTTGCCAGCATGTAACCGCCGCCAGGCGCCCCATCACGCATGCAGCGGTCCACCTCATCACGCACCGCATGCAGATCATCATTGGCCAGCGTGCGAACATCCACGTTGCCAACCAGCACCAGATCCCTGCCATACTCGCGTTTGACGGCCGTCAGGTCAATATTCGCCGCCGGTTCCATGGAATGATACCCGCAGAAGCCCGCTTCGATGATCATGGGCAGCACCGGCAAGATATTGCCATCACTATGGAAGATGATGGGGCAACCCACACTCTCCACAATTCTGCGATGATATGGATATACGAAATCCCTCCACATTTTAACTGAGATCATCGGCGATTTTTTGTAGGCAGCGTCTTCTCCAAGCACCAGCAGTTCGGCACCGTTGCGAACAGCCTCCTGCAGCATGGCTATGGTCCATTCCGTGCGATTTTCAATTACCTGGTGGATGAATTTTGGTTCATCCATCATGCGCAGGAAAAATCGCTCGAAACCCATGCACATATATGCCGCCATGAAAGGCCCTAAATGGCTTCCGTAGAAAAGCAGGTGATCTGGATATTTTTCTCGGATCGATCGCGACAGATCAGGGTCAAAAAACGAGCTAGCCTGTGCGATAGGCATTGTGTAGCGTGTCAAATCTTCAGGGGTATCCACCACACCGGAGGTATACATTCCGCTTTTCCATACCCGCCCCCATTCATCAATACCTTCTTTCCAGGCATTGCTCAAACCGGGGAGTGAGGTGGGGATTAATATCCCGTCCTGACCTAAATTGGCGTGTGCTGAAACCACATCTGGTTGACCCAGTTCGGCCAGCAGCGCATCGATCCAGATCTCGAAAAATGGCGGGCGGTCAACCGATTGATGGTGCAGAGCAGCCAGAACGCGTTCACGTGGTTTCATAATAATCCAATTTGATTAAAACAATTTATCCAGCACCGGTTGACGGAACTCGCAGCCAGTTTCCAGCACCTCAGTAACCGCACGCCCGGCTGTCAGTTCACGCAGTTCACTGGCAAGTGAACCCTCTTCGCCATCGCGCATGCGCACCACCAGGTCAACTTTCTCGGTGAAGCTCTCGTCTTCTATCACCGCCCCCCTGCGCGATAGCAATCGTTTGATCGGTTCATAATACGGGTATTCCACCTGAATGATCATCTGGCTGGTGAGCACAATCTCGGCGTACTTACCATGGTGTAGAGTCTCACGCACGGCATCACCGTACGCGCGTACCAGACCGCCAGTGCCCAGTTTTGTCACGCCAAAGTAGCGCGTAACCACCACAACCGCATCACCGATCCCGCTGCCCTGCAATACGGCCAGTGCAGGTCTGCCGGCAGTTCCTGACGGCTCCCCATCATCCGTGCAGTGCGCGATAACAGATTGTCCATGCCCGATGAGAAATGCCGGTACGTGATGCGTTGCATCCGGGTAACGTGCTTTCACCTGTTGGATAAAAGCTCGCGCTTCATCCACGCTGCCGGCATAAGCCAGCGAGCCGATGAAGCGCGAGTTCACCACCACGATTTCGTGTTTTGTTTCTTCAGAAGGGACAATCCGGCGGTTTTGTGAGCCCATGGTCAGTCACAGCTGCCAGGATTGTACACCACTTTCGATTTTAAGTATTCCTCCAAACCGGCCGGTTTGTAATCCAGTGATTGGTGCCGGAAATAGGTATTATACAAACTGGCGTAGTACCCGCCCTGCTGGATCAGGCTGTCGTGATTTCCCTCTTCAATGATCCGACCGTCCTGAACCGCGATGATCCGGTCGGCTGATTTCACCGTGGACAATCTGTGCGCGATTAGAATGCTGGTCGACCGTTGCAGGATCAGATCGAGCGCCTGCTGGATCTGCCACTCGGTAAAGGGATCTACACTGGCAGTGGCCTCATCCAGGATAAAGATGGCCGGTTTCTGAACCAGCACCCTCATCAATGCTACCAATTGCCGCTGGCCCATGGAGAGCAGCGCTCCCCGCTCACCCACCTGTGTGTGCAACCCGTCCGGCATCGCATCCAGCCATTCACCGCCGCCGATCTTGCGCGCAATCGACTCGATCTCTTCATCGGTGGTATCTGGGCTGCCGTAATGAATGTTATCGAGAATACTCTCAGAAAACAGGAACGGTACCTGGGTCACAATACCGAGTTGTTTCCGGTAGGAATTAAGATCAAACGAGCGGATGTCCTGCCCGTCGATGAGGATTCTGCCTTCCTGAAACTCATAAAAACGCGCGATCAGCTTGATGATGGATGATTTTCCAGCACCGGTGTGACCCACCACGGCCAGGTTTTCACCGGCTCTGATATCCAGAGAGAAGTGATCCAGCACAGGCTCGTTATTCTTGTACCGGAAACATACATTCTGAAACTCGATGTGTCCGTCAAGCTGCCCTACAGGCTCATTAGCAGTTTGTACCACAGCCGGGTCAGCATCGATCAGAGCGAATACACGTTCCGCTGCCGAAAGGCCCGTTTGCACCTGCGTCCAGAATGAAGAAAGGTTCATCACCGGATACAGGAAACGATCGATGCTCAGTATAAATAGATACCAGGTACCGGCGGTGACAATCCCCTGCACCACCGTCAGACCGCCATAGTACACCAGCGCGGCGGTCATGACCCCGCCGATCAGGTTCATAGTCGGCCAGACCAGTGTCAGGATAAATCCGCGCAGCACATTCATCCGATAGGATACCTGATTGGCTTTATCAAAATCGGTGTAGATACTGCCTTCCTGCCTGAAGTTTTTCGCCACGCTGATCCCGCTGATGGTTTCTTTGATGGTGGAGTTCACATTTGCCATCGCCCGCATCCCCTGGCGGGTCACTTTTCGGGAAAGCGACCGCAAACTGATGGTGACCACAAAAATCAGCGGTACCAGGGCAAACAGGTACAGCGACAGCTTTACATTGATACTGAGAATGATCACCGTGTAGAGGATAGATTCGACGATCTGAGCCGCCAGATCAGCCACCAAAGTGACCAGATTGCCAAACTCGCGTGTATCGGAGGTGATGCGGGATACGATCTTTCCGGATGGGAACTCATCATAGAATGAAAGATCATGCTCGGCAGCAGCAGAGAAGGCATTTTTACTCATCTCCACCAACACATCGGCGATGGTACGCATGGTCACACGCCGGCTGACGTAGTTGGTAGCCCAGTGCAGCACCATGATCAGCAACACACCTCCGGCGATCAAAAACAGGCTCGACCGCTGGGCGTTAATATCCACCAGGTCGATCGCCTTCGATACAAAAATGGGCATGCTTGCCCCCAGCATCGCCATCACCAGGATCAGGACGCTCATGAAAATGAGACGTTTCTTGAATGGTGAGAAATAAGCGTAGATACGCTTTAGCAAATCGCGATCTTTGTACTGACGGTCATACCGTTCAGCATCCAATCCGTCGTAAAAACTCATATTGACATCCTAACCGCGGAAAATCCGCCGATAGTCAATGGAACTTTCCATCAGTTCATCGTGCTTACCGCAGGCGGCAATCCGACCGTTTTTGAGCACGATGATCAAATCAGCCCAGCGGATCTGAGACAACCGGTGGGTGATTAAAAATGTGGTCCGGCCCTGGGCGGCATTGAGAATGGCGCGCTGGATCTTATCCTCCGTCTCACTGTCAATGGCGCTGGTCGAATCATCCAGGATCAGAATACGCGGATCTGTCAAAAAAGCCCGCGCCAGCGCAATCCGCTGACGCTGCCCGCCGGATAAAGTAACCCCGCGTTCGCCCAGGACTGTCTCATACCCCTGACTGAACGAGTTGATGAACTCATCCGACTGCGATGCGGCGGCTGCCTGCACAACCTGTTCCCGGCTGGCCTGCGGTTTGCCAAACGCGATATTCCTGGCAATACTCTCAGAGAAGAGGAACACATCCTGTTCGATCATCGAGATATTGCGGCGCAAAGCAGCCATATTCCAGTCGCGCACATCCACGCCGTCCACCCGCACACTGCCGTCGGTCACATCAAAAATTCGGTTGATCAACTTCACCAGCGTGGTCTTCCCCGAACCGGTCTGCCCTACAATGGCGACCGTTTGGCCCGGGTTGATCTTGAAACTGATATCTTTGAGGATGGGTTCCTGATCCGAATAGCCAAAACAGACCTGATTGAATTCCACCTCGCCGCGCATTTCCGCTGCGTACCCTTTCACATTCTGATCGAGATTGTCCTCGCGTTTGATCAACTCCAGAATTCGCTGGGCGCTGGATAGTCCACTGGAGATCTGTGAATAGGCGAACAGCGAGATAAAGGTGGGGAAGTCCAACATCAGCAGAACGCCATAGTAGCCCACCACCTGCCCGGTGTTGAGGATGCCCTGGTTTGCCAACAGCAAAGCGTGCAGCAATCCCCCACCCAGTGCCAGGCCCAGCAACAAATACGGCAGAAATGTAGCCTCAATATCACCCTGGTGTACCATGGCGTCACGATAGCGCTTGATATTTCGACCAAACAGGTGGATTTCGGATTTTTCCTGCGCCGCCGATTTGACCGTCTCAATCCCATCGAGTGATTCGGTGAGGCGGGTATTCATCGAGCCAAATGAGGCGCGTACCTCATCCGTAACGGGTCGAAGACGGTTCAGATAGTTCCACAATGCCAGCGCGTAGAAAATCACAAACACAATCGGGGTGATGATCAATGAGGGGTGATAGCTGGGCGCTACGATGATGGGCATGATCAGGAAAGACACGGAACCGATCACCAGGCTGATCCCTGGGCTGAAGAGGTAATTGATCTCACGCACATCGTTTGTGG
>CAZHMZ010000093.1:0-14775 GCA_964532655.1 uncultured Anaerolineaceae bacterium
ATCGCCCGTGATATGCATGATTCGGTCATTCAATCCATTTACAGCATATCGCTGATGGCTGAGGGCGGGCAGCGATTAATCCGGGCGGGTGATTACGAAGGCGCACTGGAGTACTTTCAGGATCTTGCCAATGCCGGCAAGGATGCGCTTAAGGCTATGCGGCTGATGATGTATGAGCTCCGCCCACCGGTGCTGGAAGAAGTGGGATTGGTGGGGGCATTGCAACAGCGTTTGGATGCCGTGGAGAGCCGGGCGGGCATCACGGCCCGTCTGTTGGTTCCGGAAAAGCTCGAAATCCCATTGATGCTGCAGGAGACGCTTTATTTTATTGCCATTGAAGCATTGAACAATGCGCTCCGGCATGCCTCTGCTTCCGAAATCCTTGTCAAAATATCGTTTGATAATAATGAAATATTGATGAGCATCCACGATAACGGAAAAGGAATGCCTGATGATAACAATTCACTGACCGGCGGAATGGGCCTGCGAAACATGCGAGAACGTATTGAAAAAGCAGGCGGGTCATTCATGATACAAGCTGAAAAAGACGAGGGAACAATGATTGGTACCAGGATCGAGATGCCGCATGAATAAAAAGATCAGAGTGTTAATTGCAGACGATCACCCTTTGATCCGAAAGGGATTAAATTCACTTCTTAATTCCGAACCGGATATCCTGCTGGTGGGTGAAGCGGCAGATGGGGAAGAAGCTGTCCAGATGGCGCATCTTCTCATACCGGATGTGGTCATACTGGATCTGGTGATGCCGAAAAAGAATGGACTGAGTGCCATCAGCGAGATCATTGAAGATCATCCGGGTACCCGAATTTTAGTGTTGACAAGCTTTAGCGAAGACGAGATGGTTTTTCCGGCCATCAAAGCCGGGGCAATGGGTTATTTGCTCAAAGATACAGCATATCAGGATCTGGTGCAGGCTATCCGTGAAGTGTATAAGGGTGAATCATCCATGCATCCTACCATTGCCCGTAAGTTCATCCAGGAATTTGTAAAGCCGCGAACCAGTACACTGGAAAAACCTGTTCTCTCAGAACGGGAGATTGAGGTTCTGAAGTTTGTGGCGTGTGGCTTTTCCAATCGCGAAGTTGCCCATAAACTGTTCATCAGTGACCGCACTGTAGCAGTACATGTTCAGAATATTCTGCGGAAACTCCATGCGGCTAACCGTACCGAGGCTGCCCGTATCGCGCTTCAAGAGGGTATTGTTGATCTGAGATCAATCGACACGGATAAGTAATTTTTACTAGCGTGTGTTGGACTGAATTCAGCTATTTTGACTGGGCAAATAATCATTCTCTCAGATGAATTGGATAGGACATTTCAGGTAATGTTAATTCTGATCCAGAGACCATGGTACAGCTCCCATCCAATTCTTACAAAGGAGAATGAAATGAAGAAACCGTTTTTTATTCTGGCCAGCCTGTTTATTACTGGCATTTTTCTGTTCTCGGCTTGCTCCACAACTCCGCAGGCTACTGAACAACCGGCAGTGCAGACAGATGCTGCCACTGAGGCGCCTGTCGTTGAAGCGGCGGCGGTCGAAGAGCCAGCCTCTGCTGATACGGAAGCCGGGGAACCTGCTGTTGGCGGAACGTTGAGAATCGGACAGACTTTTGCATTCGATACACTGGACCCACAGCTCACCTGGTCCGGCACGGCAGATTATCTGATTTTTGGGTCTGTTTTGTACTACGATGCTGACAATGATCAATACCTGCCATACCTGGCAGAATCGGTGACTTCCTCTGAAGACGGTCTGACTTATACCATTCATTTCAAAGAGGGCATTCTTTTCCATGACGGCACCCCGCTTACTGCGGATGATTTTGTTTTCACAATCGAACGGGGCAACGAGTCATCGGCAACTGGAACTTATCTGACCAATTTTGAAAGTGTGTCAGCGTTAGACGATCTGACCGTTGAGGTGAAATTCTCTGCCACTAACGGGGATTTCATCAACAGCCTGTCTTCCTTTTCTCTGGCTCCGCTCCCCCGGGAGTATGTGGAAAGCCAGGGTGACAACTTTGCCAACGCACCGGTTGGCGCCGGCCCATTTGTATTTGATTCGTATCAAACAGGGGAAAAGCTGACCCTCAAGCGCAATCCGGATTTCAACTGGGGCCCATCCGTGAGCCATCAGGGACCAGCATATATTGAGACGGTAGAAATTATCACGATTACGGAATACGCTACACTGGAAGCCGGCCTGGAGGCAGAGGAACTCGATTTGATCATGCTGGAGAACCAGGACGTGGAACGGCTGCGCGGGTTGGACTATGTCGAGCTGTACCAGTATTCAGAACGCGGATCCGGTATGCATGTGGTCATGAATGTTGAAAAAGAGCCGTTCAACAATGTGGTGTTTCGCCGGGCGGTGAACCATATTTTGGATCGTGATGCCCTGTTGAAAGTGGTTGCCAGTGGATTTGCTGAGCCTGTATATGGGCCGGTCAGTCCGAGAACAGCCGGTGTGATCGAGAACGTGGAAGACAATGCCTACCAGACCGATTTGGCCGCCGCGGATGCGTTAATGCAGGAAGCTGGTTATACCAAAGGCGCTGACGGATTTTATGCAAAAGACGGTGTTCCCCTTCAAATCACGCTGATCAACCACTTTCCGACTATGCAGACGACAGCCGAGGTTTTGCAGGAACAGTTCAAGCAATTTGGCATTCAGCTTGAAATTCAGTCCCTTGAGTTTGGTGTATCGATCGAAGCCATTCAAAGCGGTAATTTCGATATGGCAATCTGGGGTTGGGCTTCGTACAATGGCGGTTTTCTCAAACCGGCTTTTCACTCCAGCCAGATTGGCGGCTTGAACCTGAGCCGCGTTAACAATCCTGATCTGGATGCTGTGTTGGAACAGGCAATCAGCGCACCAAGTTTTGAAAAAGGTGTCCCGTACTATCAACAGGCTCAGCAGATTATTATCGATCAGGCTTACATTCTGCCAATGTATAATACTCACAATTTCTGGGGCGCAAACAAACGAATCCAAAACATCCATATTGATGAAACGATTTTGGGTTGGAATATTTTTGACGCCTATATTGAAGAGTAAATAACCACTTTTTCATGTGAGGGTTGATGAAGAATCAGCCCTCTTTTTGTTTACCTCCCTCTACAACCAAATTCATCTTCCACACGTATACTGAATATGTATGGAGGTACCTGATGAACGATAAAAAACTGTATCGAAGCCGAACAGAGCGTATGATTGCCGGTGTATGCGGCGGGTTGGCCAATTATTTCTCAATCGACCCGACAATTGTCCGTTTGATTTTTGTCCTGCTGCTCATCACGGGCAGCGCCGGGTTCTGGATTTACATCGTGCTGATGCTGGTGGTTCCTGAAGAGCCCACCATCACCAACCCAAACCCGGACCCGATGGTGGATGTGATGCCCGACCGTGACGACCCCAAACAGGATCTGTAAGATGCAAACTCGAAAACTGTATCGCAGCAGAACAGACCGCATGATTGGCGGTGTGTGCGGGGGAATGGCCGAATATTTTGGAATTGATCCCACGCTGGTGCGGTTGGCGTTTGTTGCCGCGGCTTTGCTGGGCGGGCCCGGGCTGTTAATCTATCTGATCTTGTGGATTGTCACCCCGGAGAACCCGATTCTCTGAAATTGAGACAGGCTTTAGCGCTGCGCTGTGACTGAAAAGCGCAGCCCCGAAGCCAAAGGATTGAGATTTCTCGTTTTTCACACAGGCGGTTTCCGTTTGACCGCGCAAATATCTTACAGGTGGAAACAGTTGATGAGACAGCCGTTTTCACCTGATTTTTTTACCAGAAGACCCATTTCGCAGGAGTAGTATGAAATGAATAAACGATCAGGGCAGGTTCATTCCGGGCGAATATCCCGGCGGCAGTTTATGCAGGGAACCGCAGCGGCAGCCGGGGCGGTGCTGCTCTCGGCGTGCGTGGGGGATCAACCATTTCAGCAGGAACCCCTTACAGAGCAAATCAGCGTCTGGACGGCCGCGCTGGTGGTCTACGACAGCCTGTATGGAAACACAAAGCAGATCGCGGAGCAAATCACGCAAAAGGTCACTGAAGTGCTTCAGGCAGAGGCCTCTGAAACCAGCGTCAAACTTTTACATGCCGATGAGGTCAAACCTCAGGATCTGTCGGGGGTGGGATTGCTTTTTGTGGGCTCTCCCACGCATGGCGGCGGCTTTACCGATCCGGTAGACAGCTTTTTTGACCGAATCCCGGATGACGGATTGGCAAATGTGATCGCAGCCGCTTTTGATACCGGTTATTCTGCGCAAGAAGAAGGCGCAGTGGTTCGTTTTCTGATCGACCGGTTGGGATATGCCTCATCGCGCATCGCCAAAAAGATGGAAAACAAGGGCGCTGTGGTGGCAGCGGCTGAAACCTTTTTCGTGCTGGGTGAAGAAGGCCCATTGATGGATGGTGAAGTAGAACGGGCCGGAGAGTGGACAGCCGGGCTGGTGGAGCAGGTTCTGATCGCTGCCGCGTCAGGCTGAAAACATTTTTTGAGACAGGGCAAAAAGAATAACCTTTACAGGATGCAAGAGATTACATCCTTTTTGGTATCTTCCAAAGCGTGCCCAATTCCCCTCCAGCGGAGGGGTGGCGCGCAGCGCCGGGGTGGTCCCTGGGGAAGCGGTTTCGCCGGATGTTCATGGAAATGATACAATCGATGAAAATCCTCCTCAGGAGCCTGCCATGTCTGAGTCGCTTCCCACTGTAAAAGTTGCAGTTGTACAATCTGCGCCGGTGCTGTTTGACCGGGCAGCCACGCTGGATAAAATCGACCGGTTGATGGAGGAAATCAGACTTCAGCACCCAGATTTGATCCTTTTCCCCGAATCGTATATCCCGGCTTACCCGCGCGGCCTGGGCTTTGGCAGCGTGGTGGGCAGCCGCACGGATACCGGCCGGAAGACCTGGCAGCGGTACTGGGAAAACGCCGTGGAAGTGCCCGGACCCGTCACCGAACGGCTGGGCAAGGCTGCCCGTGACGCTGGGGCATACCTGGTGATGGGCATCACCGAACGGGATGCCGCGTTCAGCGGCGGAACACTGTTCTGCACCATGCTCTATTTCGGCCCTGACGGGGCCCTGCTGGGCAAACACCGTAAACTGAAACCCACTGCCTCCGAGCGGATTGTGTGGGGAGAAGGCGACGGCAGCACGTTGACCGCCATATCCACCCCGTTTGGCACCCTGGGCGGATTGATTTGCTGGGAGAACTATATGCCGCTGGCCCGCATGGCCATGTACGCTAAAGGGGTAGATATCTACCTGGCACCCACCGCCGACAGCCGCGAGGTGTGGCAGTCCAGCATGCGCCATATCGCGCTGGAAGGGCGCTGTTTTGTACTGGGCTGCAACCAGTTTGTGACCAAAGAGATGTATCCGGCTGATCTGCCCGGTTATGCTGATCTGGAAGGCCAGCCTGAAATCATGTGCCGCGGCGGCAGTGTGATCGTATCGCCGTTGGGGCAGGTGCTGGCCGGTCCGCTGTTTGACGAGGAAGGTATCCTGTACGCTGACCTTGACATGGCAGAGGTGGCGCGGGGTAAACTGGATTTTGATGTGGTTGGCCATTATGACCGGCCGGATGTGTTTCAGTTGAAGATCAACCAGAACCCCCGGCCACCAGTGGAATGGTAGAACGAAGAGCCTGCCGGGCCGAAAGGCGGGCAGGCAAAAGCTGAGGAGGAGAGCGCGGATGAACCACAAACGCATCATGATGCAGGAGCGAAAGCGGATCGCCCTGGTGGCGCATGACAACCAGAAGGACGATCTGATGGAATGGGCGCTGTTTAACCGCGATACCCTGGCGCAGCACGACCTGTACGCCACCGGTACCACCGGCAGCCTGTTGCAGGAAGCGCTGCAGATCCCGATTACGCGGCTGCGCAGCGGCCCGCTGGGCGGTGACCAGCAACTTGGCGCGCGCATCGCCGAGGAACAGATCGACATCCTGGTCTTCTTCTGGGATCCACTAGAGCCGCTCCCGCACGACCCGGATATCAAAGCTCTGCTGCGGATCGCTGTAGTGTGGAACATTCCGGTGGCCTGCGACCGGGCGACCGCCGATTTCATCTTTTCATCGCCGCTTATGGCCACGCAGTATGAACGCTCCATGCCGGATTATGACACGTATATCAACCGGGAAATTCCGCGGAGAGTTTAATGGAAGAAGGACTGCTCGAGTCAATCGGGTTCAGACCCAAACCCGAAGTTCTGGCGCGCCGGCTGCGCATCAAACTGGACAGCCGTGTGTATGATGAATTTTCAGCCGTCCTGGCCGAAGCGCGCCGGGTGGCGCGTCCCAAAGCCGTCTACCGGATCGGATATATCGAGGACCGCAGCGCTGACAGTGTGCAGATTAATGGGTATTGTTTTTCCAGCCGGGTGTTGAGTGTCAACCTGGAGCCGGTGCAGCGGGTATTTTTGTATCTGGTCACCTGCGGCCAGGAACTGGAACAGTGGTCAAAAGGCATGCCGGATGTGCTGTACCAGTACTGGGCTGACTGCATCAAGGAGGCCGCGCTGCGTTCGGCGGCCCGTACGCTGCAGGAACACCTAAAAGTAAAATATTCCCTTCCGCGCACATCGGCCATCGGTCCGGGAACCCTGCAGGATTTTCATATCTCGCAGCAGAGGCTGCTGTTTGACGCGATGGGCGGTCTGCATGAAAGGATTGGCGTACAATTGAGCGATACCTTTCTGATGATGCCCATCAAATCCATCTCGGGCATCCGTTTTCCTTCTGTAAAACGGTTTGAGAGCTGCCAGCTCTGCCCACGCGAGAATTGCATCGGGCGGCGTGCGCCGTATGATGAAAACCTCTACAGAGAGCGATTTGCGTGATATTCGATTAAGGGAAGGGCTTCTGCTTTATCGAGAAATGTTTGGGTGAGCGAAACCTGAATCGCGCTCGTTTTGCCTGACATTTTCCACCGAAATTTTCACGTTCGTTCACATTGCCAGACAATGAGGCACAGCATGACCATAGAAATTTACCCCCTGCTCCCCGAACATGTTCAACCGGCTGCCAGTCTGTTTGCCGGGCAGGTTCGCCACCTGCGCGAGCAGATCCCCGCTTTACCGGAGATTTCACAGTACCCCGGGCAGGTGACGCCATTTCTTGAAAGGATCCTTTCGCGCGGAACCGGTCTGGCTGCAATCGAGGACGGAAAACTGGTTGGCTACCTCGCCTGGCTGCAAATTGACGAATTCAGGGATACAGCCAGGACCGCGGGTTACGTCCCCGAATGGGCTCATGGTTGTGCGATTGGAAAAGAGGATCAGGTATACCCTCCTCTTTATCTTAAGACGGCCGCATATTGGGCTGAAAAACAATATCCAATCTGGTGCATGACATGCCTTACAAGTAACCGCTTTCTGGAAACCTACCTGTATCGGAATGGTTTCGGAATGATCACCCATGACGCCGTCCGCCCCATCCATATATCGGGAAGGCCGTTGGATCAGGGTGTGAAAATCCGAAAATGCAGCCGGCAGGATATTGATATCCTCACCGGGTTGGAAGCTGAACACAGAAACCACTATTCCTGTGCGCCGGTACTGATGACAGCGCGTGAGAAAGAGACACCGAAAAGCATCGGTGAGTTTATGGCGGAAAAAGATAACAGCTACTGGCTGGCTGAAATCGACGGGATACCTCAGGGATTGATGCGTTTTGAGAGTGTAAGCCATGGCGCGGCAATCATCGTCCGATCCCCAAAAACGATTGCGATTACCGCTGCATTCATAAGACCGTCGTCTCGTGGGCGTGGAGCGGCTTATGCCATTTTGCAGCAGGCGCTGTCAGATTATGAGCAAATGGGGTACACCACTTGCTCAGTCGATTATGAAACCATGAATCCTACGGCATATAATTTTTGGACCAAATATTTCCAACCGGTATGTTTTTCAGTGTTGCGAAACCCGGAGAAATTTTTATGATCATTCTGGTTTTAAGATTGTAATGCGCAGTTAAGAAAGTCGAATACCTCAGATTCATCGTCAATCAGAAAAAGGAGAACAATATGGCACAGAAGATTCTGGTGCTCAAGGGCAGCCCGCGAAAAAGAGGAAACAGCGCCATTCTGGCCGAGCAGGCTATACGCGGCGCAAAGGAGAATGGGGCCGAGATTGAGGAGGTCTACCTGCATTCAATGAAGATCCAGCCCTGCGCCGCCTGTGACGGCTGCCGCAAGGGCAAACGGGAATGCGTGACCCACGACGACATGCAGAAGCTGTACCCCCTGCTGAAATGGGCCGATTCCATCATCATCGCCAGCCCGATCTACTTTTTCACCTTCAGTGCTCAAGTCAAGCTGTGTATTGACCGCTGGTATGCTTTTGCCCAGCCGGACGGGAACCCGCTGACCGGCAAGAAGTTTGGTATTTTGCTCACCTACGGCGATACCGATGTGTACACCTCCGGGGCCATCAACGCCATCCATACCTTTGAGAGTATTTTGGGCTACATGCACAACCGCATCGATGCGCTGGTGTACGGCTCGGCCAGCGACGAAGGCGATATCAAGGCTGAAAAGGCCGTGATGGAACAGGCCTTTGATCTGGGCCGAAAGCTTTCCGTTTAGGCGGTTGATCAGGATGATGGATATGCTCACCAACCCCGGTCTGGAAAAGGGGATTGTCCGGCTGGAAGCGTACAGTCCCAAATGGAAGATGCTTTTTGATGAAGAGAAACAGCGTATCCTGCGCGAATTCGGCAAGGATGTTTCTTACCTGAAAGTGCTGCGTGATCTCCAGCACATCGGCAGTACGGCCATCCCGGGCATTGTGGCCAAGCCCATTCTGGATATCGGGCTGGCGGTCAGCAGTTTTCGCAAGGGATACCTGCTGGTGCTGCCGCTGGAAGAGCTGGGATACGAGTTCATGGGCGAGAACGGTGTGCCAAACCGGCTGTACTTCAACTTTGGCTTTCCCACCACCGCGCATCTGCACCTGTTTGAGCTGGGCAGCCCCGAGTGGCAGGCGCACATCCTGTTTCGGGATTATCTCCTCAATCACCCGCAGGCAGCGCAGCAGTATGAGCAGTTGAAACAGGATCTGGCAGTGCGCTTCAGAACCGAGCGCGACAAATATACCGATGGAAAAGCGGAATTTATTCATGGTATCGTAGAACTGGCCAGGCAGGAGCAGGCAGCTGGGCGATGAAAATCACATACCTTGATTCGCTGGAGGGGGTCAGCGCAGAGATGCTGGCGGGTTTCTTTGTGGGATGGCCCAACCCGCCGTCACCTGAAACGCATTTGCGCCTGCTGCAGGGCAGCAATGCGGTGATCCTGGCTGTGGATGAGGACGAAGAACGGGTGGTTGGCTTCATCACCGCGCTGAGCGATGGCGTGCTGACTGCCTTCATCCCTTTGCTGGAGGTACTGCCGGGGTATCAGGGTCAGGGAATCGGCAGGCAGTTGGTGGAGAGTATGCTGGCACGGTTGAAGCATCTCTATTCCATTGATCTGGTGTGTGATGAAGAGCTGATCGATTTTTACGAAGGGCTTGGGTTTCAGCGCGGGCGGGCCATGCTAAGACGGAATTATCCCAACCAGGCCGGAATGGTGTAATCCATCCGGGTTTTTTTAATCGTGTTATCACGGCCGCTCCGTTTGTTCATCCGGAGCGGCTGTTTTTACGAAATCATTCACTTATTGATATCGGTAAAGGTATTTTTCGTTGATGATCAGAATGGGGCTGAGGCGGTCGTCAAAGATCCTGAAAAACGGCAGACTGCCCAACACGACAGTCTCATGTGCGTAAATGTAACGAATTTCCATTTTTTGCATGAAGGCATGGGTATCGAAATGCTGCAGGAGATCGAAATACTCCTTGCTGTTCATTAAACCATCCAGGTTGATGATGGTGCGAGCCTTGATGAAATAACTGATTGCCCCGCCGCCCGGGATGCCAATTACAGCGTGGGGTTCTGTGTTTTCCTCGATAGCATGGGTGACGGCCAGGTATTCGTGCGGCTCAGCCGGATTGGCTTTCCATGAATAAAGCCCGGCAGTTTCGCGCAGGAGTGGGGTGGCAGAGAACATCACCAGAACAATGAGGACTCCAGCCACTGCATATTGATAGATTTTTCTGCTGGAGAGCATCCACCACAGCGAGCCGATGAAGGCGGTAAACAGTAAGAAGATCAACAGCGTTTCTGTTCCCCAGTACCATTTGCGCAGATGAACATAACCCGTGACAAAAAAGTAAATCAAACGTAAGAGAATGCCTGCCGCGAGCGGGAGAACTGCCAGATGAGATAACCAGTTGCTCAAACGGGCTTTTTGACCCATGAAGATCAGAAAGAGAAAGCCTGATCCCAATATTACCCAGCTCAAAATACCTCTCCAGATGGAGGTGGTTTTCAAAAAGGGGAGCAAAGGCCCAAACGTGTCAGACAATAAATGGAAGGGTGAGCCTTTACCAAACAGGAATTGTAACAACTCCTCAAAACTGTGGATCGGCGCGCCATACACCGTGATGCCCAAAGTTCCCCACCACACCTTGATCTGACCGCTGACCGGCATGGGCGTGCCAAACTGTATCTGGCTCCACAACATAAAACTGCCCAACAGAATCAGAACCGGCAGATAGTAAGCAAGCGGTTTTTGGATCCAGGTGAAGAACAGGCGGCGAAAGGATGGTGTATCTTTTGTATCCGGCTCTGTCCGGGTAGAGGCAAGCAGTTTTCCTTTCAGAAGGGTATACGCCAGCCATCCGACGCTGGAGAACACCAGGACCATTCGCGACCAGGTTTCGATCAAGCCCGCTTTCGCGAGCAGCCAGGTCAGCGTGACGACCACCCCTGTGACCGCCGCGTGGATGGTCAGTGTACTGAGTATTCGATTTTTGATGAAAAATCGGGGTTTGTATGAATAATGACCATTCAGAAAATTACCCAATGCACCCGCGCCGGCCCACAGAACCAGTAAACTGATGATCGTTCGAGTAAAGTAGAACAAACTGAAACCCAGTCGCAGACCGGCGGACAGCATGACTATGAAACAGGCGGCGATGATATCGAATAGCAGTTGATTTGAATCTTCCGTACGGTCAAAGACACACCATAACCCCAAAAATATTACTGTAAAAATGGTATCCAGCCTGCTCAGCACGGTCAGACCGGCGACCAAGCCGGTGAGGATTAACAGCAGCAGATTTTTTCGGTCGGCACGGTATTTTTGCGTCAAAAAGATTAATAAAATAATGCCCAGCAGGCTGATGGCCGATTCCAGGCCGCCATAATAAATGGTCGAGTAGACCGAAGAACTGAAACCAAACAGGAACACCAGCAACATGGAAAGGAGCGGTGGCAGTATTTTTTGAAACTGGAAAAACAGCAGGAGCATTGAAACAGCCTGAAGCACCCCAAATACCAGTATCACCACCCGCAGCGGAGAAATTGGGTCGGCGTTGAAAATTGCAAAAATGGGAATACAGATCAGCATCCACAGGGGGTGAAAGCCGTTGGTGAGGTTGATCCCGTCAAAAGTGACGCCGTTCCCGCCGGCAATATTCCTGGCCACCACAAAATAGTAAAAACCATCGTCATTATTGAACCAGTTCAGCAACCGATCAGCGGGAGAAAAGGCAACATACAGGCTGACCAGCAGAACCGGGAGGATGATGATCAGTTGCAACCACTTATGCGAAGAAATCCGTGCGAATTTTTGTGTAATGAAAGTCATGGCGATGGTCATCTAATAATTTGACTGTGTGTGAACAGGTAAGGCGGAATGGGACAATCTTACCACTCTGGAACTGGATTGAGGGATTATTTTCAGGCTGATCTACAAGGAAAAGGGGGGGATTGAAAAGCTTTCGTTCATCTGATTGGCTACGGTGTAGGTAAATACTATTCGTTCCAGCCGGTAAAAAGCAGTAACGGGAGTGGCGTAACTCTCTAATGCTCTGGTGGTCAATCAAACGCTGGCAGAAAAGGTGACGCTGTATACCCCCGCGGAACTGAGCGTGGGCACGTACTACTGGCGGGTGCGGGGGCGCAATGCCAGCTTCACCGGGGCATGGAGCAGCGTCTGGAAGCTGATCCTCATCGCTACCGCGCCGTGAGCAAAACGGCTCGCTGAACAGAACATGTGACAAAACGGGCTGCCTGGATATCGGGCAGCCCGTTTCTATGACTCCATGAAATCCCGGGGGGAGAGGTTATCCGGGTTCTCTTTGCTGAAAATCTTCAAAAATTGATGCCATTCTCACCCCAAAAAACCCGCACAATGTCATCCTGTTCAGACAACTCACTCGTTGGCGCTGTCTTCCGGGGGCATGCCTTCGGTGCCGGGGCCGTATTCATACACCGCCTGCCAGGGTTGATAGTGGGTTTTAATCACATCCTCGTCGATCACATCTCCGTCGCGGTACACCCACCGCTGCACAGTGATATCAGCGCCGTCGGCTTCCCAATCCACCTGTTTCACCTCGCCCTCGGGCAGGTCTTCGTTTTCACGATACAGCGGTTCGGGAGCATCCACCACATTGGTGACGCCGCTGGTCTGCCATTCCACTGAGCGCCCGTCACTGGTGGAGTAGAACTTCCACACCAGCGAACTGTAACTAGGATTGACATAGGTTTCCATCAGTAGCCAATTCGGTGAATCGTTGGTGAATTTAAAATCCACCAGCGGCACAAAAACGGTAGCGTCCAGCCCGGCCAGATCGGTGTCGCGGATATTTCCGGCAATTTTTTCATAATAGCCCACCCGGTAGGCATGCGAATGCCGTTCCACGATAGGGAAGCCGGAGAAAAACACCGTGCGGAACAGGGCGGTGCTCACCTGACAGACGCCGCCGCCCACCCCGGTGATGGTTTGCCCGCCTAAAATGATGAGCGCTTCGGCATAACCGTTTTCCAGGCTGATATCGCCCAGCGCGTCGGACATGGAGAAGGTTTCACCCGGAGCCACCAGAAGCCCGTGGAAACGACCGGCCGCGGCTGTGATGTTCTGCACGCGCTCAGGGCTGGATCCGTAGAAGTAGTTGGTTTCCGAATGGATCAATTCGGTGATGCCCAGTTCTTCGCCGGTCATGGTATCCGGGACTTCCGGCTCAATATAGTTCACTTTCAAGACCGCATCATGCTGACTTTCTCTCAAACGGGCTTGAATTTCATCCACGCTGGCCTGTACATCCAGATCACGGCCGGTAGTGGAGGGTTCAATCACCTCCAACTGACGGGTATCGTCGTTGAACATGAAGCGGGCGTTAACCGGCTCGCGGTACAGACCGGGTTTGAGATCGTTCAGAAAGTCGTACAGAGCTTGGCTGTCAAGCATCACCTGGTAAGTATCCGCGCCGTTTTCCTGCACTTTCTCAAATGACAGCATACCGGCCAACGTGAGACGGTCGATCTCCCAGCTCTGCGGGCTGCCGTCGTCATCCGGCAAAGACAGGCTGAGCGGTTTTTCGATCATTTTGCGCGCCAAGTCAGCCTGCTGGTTGGGGTCCAGGATCACCGGGGTGGTTTCAGCAGCCATCACCGGGATTACGCCATCCTGCAAAGTGGTGAGCTGCAATGTAAGCAGGTTAAGCGTGGCGGCCGTATCCATCTGCAATCCGTTTTGCCCCGGGTTGACCAGTACATCGGTGCCGTCGATCTGGATGGTGGGTTCTGCCACCGGCTGATTGATTTCCTGGGCAATGGCGTCCAAAAACCGGTAGGCTTTCTCCTGATCCACAATAAAAACCGGTTGGATATTGATGCTGCCTGAGCGGGCTGAAAACTGCGCCAGCAAACGTTCCGCAAAATTGCCCTGCCGGCCGGCTTCGTAGGCCAGGCGGGCGGAGCCGTCGAAGTCGAGCAGCAAACCCAGATCGGCCGGTGAAGCCAGCCACTTCTGGTCGGCATATGTAAAAACGATGCGTCCGTTTTGCAGGTAAGAGGTCTGGGTGAGAACGGTCAGCGCGGCATCCTGGGTAGATAAACCACCCACGTTGATCCCGCCGACCTTGACGCCCGGGTAAATGACGCCGGCATAAAGAATCTGGTATCCGGTGATGAAGAGCAGGGCAGCAAAGAGGCACAGCAGACCGGCTAAAAACAAGGAGAGTGCTGCGCGGGCCACAAAAATCCCGGGTTGAGCAGGGGATGAGTGAGTTCTGGAGGTATACATAGTAAGAGATTATAGCATTTGCACATGAAAAGGGATTTAAAAAAATTGGGTCTATCAAAACCCTTGACAGACGTTTGGGAATCCGTATAATTGCGCCCTGTTGCCTTGAGCAACCCGAATGCAAGAGAGCAAGTGGATCGGACATAATCGAATACTGAGTTGAAGAGAAAGAGTTTCAAAAAAATTGCTTCAAAAAATGATCAACGAAAACTCTTGACACGAAACGAGAAACCGGTATAATTGCGCTCTGTTGCCTTGAGCAACCCGATAGCGAGAAGACAGGGAAATCGGAAACAACTCAGAAAAACGAATTTGAAAAAGAGTGTACGAAAACCCTTGACAAATATCGGAGAGATGCTAAAATAGACATCTCGATAGATCGGCAGGTTTCGCGGAAACGCAAACCGATAAAAAAAGAAATAGGATGTGTACCTCGCGGGATGCGAGAGAAGCGCCGATGTTGACCGGCAGGACCTGGGAAAACATCGGTTTATTTTCTCCCGAAACGGGGGGTACCGAAGCCGACTAAGAACCTTAACAACTGAAGAGTGATAGAAAGACAGAAACGGCTCCGTCGTTCTTTGAGTAAAAAGAATTAACGTCTAACCAGA
>CAZHMZ010000094.1:0-14634 GCA_964532655.1 uncultured Anaerolineaceae bacterium
CACATTTTCCGCGTAGGTGATGGGCGAACTCTTGCGGTACTGATCGGCGCGGGTATCCGGGCCGCCGCCAAACAGCGCCACCTGGTAACCACGCAAGGTGGGTGCCTGATCTTCGTACATGAGTGTCCAATCAGCAATCGCAATGCCCGCCATCCCACCGGCAAAGTATTCCGGCAGCCTGCCCAGGCACATCAGGGTCATATACCCGCCATACGACCAGCCGGTTTTCAAAATGCGACTCGGTTCGGCGATATTGTTAGCGATCAGCCATTTCAACCCGGCTTCCACATCCTCCACCTCCCAATGGCCCAGGTCACCGACGATCTGGTTCTGGAAATCTTTGCCAAACGTGGTGGAGCCCCGGTAGTTCACCGAGAAGTAAGCGAATCCGTGATCCAGCCAGGTCTGCGCCATGGCGTCGAATGCTTCGGTGGTCACGCCGGTGGGTCCGCCATGCGTGTGCAGAATGGTGGGGAACGGCCCTTCACCCTCCGGCAATGCCAACCAGGCTTGAATCACCGTGCCATCACTGGATGGGAAAGTGACTGATGTCCACGGGCGGCCGGAAGGCACATCGGCGCCGGGCATGACAACCCGTTTTACTTTGCCGGTCAGCCTGTCCAGTGCGATCACCTGTGAGGGATGAGCGGCATCCTGCCAGTTGGCAATGATCTCATCCTGCCCACTGAAATAAGTTCCATATCCGTCAAAAGCGAAAAATGTGCAACTCGGGTGATCCAGTTTGGTCATTTTGCCGTCCTGCAAATCGTACACGTACAACTGCTGGCGAGCCTGATAAACATTCTCCAGCAGCAGGGAACGCCCGTCTGCCGACCAATCCAGCGGGGTTACATCACCGTTCAGTTCCGAAAAATCAAAATCCTGCCGTTCGCCGGTGCGAGGGTTCCAGAACACCGGCCTTTCAAACCCGCTGCGGTTGGTGATGGCCAGAATGCGCGGGTCATTGGGCAGCGGTGAAAATGTGCAACCGTGCAATGAGGTTTCGCCGCCGTCCCACAGGGTACCCAACTCTTTGCCGCTGGTTGTATCCAGGGCAAGCAGATTGGTGAACAGTTTTGCCGAAAGCTCGGTGCTCACAGCCACGGCCGTTTGCCCATCCGCAGAAAGGTGCACGCCCTGAACGAGGGCCTTGGTTTCATGGATCACACGCGGCTCGCCGAGCACGCCGTCAGCGGAAATATCCAGCACATATAGCTTGAAACCATCCTGCATGGCAGCCAGCAACGCCAGATGTCTTGAATCGGCGCTGGCGGTGATGGAATGTGAGGCGTACGGAGCCAGGTTAGGCGTGACATCCTCTTCCGGGCCGCCTTCAAACGGTACACGAACATAGTGACCGATCTCGTTGCTGCCTTCATCTTTGAGATAATAAATGTAGCGACCGTCCGGCGACAAATGGCCAAACATCTTGCCGGTGGGGAAGTTAGTGATCTGGCGCAGGCTGTTGACAGGCACATCCCAGGCGTATAATTGCAATACGCCTGACTGGTTGCTGCCGGCCAGACCCCGGCGGGGATCTAAAGCAGCCATCTGCGTCCACGTCACACCATATGCAGTAAAGCGCTGTTTCCAGCGTGCCTCAAGTTCGGGCGTTCTGTTTTTCATGCAACTGCTCCTGTGAAAAGGTAAAGTACTCTGAATTGGGGAGTAAAGCCCATCATGATCATGACCAGGCAGGATAAGTCTATCATGAAAAACAGGTGTGAGTTTTTTCAGGGTGAGACGCCTTCCTGAATGGCCGCCTCACCGGAGATCACAGGTTCAACGATCATGAAAGAACAGATAAAACAGGAGATGGGCAAAGATGATGATCGATCCATATGAGAATTTTGCCGACAGCTATGACCGTTTTGAAGGCGCGTATGATCAGCATGATCCGGCTGAGGTGAGTTTTTTTGAACGCCTGTTTGCCGAATATCAGGTAAAGCAAGTGTTGGATTGCGCCTGCGGTACAGGGCATCACCTGCACATGAGCAGCCTGCTGGGCGCTGCCGTGATGGGCAGCGATATCTCACCGGCCATGCTGCGCCGGGCAGCCCATAACCTGGCCGACGCGGGGATGAACATCCCCCTGATCGAAGCCGATTATCGCTGTCTGCCGGATTACTTCAGCCCGGATTTCGACGCTGTGCTGTGCCTGCGGAGTTCTATTCTGCACATGCCGTCACCGGAAGAAGCGCTGAAGGCTTTTGCCAGCATGCATTCGGTGTTGCGCCCGGGCGGTATTCTGGTGCTCACCCAGGGCACCACTGACCGGCAGTGGCGTGAAAAACCGCGCTTCCTGCTGGCGGTGAACGAATCCGAGTTTACCCGCCTGTTTGTGATCGATTATGAGGGAAAAGGCGCTCGGTACAATATTCTGGATATCCATCACAGCGACAGGCAAAGTGGGCTGGAATCCTTCAGCGTGGAGTATCCCAATATTTTGCTGCAGGAAGAGCAGGAGCATTTGCTGCGCAAGGCCGGCTTTGAGACCGTGCTCTCGTACGGCAGCTATCAGTTCGATCTGTACAGCAAAGAAACCAGCCGACGCCTGATTCTGGTGGCAGTTAAATAAGCTGCGAGGATCACAAATCACCCCCCGATGGCCAATAAAACCGGGATGGAAGGATGGGTTTGGGCTATAATGACCAGTGTATATGGATGAATCTACTATCGGAGAAATGATCTGGGTCGACAAGCCGTCTGCCTTGAGCAAAATGGTAAAAGACCTGGCTCGCTGCAGCCACGTAGCCGTTGATACAGAATCCAACAGTCTGTATGCCTATCAGGAACAGGTATGCCTGATCCAGTTCTCCACCGGCAGTCAGGATTATCTGATTGACCCGCTGGCGCTCAAGGATCTGACCGCCCTGGAATCCATCTTTTGTTCGCCGGATATCGAGAAAATATTCCACGCTGCTGAATATGACATCATCTGTCTGAAGCGCGATTTCGATTTTTCATTCGTCAATATCTTCGATACCATGCTGGCCGGTCGGATTCTCAAATACGAGCAGATTGGTCTGGCGGCCATGTTGGAAACTGAGTTCGGTATCGTGCTGGATAAGCGTTTTCAGCGAGCCAACTGGGCGGAACGACCGCTCTCGGATGAGCAAAAGGCGTATGCGCGGCTAGACACCCATTATCTGATCGAACTTCGCAACCGGCTCAACGAAGTGCTGGAAGAAAAAGGCCTTTCAGCCCTGGCGCGTGAAGATTTTGAGCGCATGACCAAAGTTCACGCCGGTATCCCCGAAAATGACAATGCCCATTTCTGGAAACTGGCCTACAAGCAGTTTCTGGATCAAAGACAGATGGCCGTATTGTTTGAGTTATACCAGTACCGCGATCGGGTAGCGCGTGCGCGCAATAAACCGGTTTTTAAAGTAATGGGGGACAAAACCCTGCTGGATATCGCCGAAAAATTACCCACCAGCCGTGATGAGCTGCTTAAGCTGTTTGGTATAAACCAGCGCACCGTCAGCATGCATGGTGGTGAGATCCTGGCAGCCATCCAGCGCGGGCAGGCCGGCAAACTCCCCCAGCGGCCCGTTCGACGGCAACCCAACGGGCGTTTTATCAATTTGCATGAAGCCCTGCGCATGTGGCGCAAGGTGACCGCGCAAAAGCTGGGCATCGAATCAGATGTGGTGCTGCCGCGCGATGTGATGGAAGTGATCGCCAAAGAAAATCCAACCAATCGTGAAGCGCTTCAATCCATCATGAGCGATCTTCCATGGCGTTTTGAGGAGTACGGCGACGAGATACTGGAAGTCGTCCACAATCAGGAGACATCATGAAAATTCATTTCGACGGTGCAGCCCAAACGGTGACCGGCTCGCAGCATCTTATTGAGGTGAACGGCTACCATTTACTGCTGGAATGCGGCCTGTATCAGGGAAAACGGTCTGAAAGCTATACCATCAACCACACCTTCCCGTATGACCCCAAACAAATTGACGCCGTGCTGCTCTCACATGCACACATCGATCACTCCGGCAACCTGCCCAATCTGGTGCAGGACGGGTACAGTGGCCCCATCTATGCCACCCCGGGTACTGTGTCGCTGGCCGAAATCATGCTGCGCGACAGCGGGCACATCCATGAAGCCGACGCCGGGTATATGAACAAAAAACTGGCCCGGCAGGGCAAGCCTCTCATCGAGCCGCTGTACACCATCCCCGATGTGGAGAGCGCCATCCGTCTGTTTGTCAAGCGCGAATACAACCAGGAGTTTGAACCGGTGCCGGGAGTGAAAGTGCGTTTTGTGGAAGCCGGTCACATTTTGGGAGCTGCCGCCATTGTGCTGGATATCACCGAAAACGGTACCACCAAGAGGCTGTGGTTCTCTGGAGATATCGGCCGCCTGGATCTGCCCATTGTGCGTGACCCGGTGCTGCCGGAAAACGCTGATTATCTGATGATGGAATGCACCTACGGCGATAAAGTTCACCGTGACCCCGAACTGGCATTTGAAGAATTCTGCCAGGTGGTGAAAAACACGGTAAAACGCAAGGGAAAGATCATCATCCCGGCCTTCGCGGTAGGGCGCACCCAGGAAATTGTGTTCTTCTTCAACCGCATGTTTGAAAACAATCTCATTCCGCGTATTCCGGTATTTGTAGACAGCCCGCTTGCTGTAGGTGTGACGGATATATTCCGCATGTATCCGCAATATTTTGACGAAGAAACCCACCGGTTCATGCAGCAAACGCATGAAATGGCGTTGTTTTACAAGGGGCTTACCTATACCCGTTCGGTGGATGAAAGCAAGGCCATCAATAACATGAGCGGGCCGTTGGTGATTATCTCCGCATCGGGTATGGCTGAAACCGGCCGCATTCTGCATCACCTGAAAAACAATATTGAAGACTCGCGCAACACCATCATGATTGTTTCCTGGCAGGCCCCCAACACACTGGGCCGCCGTCTGGCCGATCAGGAGAAAATCATCAGCATTTTTGGCGAACGGTATGTGCGCAAAGCCGAGGTGGTGACCATCGGTGGGTTATCGGCGCATGCCGGGCAGGATATGCTGCTGGAATACGCTGAAGCCACCCAGAAAACGCTGAAGCAGTTGTTCCTGGTGCACGGTGAGGAACGCGGCGCTTTGCCGTTGATGGAAAAACTGCATCAACACGGGTTTGAGAACATCACCTATCCCGCCCGCAAGCAGGTAGCCGAACTATAGCAGAGTTACTGCACGGTTCTTTTGAAATTAAGCAGAGCCTGTTATAATTGGGCTCGTTCGGAGAGGTGCCAGAGCGGCCGATCGGGGCGGTCTCGAAAACCGTTGTGGAGGTTCCCTCCACCGTGGGTTCGAATCCCACCCTCTCCGCTGAAAAAAGCTGTAAGCGGGTAGATTTAAGCTTAGCCCGAGATCGCTACTTATTCGGGTTAGTGGATCTGCCCGAACACCAGCCAGACAAGCGAGATTTCGAGCAGACCCTTGAGGAATACCACCGCAGCTGTCGATTTCAGCCAAATGGCCAGGTCTGGTTGGTAGAGGACAGCCATCCTCCAGGTTGGGACCTTGAGCACCAGGTACAACAGCGCTAACGGCAGGGTAAAGTGTAATATTGCGATCAGTCCAATGCGCCATACCAGGCCGGATAAACTGACAATTCCGTACTGCACCAGTTGGTCGTACCATGCCGGAATCCTCGCCAGCGACAGTACCAGGACGCTGGTCAGCCCCAGGATCAAAAGGTCGAAGATCAAAGATACCCGCCGTTGACCCAGACCCTGCCCGGGTATGGGCTGGTTGGTGGCAATACTTAGCACACTATGCGCCATACCTCGGGTGGTGATCAGGGCGCTGGCAAGGAAAGTCTTCTTGTCATCCCTGTCCAACACGCGGCGGATGATCTCGCGGGCTGACCTCGCACCCAGGGAGGCCGAGCTGCGGGAGGAAGATAAACCATCCAAGGCGCTCATTACATTGGCAGCGAGGACCACGCCCACTTGGGTTTCTAGGTCGATGAAGACCGAGCACTGGAAGTTGGCTGTGGCACCATCGGCGTTGATCAGCCTGCGCCCATCGATGCTTACTGATTCCCAGCCAAGCCCGTAGGTTCCAGGGGGCGGCTCGGCTTGCATTAAGGCGATTCCTTCCGGCGAGAGCACCGAGGTATTCTGGTAATGCCCGCCGTTCATCTGGGCGATCAGAAAGTGACCCATGTCCTCGGCGCTGGAGATGATGAATCCGGCTGGCAGGTTGGCGCGGTTGAAGGGCAGGTTAGCGGGGACGGGCATCCCGAACCACCAGCGATGCCCCATCGCCATCCCATCTTGCATGGCTGCCTCTTGGGAAGCATAACTGTGCTGCATGCCGAGCGGGGCGAAGATTTGCTGTCGGATATAGTCTTCATAAGGCTGTCCGGAAACAGCCTGCACGATCATCCCCAGGGTGGCGTAGTTGGCATTGGAGTAGATAAAGGACTGCCCGGGTGCATCGGCAAGCTTTACGCCGGCTAGCAGGCGGACGTGGCGCTCGATCGCCCCAGCTTCATCCGGCCAGGTCCAGCTCACCGCCGTTGGACCCTGCGGAAGACCGCTGGTCTGGTTGATGAGCATGCGCACCGTAATTTGGTCTGAGGCTTTTGGATCGGCGACGCAGAACCAGGGGATGTAGTGATGGACAGGAGCATCGAGATCTACCTTGCCGGCCTCTACCAGTTGCATCACAGCTAGGGCCGTGAAAGATTTGGTGATTGAGCCGATCATGAAAGGCGTTTGCGGCGTCACCGGACGTCCGGATGAGTCGGGATGACCATACCCCTTGGAATATACGATCCTGCTGCCTTTTACGATCGCGAGGGCTAATCCGGGAATACGCGCCGATCTCATCCGAGCATTGATATATTCATCGATCGTAGCAAGATCCATTTCATCCTTAATCGTCATGGTGCTATTCCTCCTTTGCAATTTGCAGGATAAGCATACCCTGCTCATTGCTGTACGAGATTGTCAGGCGATCTCCGGTCAGTTCGAACCCCCCAGCGTTTTCCAACGCCTGAAAGTAACGCTGTTCCTGCTGACCAACCTCTTCCTGCTCACATGCCATCATGGTGTGTGTAATCTCTCCGAAGGAGAGCATGTTCTCCCGTACTTCATACGGAGCGCTATAGGCGTTACAGCCTCCCGAACCGCCAGCCTGCCCATCGGAATCGAACTCGATTGAGATGGTGGATGCCTCGATCACAGGCGTCTCAGCGCCTGCTTCGTTAAAGGAAACCAGCTCCCATTTCGTACCGGTCAGATCCTGGCCAGACTGGGGCAACGATCCAGGCTGGGGGGTGCAGGCAGCGAACATCGTAAACGCCAGACCCAGGATCGAGTAAATCGAAAGCTTACGTAGAGTCGCTGGAAATATTGAATTGTTATTCATGGTTTGTTATTCCTTTCTTTATGGTTCATGATTTTTCGCTTGGGTCCAGGGTTTGACCACACAGAGGACACCGTTTACTTGTTTTGAGCTGGTCGACCTGCACAGCCAGGAGCAATGTCAATCCAAGCCCATTGACCTTGCCCAACACACCGTGCAGCGCCGCCTGATCTGCTACCGTTCCGTGTAGAAGAGTTTCATCTTCTTCCTGCGGGGTCAGGAGAAAGCCCTCGAACCAATCAGCCCATTTTGGATCCAGGTTGCCTTTCACCCGGATGTGATACACAGCCTCTTTGGTATTTTTGTCGTCAGCCATCTAATACCGTTCCCAATTGACAATTGTCTTCACCAGATTGATCCCCAAGTTTCTATTGGGGTTTGGAGCGCAAACTCTGCAAGGAAAGCCAGAACGATCAGCCCGCCGATCACAATCGAAATCCTTTTCAATATTTTTTTCATGATTGAATCTTTTCCGTATAGTGGTAGCGCCTCACCTGGTTGGATTTAACATGACTTCGTGTTGTATCAGGGCTGGCAGTTCGTTTACCCTGGTGCGGATGGCATCCCAATCCATATGATCAGTAGCAGGAGGAGAAACAAACCTTTCGAAGACGCTCATCTTCGAAGGATCTATTTTTCCAACAAAGATTTCAAGAGCTACCGGTTTCAGCCAGGGATACTTCTCAAGCTCCTTTTCAAGCTGCTTGTGAGACCTCAGCATCGCAGCATCGCTTGTGCTCAGTGGGCCGAGAACGAAAAACGCCAAAGGCAGCCGCATGAGGGTTTCCTGATACCGCGACAGGAAACGGTGTGCTTCCGGGTGCAAATGAGCATTGTAGATTGCCGCTCCCAACACGACCGCATCGCAGGCATCGAGGATTTCGACTGCCTCAATGGGCTGAAGTTTGACCTCAAGCCCGGCTTCGTGCAGTGTGACACTAATGTGTTCGGCAACTTCCTTCGCCGAGCCATAACGCGTTGCGTAAACTAATAAAACCGACTTTGTGTTCATAATTATGCGGTTCCTTTTCTAATTTTTTTGCCATAGTACACCGACCATGCCCAATGTGACTCGCGAAATGAAGTCACCCTCCGACTGTGCCAGCCAGATTCTCCAGAAAACGTTTACGTGGCGAGGTCGGTGCGAGTGTGTTTGCAGAAGTGCGCCTGCTTTCGTTTACGCCTGAACGCTGACCTCGTATCCTTCCTTACCAGGAAGCCCTGCAAGTATCCCCGCGAGTTTGCCCATCAACTCGCGGTAAAGGGGACTTGTCTCAAATGCGGTCTGGTCTCCTTCTGTCTCCCATAGATTGAGCGCGATAGTCCTACCGGTGTCACGCTGAGTCAGGAATAGTTAACCTTTGAATCCCTTTTGCTCTTTCAAAACGGGCACAAAAGCCTCCTGGACGATGCGGATTGCCTCGTCTACCTGGCCAGATTGAAACTGGACATTCACTACTCTCGCAAACATTGTTTTATCTCCTTTTTGCATCCAGATCTTTCTTCTATCTTCCATGTCGATGATCACAGTTTATCAATGTGTCACGTGACCGGAAATAACCGAAGGGTGAATTCTTGGGTGTAGTGGGGGGTGAAATTACAAACAAAAAGGTGTCCATCTTTCCGGTGGACACCTCGGCCAATTCGCAGGCTTTCGTTTACAACAATCTTAACTTTCTTGCTACCGCCACAGCCTGGGTTCGGCTCCCCACTTCCAGCTTGCTGTAGATATTGTTGATATGTTTCTTGACAGTACTGACGGCTACAACCAATTCCAGCGCAATAGCGTTGTTTGAATAGCCGGCTGCCACTCGGCGTAAGACTTCCAACTCGCGATCACTCAAGGGTTCGATCAGCGGTTGGGGGGCAGTCACGGATTCACTAAGGGCATTCAGTAAGTGCATGGCATAAGAGGAGTGAAGGCCCTGGGCAACCGCTTGGCGTAACAACTCGACCATTGGCGCGCCTTCATCCAGAAATATACGGACGAATCCTTCCGATTCAGCCAGGTCGAGAGCCTGATCCAGCGCTGACAAGGCTTTTTCACTATTGCCTTTTTGGCTGGCGAAGGCGATAGCCTGCAAGCTCAGGATTTCAATCAACCGGCCGATGCGCCTACCTGTCTCTGCCTGCGAACGCTGCTGAACCAGTATATTTAGCGCATCTGGAACACGACCTTGGGCTAACAGCAGCCGAGCCAGCGCGAGTTGTTCCCGTTCTGAACCGCCGGAACACTCTTTGGCCCAGCGGCTTGCCATGTCCAGATCGCCTGCCTTCAACCACTGGATAATGCGCGCCGTATTGAACTCGATCATCAGCGCCAGTTGGAAGGGGTGGGATTCCACCGCCTGCTCGGCGGTGCAGAAGGCTTTCATCGCCCCCTCCACATCGCCCTGTGACTGAAGGACGCGCATCAAGGCCAGATCGCCAATCACCATATATCCACCCAATCGCCGGCGAGCATCAATGCCGGCCATGACGTGTTCGTGGGCTGCATCGATTTGGTTCCACTCCCGCAACAGATTAGCCAAGCCAAACTCGTAGGAGCAGCGCACACGCGTATCCAGACCATTTCGCTCTACCATCCATTGATGCGCCTTGCCATAAAGTTCTTCTGCCTCGTAAAGCCGTCCCTGGACCACCTTGATCGCCGCCAGTTCACATAATGCTGGTACGATGATAAGCAGTTGATCCGCCTTTTCGCCGAACCTGAGCATATCCAACAGGCACTGGCTAGCGTTTTCCATATCGTCTACGGCGAAATAAGTATCAGCCAGGGTTAAGGCAACCATTGTCTGCGCAAGAAGGTATGCCTCGCCGGGTAGATAATCTTTAGCAAGAGATGCCATTGAGATCGCACGTGCTGCATCGCCGCACAAATTTGCAGCATAGGCTCGAACAGCGGCAGTATGTCCCAAAATCTCCGCAGCACGATGCGAGCCTCGCTCAACCCGTTTCTCCACATCATCCAGAAGCGTACCAACTTCATCCAGCTGAAGGTTCAAGGCCAGCATATTGGCGCGATATACATCAATCCATGGTCGGCTGCGTTTGATTTCATCAGGTAGCTCCTCGATCCAGCTCAAGATTTGAGGATCCTTGTTGCGGGAGAACAGGTGGATCATCTTGGCAATATTCTCCTCAATTACAGATGCAGCTCGCTCGAAATCCCTGGCAATCAGGAGATGGGACATCGCCTCGCCCGGCAATTCTTTGCCCAGGTACCACTCACCGGCGCGGCGGTGCAATTCGTGGATCTGTTCTACTGATCTCCGCTGTCTCAGGATGCTCTGGAGCAGGTCGGCGAAGAGGTGGTGATAGCGATACCACCGCCGTTCGTCATCAAGCGATATCACGAACAGGTTCGTTCGCTCCAGTTCTACCAGGATAGACTGGCTATCAGGCGCAGGTGCGCCACAAGAGCGTACTGCGTCACATAAACCGCAACACATCCGCTCTAAGACAGAAGTCTCAATTAAAAAATCCTGCAAAACCTGGGGCTGTTGGTTGAGCACCTCTTCCATCAAATAATCCAATATAAAACGGTTGGTTCCACCGAAAGCCTTGATGAAGGCGCTAAGATCTCCCTCCTGTTGATGGCCCCGCGCTGAGATGGCCGCCATTTGCAGCCCCGCAATCCAGCCCTCCGTACGTTGCTCAATGGTCGCTACCATCACAGGAGGCAGGTCCAGCGCCATTACCTCATTGAGAAACTGGGTAACTTCTCCCGTGGTAAAGAGCAGGTCTCGATCCCGGATCTCAGTCAACTGGCCGCGGACGCGCAACTGGGCCAGTGGCAAGGGAGGATCCGCGCGCGTGGTGAGGACCAGGTGCATCTCGGGTGGTTGGTGCTCGAGTAGAAACCCGATGGCCTTGTGGATCCAATTGTTTTGGATTATATGGTAATCATCGAGCACAAGGATGAAAGGGGTTGAGCTGGCTGCGATACCATTGATCAACTCCGTGACCAGAGCATCAACCGGTGGAAGTTCATCGATCTCCAACCCGGTATGGCTGATCGTCAGGTCCAGTGGTCGCAATGCTCCAACCAGGTAGCTGATGAATCTCTGTGGGTCATTATCATTCACATCGAGCGAGAGCCATGCAAATAGTCTCTCCTGGTGGTGCAGCCACTCGCTCACCAGTGTCGTCTTTCCGGAGCCGGCTCTTGCTGAGATAAGCGTCAGACGGTGTTGCAGAAGCAGCGCTTGATCCAATTGAGCCATCAGACGTGGCCGAAAGACCAAATTTGGCCGCTGTGGCGGTATATAGAGCTTTGTTTTCAGGAGGGGTGTGCTTTCCTTACCCATGGTGGTGCCATTCACAAATCTGGCTTTACTCAACTTCAAGCGCTCAAAATCCTGATCTCACCCTGTGATTTTACCTCATCCGCCATTTCATGGCCACAAACATGTAAAAATCGAGTATGGTTCGAAAAAAATCGCCACTTATTGAGCTGAGATAATTCAAAGCCATGTTCACATGCGAAATTCGAGTTGAAGAATATCTCTCCGATCACTGGTCGGAATGGTTGGCAGGGATATGTATGAATTATGTAGAAAAACCATCCTGACAAGCGTATTGCCGGATCAGGCCGATCATCGAAACTTTCCACCATATCACAACCAGCCTGGGTCATTTCCTGGCATCCACCAAATGGTGGATGTCAATTTTCATACTATCGGCGTGTTGATCTATCCTGTTCGACGATAGGCAGATCGGATCACATCCCGTACACTGCAGTTATCAAACTGGAGGTATCGATGAATGTGATCGAGGTACAAAATCTGAATAAACGATATGGTGACCGCGCCGTGCTGCACGATGTGAATTTATCCATTCAGCGCGGTGAAATATTCGGTCTGATCGGCCCGAACGGCGCTGGCAAAACCACCCTGGTGGAGTCCATCGCCGGCCTGCGCCGCGCAGATTCGGGAACGATCCGCGTGCTGGGCTTTGACCCGCACAAAGATCGAAACGAGTTGCGCAAGCGGCTCGGTATCCAGTTGCAGACCAGTCTGCTGCCGGACAGAATAAAAGTCTGGGAGGTGTTGGATTGGTTCAGTTCATTCTACGAGAACCCCGAGAACTGGGAGGAAATCCTGGTCGCCCTGGGGCTGGAAGAGAAGTGCAATGAAACCTTTGTACGCCTTTCTGGAGGGCAAAAGCAGCGTCTCTCGGTTGCATTGGCGCTGGTAGGCAAACCCGATATCCTGATCCTAGATGAGCTGACCACCGGCCTAGACCCGGAAGCACGCCGCAATATCTGGAAATACATCGAGAATGCGCGCGACCGGGGCGTGACAATCCTGCTGGTCAGCCACTTTATGGAAGAAGCCGAGCGATTGAGCAACCGTCTGGCCGTGATTGACGGAGGGCGCATCATCGCCCTGGACACCCCCGCCGGGATCATCAACAAAACGGGAAGCGAGCAGCGCGTGCGCTTCCGCCCGTCCTCGCCGCTGAAAGAAAACCTGTTGCAAGACTTGCCGGAGGTGCAGCTCGTGCTGCAGACGGGCGATCTGGTGACGGTTGCAGGAACCGGCAACCTGGTGCAGGCCGTGGTTTCAACCCTGGCTCGCAACGGTATCATCGCGCACGAACTGCGCATTGAGCAAACCACTCTTGATGATGCCTTTATCACCCTCACCGGAGGGAAACAAAATAATGGATTAAAGGAAGGTGCAGGATGAAACATCTGCTGAAAATGATATCGGTCGAAATCAGGCTCTTTTTCCGCGAGCCGGCGGGGTGGCTGATTGCCCTGCTGCTGCCGACCGTTGTGCTGGTCATCCTGGGGATGATCCCCAGCCTGCGTGCGCCACAGGATACATTTGGCGGACAGCGCTTTATTGATGTTTTTGTGCCATCGCTGATGGTGATCACCCTGGCGACACTGGGCGTGAACACCCTGCCCCTGCGGCTGACCAGCCTGCGCGAAAAGGGTATGCTGCGGCGGCTCTCCACTACCCCGGCGAACCCTGCGCTGTTGCTGGTCGCACAGTTGTTGATCCACCTGGTGATGGCGGTCGTGGCTGTAGGGCTGTTGATCGCTGTAGGTTACTTTGCCTTCGACGTACCGCTACCGCGCAATCTGCCCGGCTTTCTGCTGGCATTTGGTCTGGGTCTGATGTCTGTCATGGCGCTGGGCGCGATGATCGCCGCGGCGGCTCCCACCAACCAGGCTGCCTCGGCAGTCGCCATGCCGCTGTACTTCGTGGTGATGTTCCTGGGCGGTGCATACCTGCCACGCTTTTTATTACCGAACTTCCTGGTGGAGATTGGCAGGTACGCCCCTCCCGGTGTACAGCCTCTTCTGGATGCCTGGATGGGTGCATCCCCTGCCCCGCTTCAACTGACGGTCCTGGCGTTGATCGCCGTTCTGGCTGCGGTCGCTGCCGCCCGCTCCTTCCGCTGGGAATAGCGAACCGGAGCATAGAACATTTCTTGGTGATCGGCTAGAATGAAAATGCAATGGGAAAACGGACAAACGGGGCGGATCAAAAAAGAGCAGATTTCACGCGCGAAATGACATGGGAACAGTGGGGTCGCCGCATTGGCAACAGTCTGCCCTATGTCACACTTGCCGCCGCCCTCATCCTGACCTGGCTGCAACCCGGGCAGGATGAGCGGCAGCGTTTTGAAACGACCTGGCTGGCTGCTCTGGCAGCCGGTTGGGTCGCTTTGCTGTATTCGTACCGGCCGGCCAGTCGGCATGAGCACCCGCTGCGTATGGTGATTTATTATGTGGGTTTCCTGGCGTTTTCAGCGGTTTTAATGGTGCGCCAACCGGTATTTTTCCTGTTCGCAGTGACGGGTTTTTTTCACGCCTCCGATCTGCGTCCCCGGCTGCTGGCCTTTCTGGGGGTCGGGCTGACCTCCACACTGATCAACACACTGATTACCGGCTTTCCCTGGCCCGAGCGTTCCTCGTGGTTCTTCTTCGGTTCGCTGATCATCTTCCAGACGCTGGCGATTGGCTTTGGCAACCTGCTTACCGAACGCCTGGGTAACCTGAGCGAGCAGCGCAGACAGGCGGTGGAACGGCTGGAGACTGCTCTGGCGGAAAATGCAGGGCTGCAGGCCCAGCTTCTTACCCAGGCGCGCGAGGCGGGCATTTTGGATGAGCGCCAGCGCCTGGCCCGCGAAATCCATGATACGCTGGCGCAGGGGTTCACCGGCATCATCACCCAGTTAGGAGCCGTCCAGCAGGCCAAAGAACACCCGGAGCAATGGCAGCAGCA
>CAZHMZ010000095.1:0-14556 GCA_964532655.1 uncultured Anaerolineaceae bacterium
CCTTGTCAGATTAAATATAGTATTTTAGTCATGATTGACTCAGTGAATAACCGATACTATTATTAACATGCTGTTAATAAATCGTCATCAAACGGTTTTACAGTACATCGCGCAGTTCGACCCAAAAATCATATTGAAATGGAGAAAAAGCAATAATGAAGAAGCAAGTTCTGGCATTGTTAATGTGCGTTTTGATGATGCTCAATTTTGTTGGCTGCTCAGGCGTCACTGAAACAGAACAGCCATCCATCGATGCGAGCGCAACAGAAGCCGTCGGTGAGTCCTCTACTGAAGCAGTTACTGAGGCTTCAGACGCTGAAGTTGCAGCCGAGGTAACAGCCACAGAAGCGGTTGCCGAACCTGAAGAAGAAAACTATGTAGAAGACGGTACCTTCCGTTATCTGTATTCTTCAGAAATTGGCACCATGAATTATCTGGCAACTTCAACGACTGCTGATTTCAAGTCAAGCGCAAACTTCGTCGATACCCTGATCGAGTATGACTCCTATGGTGTCGTTAAACCCGATCTGGCTACTGAGTGGAGCGTATCAGAAGATGGTCTGGTTTGGACGTTTAAACTGCGCGAAGGTGTCAAATGGTATACCAGCGAGCTCGAAGAATATGCCGATGTCACCGCAAATGATTTTGTCTACGCTATTCAATGGATTCTCACGCCTGCAAACGAATCTTCCAATGTAGATCATGTTGCATCTGTCATCAAGAACGCTCGTGAGTATTTTGATGGATCCATCACCGATTTCTCACAGGTTGGTGTAAAAGCCGTTGACGATTACACCCTTGAATATACGCTTTTCCAACCTTGCCCGTATTTCCTTTCGATGATGAGCTACGTGGCTTTCATGCCCGCAAATCAGCAGTTTGTTGAAGAAAACGCAGAGCTGTTTGGAACCAGCAATGATACCCTGCTTTACAATGGCGCATACTACTGCACCAACTGGGAACCACAAAGCGAATTCATTTGGGAACGCAATCCCAATTATTGGGATGTTGATAACGTTTACATCAAGACAGTTTCCGGAAGATATAATGCCGAAGCTGAGGCTCTTGCCCCCGAAATGTATTTACGCGGTGAAATCGATGAAGCCCAGATCCCGGTTGAAATTTTGGATAGCTGGATGGCTGACGAAGAAACCAAAGATATCGTTCGCCCCAACCGAGCTACCTATGATGCCATGTGGTGGTTCTTTGACTTCGATCCTCATTTTGACGAACAATTTGACAATGAGAACTATAAACTTGCCGTCAACAATACGGCCTGGAGACTCTCAATTGCCTATGGTCTCGATCGTGTCAAGGCGATGACCGTATACGATCCATATGATCCCGATCAATATCTGATGAATACCATCACTCCTCCGAACTTCGTAGCTATTGATGGTAAAGATTTCACTGTAACCGGTGAGCTTGAAGCAGTCACCAATCAGGATTGGTTCCAGAGCGATAAAGCGCTTGAGTATAAAGAGCAGGCAATTGCCGAGCTGACTGAAGCAGGCGCCACATTCCCCGTCGTGTTCCCGTACTATTATCGTGTCGACCAGGCTAATCAGGATCTCGTTTCCCAGATTGTTGAACAGCAGCTCGAAGGTCTTCTTGGAACCGAATACATCGACATCGTACCGATGGCCGGTCCGGCTGAAAACTACCTGTCCGAGGTTCGTAAAGCTGGCAAGTATGGTTTGATGGAAGAAGGTTGGGGTCCTGATTTTGCCGATCCCTCTACCTATGCAGCCCCTTGGGGCCTCAGTTGGAGTTACAACTACCGCTCTATGAGTACCCAGGAAGAATATCTCACTGGTTATACCTATACGCAGGAAGACTATGACAATGGTGTCATCGATGACCCTGCCTACGTTGGAACAGCCCAGCAAATTTATGACAAGATGATCCAGGAAGCCCAGGCAGAAACCATCGATCTCGCAAAGCGGTATGAACTCTATGCCAAAGCTGAGGCATGGCTCATCAATGAAGGCATCGTGATCCCCTTCCGTGTATTCTCGAATGGTTATGTCGCCAGCAAGATTACCGTCTTCGATGGCGAATACTCCTCATTTGGTGTAAGCACCTGGCGTTATAAAGGAAAGCACATTTTGCAGGAAGCCATGAGTCTTGAGGAATTCCAGGCTCAATTCGAGCAGTGGAAGATCGATCGCGATGCAGCATTGGCTGCTGCCGAATAAATAAAGGAATGGTTTTTCTTCTCAAAACCAGATTTCCTGTGTAATACCCTAGGAAGAATTGTCGGCCGGCAATAAACCGCCGGCCGACATATTGGAATGGAGAGACGATGACTCGATATATCCTCAGACGACTGGTAGGCGGAACGCTCTCATTATTTATCATTGTAACGGTGATCTTTATATTGCTTCGCCTCATGCCTATGGAAGGGTATTTTGGCGCACAATACGATAAGCTCAGCCCCGAAACACGCGCAAGCCTTCTAGCTGAAAAGGGGCTTGATAAACCTGTCATCGTACAGCTTTTTAATTTCTATAAAGGTTTGATCCAGGGTGATCTGGGGACCTCGTGGATCTATCGAGCAAAATATCCCATTGTAAAAATATTAGAAAAGAAGATCCCGGTCTCTCTGAAACTCGGATTAATTTCAATGTTGGTGTCACTGGTAATCGGTATTCCAATGGGCGCAATGATGGCACGCTCCAAGGACAAACTTGGTGACAAAATAGGTACAGGATTTATTGCCATTATCGAAGCATTGCCAGCCGCAGTTCTGTTATTGTTTGTGCAGCTTTACTTCTCCAGTTGGTTCAAACTACCCTTACTGTATGATAAGAACAACTGGATCAGTTATATTCTTCCCGTCTTCTCAATTTCTTTGCTCAGCATCTCAACCTATGCGATGTGGATGCGCCGTTACATGATTGACAACATCAATATGGATTACGTCAAGCTCGCTATCGCTAAAGGTGCTTCCAGTCGACGGGTAATGTTTCTCCATGTATTCAAGAATGCATTTGTCCCCATGGCGCAGTTTTTGCCGGTTTCATTGCTTTCAACCATCATCGGTTCAATCTATGTAGAGCATCTATTTTCCATTCCTGGTACAGGGGGTCTCCTTATTGAGGTGATACAAAGACAGGACAACACTGTGGTACAGGCCCTGGTTATCCTCTATTCGAGCATCGGTATCATTGGAATGGTTCTGGGAGATATTTTTATGGCGCTGCTGGATCCTCGTATCAGCTTCAACAAGAAAGAGGACGGCCGATAATGTCGAAAAATATTGGATTTACCAATTCTCAAGTTCGACGCATGGATGAGTTCGAAAAGAATATCACCAAGGGATTGCAGACTGAAAACGAAGGTAACAAACTGCCGCAATATAACACAATGGATCTCACTCAGGACCAGATTGAAAAACTTGATCCGGCGTTATTCAGTATCCATCTTTTCGACGAAAAAGACGCTGAACGCGTAGGTTATTCAAATTACTCCTACTGGGCCAGTACCTTTAAAAATTTCTGGCGCAATAAAGCAGCTCGTTTCCTGGTAATTTCCTTACTGGCTGTGATCGTTTTCTCGTTCATTCAACCATATATACCCAATCAGCGTGATCCATCCATCATTCATAATGGCGAAGATGGTATCCAACTGCGGAACCTGGCTCCAGACAAAACATTCTGGTTTGGCACGAATGCGATTGGACAGGATCTTTGGTCACGCGTTTGGGCAGGAACTCGTACCTCAATCAAAATTGGGTTGATCGTCGCGTTCAGCGATCTGGTATTCGGATTAATCATCGGTATGGCCTGGGGATATGTACGCCGGCTGGATAAGCTGATTACTGAAATATATAACGTAATCAGTAACATACCTCAAACGTTAATTCTGATCCTTGTCAGCTATATTTTACGCCCCAGTATGTCAACAATTATCATCTCGATGTGCGTTGTGGGCTGGATGGCCATGGCACGCTTTATTCGAAACCAGGTCATCATTTTCCGGGATCGAGATTTCAACCTTGCGTCGCGCTGTCTTGGTACAAGTACTCCGCAAATTATCATGAAAAACCTGCTGCCGCAAATGGTGTCGGTGATTATGCTGCAGACAGCGTTGGCAATTCCTGGCGCCATTGGAGACGAAGTATTCCTCACCTATATTGGTCTGGGTTTGCCGACCTCCACGCCTTCATTGGGAAACCTGGTAGATGCCGGACGTGTGCTGATGATGCAAAGCGACCTTCGGTATCAGTTGATTTTTCCAGCCGCTGTGGTGGCCTTCATCACGATCGCGTTTTATATCGTCGGTAACGCCTTTTCTGACGCAGCCGATCCAAAGAATCATGTTTAAGGAGATATGAGATATGGAAACGCAGCAGGGAAAAGAAATTATCCTTTCCGTCCATGATCTTAATGTAAAGTTCAGTCTGCGTGGGCGTGACCTTCATGCCATACGCGGTGTCTCACTGGATCTTTATAAAGGAGAGAGCCTGGCCATTGTTGGAGAATCTGGCAGCGGCAAGAGTGTGTTTACCAAAAACTTTATTGGCCTCCTGGATAATAACGGTCGCATCGAGTCAGGAGAGATCATTTTTCACGGGATGGATCTTGCCAAATTTAAGACCGAAAAAGAGTGGTCGGCTATTCGTGGAAAGAAAATCGCGATTGTCATGCAGGATCCAATGACCAGCCTGAATCCTCTCCAAACCATCGGTTGGCAGATTAGTGAGGCACTGATTCTTAATAAAGGGCTTAAATCGGCTGAAGCCAAAACAAAAGCCATCGAAATCCTTTCAGATGTAGGCATCTCAGATCCGCAACACCGTTACAACCAGTATCCTCATGAATTTTCAGGTGGAATGAGACAGCGTGTGGTGATTGCCATCGCAATTGCCTGCGGGCCGGAAATTCTTATTTGTGATGAACCGACCACTGCATTGGATGTGACTATTCAGGCTCAGATTCTTCAATTGATTAAAGATCTCAAGAAAAAGCATAATATGACCACGATCTATATCACTCACGATCTGGGTGTGGTTGCAAATGTAGCCGATCGTATCGCAGTGATGTACGCGGGTGATATTATCGAGGTAGGCACAGCAGAGGAAGTATTCTTTACCCCACAGCATCCCTATACCTGGGCTTTACTCTCAAGTTTGCCCCAGCTTGGCATTCAGGGACAGGATCTATATTCCATTAAGGGGACACCCCCTAACCTGTTTGGAACCATCAGCGGTGATGCCTTCGCGCCACGTAATCCGAATGCGCTGGAGATTGATTTTCTTTATCGCCCGCCCTACTTCGAAGTCTCTCCAACACATAAGGCGAAAACCTGGCTGCTCGATCCGCGTGCCCCCAGAATGGATCCACCGCCTGCTGTAAAACAACTTCGCGAGCTTGGCCGCGAAGCAGGAGTGACCCAATGACATATCGACAATTGCACCCCAAAAAGGAACCCCTCATCAGTGTTCGTAACCTGGAAGTAACCTTTGGATCCGGTAAAAAGGTTTTCAAAGCCATCAATGACGTGAGTTTCGATATTTTCCGTGGAGAGACGTTTGGTTTGGTTGGCGAGTCTGGCTCCGGAAAAACAACCATCGGACGAGCCATCATACGTATTAATCCCACCAGTGAGGGAGAAATCGTCTATAAAGGGAAACGGATAAACGGCAATATCAGTCGCGAATTGGATCGAAAGGTCGTGTCTGAGATTCAAATGATCTTTCAAGATCCAATGGCCAGCCTTAATGAACGCGCTAAAGTTGACTATATCGTCTCTGAAGGGCTAAATAATGTAAACCGACACCTTTCTGCACAGGAACGTAAAGAAAAGGTCACAAAAGCACTTTTAGATGTAGGCCTCCTGCCTGAGTTTGCCAGTCGTTTCCCACATGAATTCTCCGGCGGTCAACGTCAACGTATCGGTATTGCACGTTGTCTTGCCATGGATCCCGAGTTTATCATCGCCGATGAACCCATTTCATCGCTGGACGTTTCGGTTCGTGCCCAGGTACTCAATCTTTTATCCAGGTTACAAAACGAACACGGTCTTACTTATTTGTTCATCTCGCATGATCTTTCAGTAATGCGCTTTATTTCCGACCGGATTGCAGTCATTTATAAAGGGGAATTTATGGAGTTGGCACCCACGGAGAAATTATTCGCCCATCCACTTCATCCTTACACGCGAGCACTTCTGTCTGCAATTCCGTTTCCCAATCCGCTTGTCGAGAAAGACAAGAAAGTGTTTGTGTACAACCCCTCCTGTCATGACTATTCAACCGATCAACCAATCTGGGCTGAAATGGAAGAGGGACATTTCGTGCGTGGTAATGAAATAGAATTGACTGAATATGATAAGCTTCTGTCATAAATTAACCGATTTCTGCGGAGGATCCTGTTATGGATGCAAGTACGTCGAGATCACAGGCTGATTTAAAATATCACAATTTGAAGCTCATTTATTCTCTCATTCAGGACGAGGGGCCAATTTCGCGAATCACGCTCAGCAAGCGGGCTGGCCTTTCAGCTACCAGCCTGACGCGTATCATCAATTCCCTTTCTGAGATGGGCCTGGTCTACGAGCATTCAATCGATTCTCTTTCAAATATTGGCCGGCCGGCAATGTTGTTGGATATTTGTCCGAATGCGGCATATTGTCTGTGTATCGATATGGCAATTAATTGCTGTAAAGTAACCCTGACAAATATGGAGGGAGAATTCTCTGCCTATCGAGAAATTTTTATTCACATCGGCATGAGCTTTAATGATTTAGCCGATGAGATTATCGCCATCGTCCCACGGCTCGCCCTTGAAGCAGACACCACAACAGATCAGATAATCTGTTGTGGCATGAGCCTCACAGGTCATGTATTGAATGAAACCGGGTTCATCGTCGCGTCCAGCCAGTTCAAATGGAAGGGAATTGACGTACGAAGCTTGCTTGAAAACCGCTTGAACATGCCGATTTATGTAGAAAATGACTGTAAAAGTGCTTTGATGGGTGAAGAGAATCTCCTTACGAATGGAGATTCTAAAGTAGAAAATCTCGCCTATCTTCAGCTTGGTTGGGGAGGTGTCGGCGGTGCAGCGATTGTGGATGGGAAATTACTTCGAGGCTCACGAAATGCCGCCGGCGAGATAGGACATATTACCGTCCAACCGGAAGGCGAAATCTGCAACTGTGGGCATCCTGGTTGCTTTGAAACGATGATCAGTGAACATTTCGTCATTCAGAAAGCAATTCAGATCGATCCATTGTATGACTCAGTAATCAATATTTCTGAAGGATGCCAGAGAGGCGATGATCGGCTAAGAGCATTAATTGATGAAGTCGGAGAATACATCGCTATTGCGATAAACGATCTCTCTTGTTCCTATAATCCCGAGATCATCATTCTCAATGGCTCACTCATTACCGATTGTCAATCGTGTTTTGATAGCATAAAAAATCATCTCAAAAAACGACTATTAGAGTCAATCCAACCGGAATTATCCATACGTATTGCAAAAAAGGGTTCGAACGCGAGTTTGTATGGAATTGGTTGTATTGCAAAAGAAAAAGCAATTGATCTGTTACTGAAATCAAAAAAAGGAAACAGGGGATTCTTCGAGTCCTAATACACTGGAAAGGTAAATAATTGATCATGGCAAATAAACAATATAGAGCATTAAGCATCGGCGCGCACCCGGATGATGCAGATACCAGTGCAGGTGGCCTTTTATGGAAATTGCGGGACTCAAACTGGGAAATCCGCCTTCTTTCTGTAACAGATGGCAGCGTCGGTACATATCATCCTGACATAACTCGTGAAGCCCTTGCTGCAATTCGGCGAGAAGAAGCAGAAAAAAGTGGTTTATTGTTCGGTGGGCGATACGACGTACTCAATCATCCCGATGGACAACTTGAACCTACCTTAACTATTCGCGAAGAGTTGATTCGTTATATCCGCGACTTTAAACCGGATCTGATCATTACGAATCGCCTTTGTGATTACCATGCAGATCACCGCAGTACCGCGCAATTGGTACAGGATGCGTCGTTTTTATTGACGGTCCCTCACATATGCAAAGATACACCCTATCTGGAAGATACCCCAACAATTCTGTATTGGAGCGATGGATTTACCCGCCCACAACCTTTTCATCCTGATCTGATCGCTCCCCTATCAGAGAACGATGTACAGCGTACAGTAGAATTGGCTTGCTGTCATGAATGTCAGTATTTCGATTGGATGTATTGGCCGCACCATACCGAAAAGATTACCTGGCCCAGAGAAAAACAGGTTGCCGATCTTTCTGAAAGATTCTTCAATGGTGCAAAATCTGCTCGTGCTAAAGTTGAATCACGCCTGGTGGAAAAATACGGAAGAGAAATTGCCACAAAAATTCGCTTTGTAAGATTATTCGAGATCAGCGAATATGGATCGGATCCTTCAAAAGAACTTCTCGAAGTCATCGAGCGTGTTGATTAAGGATTAACTGAAATAATCTCAGGATAAGAGATTTGACTGGGATTTATCTCAAATTCTGGTTTCATGTTTCGAAAGTCGTGAGGGGTCGAGTCCCTTTCTCCCCATCAAAAAATTTTGGTCTATAGACGCAAGATACCCCCGTTCGCGGGGGTATTCTACTTTTACGATATAGATATTTTGATGTAAAAATCATTTATTGGTTGCCGTAGGTTGCGTCAGCTTTACATGACCGATTATTTTTATGGCCTGTGTTGAGATTATATTTCAATGGATTGATGCACGGTTCTGTTTGTCTGAAATGTCCTGACAAATATCGATAGAAGAACCTGGCTATTTTGACAATAAATACTAGCTACACGCAATTACGTAAATTATTATCCTTTGGTTTGGGTAAACGATCTGTCAAGTCATTACATCAAAGCATTCAACTTACAATTAATCAACCCATTTCTATCCGATGACAGGCCACCCAATGCCCCGTCTCTACTTCCTGATAAATCGGCTCCATTGTTTGACAAATCTCAATCGCAAGAGGGCAACGTGTATTGAAATTGCAGCCGGTGGGCGGGTTGGCGGGATTGGGTAAGTCCCCCTCCAGAAGGATTAATTTACGCTGCCGTTCATAACTGGGTTCAGGGCTGGGTACTGCCGACAGCAATGCCTGTGTGTAGGGATGTAACGGATTGGTATATAGAGAATCACGGTCTGTCAGCTCAACAATCTTACCCAGGTACATTACCGCGACCCGTTCACTGATGTGCCGAACCATGCGCAGGTCATGGGCGATGAACAGATAACTCAAAGAGAATCTGCTTTGCAACTCACCCAACAGATTGATCACTTGGGATTGAATGGATACGTCCAGGGCGGCAATCGGCTCATCGCAAATGATCAACTCGGGATTGAGAGCCAATGCCCGGGCGATTCCCACCCGCTGCCGCTGGCCGCCCGAGAATTCATGCGGGTAACGGTTGACAAAGCTCGGATCCATCCCGACCAACAGGAATAATTCCTCCACCCGTTCCTGGATCTCCTTATCATTTCCGATGTGGTTGATTTTGAATGGCGCTGCCACGATGCTCCCCACAGTCATACGGGGGTTAAGTGAAGCATAAGGATCCTGGAAGATCATCTGCATACGGCTGCGCATGTGCCGCAGTTCACGGCTCCCCAGAGAACCCAGCTCGACACCATCCAACCGCACTGATCCTGCGGTGGCAGGGTACAATTGCAGGATGGTACGTCCCACTGTGGTCTTACCACAACCACTCTCACCAACCAGCCCCAGAGTTTCGCCTCTCAAAACGTCGAAGGTTACCCCATCCACCGCTTTGATATCTGCCACTTTCCGGCGCAGCACACCGGAGGTGACGGGAAAATATTTCTTCAATTCACAAACCTGCAACATCACTTGTTTATCTGAAACCACCCCAGGCTCCTTCCGTTTTTTCTACTTCCCAGCAAGCCACCCGGTGCCCCGGAGCAATCGTTTGCAGACAGGCATTTTCCTGGCAACAACGTGCGCTGGCGTAACCGCAGCGCGGCGCAAACGGGCATCCGGCCGGTAGTCCGATCAGGTTTGGCGGTTGGCCTGGAATGGAAAACAAAGCTGACCCCGCTTTTTGATTTCGCTTCGGCAGGGATCCCAGTAGACCCAGCGTATAGGGGTGGCGCGGAGAGGTATACAGATCGTCGACCAATGCGTCCTCAATCACATAACCTGCGTACATCACTATTACCCGCTCCACCAACCTGGCTACCACTCCCAGATCGTGGCTGATCCAAATGACCGTCATCTCGAAATCTTTCTGCAAACGTTTGACCAGTTCCACAATCTGGGCCTGCACGGTCACATCCAAAGCCGTGGTCGGTTCATCAGCAATCAACAACCGCGGTGTACACGACAGTGCCATGGCGATCATGGCTCGTTGGCGCATCCCCCCGGAGAATTGATGCGGGTAACAATGTAAACTCTCGTTTGGTCGCTGGAGACCCACCAGAGAAAGCAGTTCGGATGCCCGCTTTGTCGCCTGACGGTTATCCATTCCCTGGTGAAGTTTGAGTGCCTCGCTGATTTGATACCCGATCGTCAGAGTCGGGTTGAGTGATGACATAGGATCCTGGAAGATCATGGCGATCTCTGCCCCACGCACCTTTTCCAATTCGCTTTCAGAAAGCTGAAGCAAATCCCTTCCGGCAAATATTGCCTCCCCCGCCACCACCCGTCCAGGGGGTTGGGGGATCAGACCCAATAATGAAAGCATGCTGACGCTCTTCCCGCAGCCGCTTTCCCCCACCACCCCCACCACCTCTCCGGCTTGAACGGAAAAGGAAATACCATTGACTGCACAAACCACACCTTCATGAGTGGCAAATTGGGTGGTCAGGTTATGTACTTCTAATAGATTGGTCATGTTCATCTCACACACGCATTTTGGGATCCAGCGCATCACGCAGACCATCACCCAGCAGGTTGATAAACAGCACTGCCAGGAAGATTGCCAGACCAGGATAGACCGACATCCACCAGGCTTCTCGCAGGTAGTCACGACCGTAACTCAACATAGCGCCCCACTCAGGTGAAGGTGGTTGAGCGCCTAATCCGATATAGCTCAATCCGGCAGTCGCCATGATACAGTTGCCCAATCCCAGCGTACTGTAAATGATCAGTGGTGCCATGGTATTGGGCAGTATCTGGGTGAACATGATGTAACCATGGGTGGCTCCAAGTACCCGGGCGGCGGTGACGTACTCGCTGTTTTTGGTTGCCAGCACGGTACCGCGAACAAAACGAGATACCGATGGAATGGCAGATAACCCCAGCGCAATCAACACAGTACCCAAATTGGGACCCAGCGCTGCAACGATGCTCAATACCAGCAGGATGGTTGGAAAGGCCAGCAGCACATCCATCACCCGCATAATCAGGCTGTCTACCCAACCCCCAAAGTAACCGGAAATCAATCCCAGCACAATCCCGCCGATCGCTGCGACGAACAGGGCAAGCAGCGAAACTCGCATCGATTCCTGACCACCCCATAACACCCTGCTGAGAATATCTCGTCCAAGGTCATCGGTGCCGAAAAGGTGCTCTGGACCGGGAGGAGCCAACAGGCTTTCAAAATCCATCTCGGTCGGATCTGCCGGAGCAATCAGTGTTGCCAGAGAGATCACCAACAGCAACAGAACAAATCCCGTCAACCCGACCATCCCACCTGTATTTTTGCGCAGGGTCCGCCAGGCAGTACGCCATAGGTTTTCACTTTTTGTGGTCCGCAGGGTGGTTTGCCGGTTTGCTTGTTTTGACGTGTATTCGGTTTCCATCTCACCTTGCTTTCAATTTTTAAGTCGCGGTCTTAGAAATAATTGCCAGGACGGATATTCTTATAATCACTGGTGATGTCATCCCAGTATCAGGATTGTCAGCCATCCTCAAAATCTTGCTTCGTATCACATTTCTTCTCTAAAGGTCATGCGAGACTTCGTGTTCCCTGAACCATAGGATTAATTTTTTCTATAAGACATGCTCAATCATAGCGAATACGAGGATCCAGTAGGCTGTAAATCAGGTCGACCGCCAGGTTGACCATCACGTAGATCACGGCAGCAAATAAAACCACTCCCTGGATCTGCGGGTAATCGCGGGCGGAAATCGCGTTTACGGCAAAACGCCCAATCCCCGGGCGAGTAAAGACATTTTCGATGAAGACGGTCCCTCCTAAGAGCGCCGCAAACTCCAGACCAATCACAGTCACAACCGGGATCAGGGCATTTCGTAAGATATGCACCCCCGTGACCGTACGCCAACTTAACCCCTTGGAACGGGCTGTACGGATATAATCCTCCCGGATGATCTCCAGGATGCTCGAGCGAGTCAATCGCGCAAGCACGGCAGCCGGTGACAACGCCAGGGTAAAAGCGGGGAGGATCAGATTCTCTAACCCCTCCCCGCCTGTTGCAGATACCCATCCCAGGTTGATACCGAAAATAATGATCAAAATGATACCCAACCAGAAATTGGGTATGGAGAGACCTACCAGTGCGAACGTCATGCTGAGATTGTCGATCCATTTCTGCTTTGAAACGGCGGCGATAATACCAAAAATGATCCCACCCGGTATCGCTAATACCAGTGATGCCAGCGTCAGCTCAAGTGTGCTGGGAAAGCGGACCAGAATTTCACGCATGACCGGTGTCTGCCCACGAAACGATTTACCCAGATCACCATGCATTGCGTTCCATACGTAACGCCCATATTGCACAAAGAGCGGATCGTTCAAACCAAATTCTTCCCTGAATTCTGCAATCCGTTCCGGAGTTGCATGTGTCCCCAACATCATTTTCACAGGATCGCCGGGTGTTACCTGGATAATCGCAAAGGTGAGCAGGGTCACCCCCAGAAGTACCGGGATGAGCATCAGCAGTCTGCGCAACGTGTAGATCAGCATGATAGGTCCTTAACGGGGAACGGTTGCTTTTCGTGTAACGTTTCCAAAATAATATCTGCTGTTTTCTCGATTGCTGCAGTATCAATGCCATTGTACGTTACGGCCCGCAATAACCGTCCGCCAAGATGCATGATTTTGACTCCTTTGGCTTCCAGAATGGATACTAATTCCTCGGGAGTGTACCGCCCCGGTTTTAGCTTCCACATCACAATGTTGCTTTGAATTGTTCCTAAATCCAGTTCAAAATCAGGAATACCGGCAATTACCTCGGCAAGGTACCTCGCGTCGATATGATCACGCCGGAGTTGTTCTGAATAACCTCTCAATCCTTCGAGGCCGGCGGCTGCCGCGATGCCCGACTGGTGCGTCCCTCCCCCCAACATCTGGCGCCATTTACGCGCCTGATCGATTAGATTACGGCTGCCGCATAAAAGGGCACCCATTGGCGCACCGAGTCCCTTCGTGAGTGAGAACATCACAGAATCGACGGCGCAGGTCAGGTCTTTGACTTCCACACCCAACACTACGGCTGCGTTAAAGATTCGTGCGCCATCCAAATGAAGCGTCAGGTGATGGCGGCGGGCCAGGTCTGCCACCTGGTTGGTATAGTCCGGTGAGAGCACGCTGCCGCCGCACATCATATGAGTGTTTTCAAGACAGATCAAACGCGTTTTTGCAAAATGTTTATCTTTGGGTCGCACGGTCTCTTCAATATCCTCGACACGCAGCGTTCCATCCTTTTGATTGTGAACCGCGCAGGGATGGATACCCCCTAAAGCAGCCGATCCGCCTGCCTCCAGAACAAAGATGTGCGAAAGGTCCCCCACAATGATTTCATCTCCACGCTGGCAGTGAGCCAGCAGCGCCGCCAGATTGGCTTGTGTTCCGCTGATAAAGAAAAGTCCAGCCTCTTTACCGGTGATTTCAGCCGCGGTCGACTCCAGTTGATTGACAGTGGGGTCTTCACCATAACCGTCATCACCCAGTTCTGCAATGTACATGGCCTGTCGCATGGCCTGTGATGGGAGAGTAAGCGTATCGCTGCGTAAATCGATCATGTTTTCAACCAAGCCTAATTGAGGTTCTCAAAAATACCCGCTGCGCCCATCCCTCCACCAATACACATTGACACCATGCCATATCGAACGCTTCGCCGTCTCATTTCGTACAGGATCTGAGTGGTGAGCTTCGAACCTGTGCAACCCAACGGATGACCCAGGGCGATGGCTCCCCCGTTGACGTTGACAATCTCCTCGTTCAATCCCAATTCACGGATGACTGCAAGAGATTGAGAAGCGAAAGCCTCGTTCAGCTCGATTAAATCGATATCGCTTAAGGAGAGACCTGTCAGGGTGAGCGCTTTGGGTATGGCGGCTACCGGGCCGATTCCCATGATCTCCGGCGGGACGCCGGCTACCGCATAACCCACAAACCGGGCCAGCGGTTTGATACCTAGAGCTTCAGCTCGTTTACGTTCCATGAGTAGCACAGCGGCCGCACCATCGGAGGTTTGAGACGAGTTACCAGCCGTAACCGTGCCGTTCAGGGCGAAAGCAGGTTTGAGTTTTGCCAGCGCTACAAGCGATGTGTCACGCCGTGGACCTTCGTCTTCCTTAAAAATCGTTACTCTGGTGGATGGTTTACCGCTTTCCAGCA
>CAZHMZ010000096.1:0-14458 GCA_964532655.1 uncultured Anaerolineaceae bacterium
GGACGGGCGTCTGATCACCGAGGCGGAGTTTGAGGCGGTTATTGCTTTACCTGCGCTGGTGGTGCTGGATGAGGCGTATGTTGAGTTCAGCGGTCCGTCGCTGGGCAAGGGCAATACCCGTATGGCACAAGTGCCGCATCGCGAAAACCTGTGTGTGTTGCGTACTTTCAGCAAATGGGCCGGGCTGGCAGGCTTGCGTGTGGGGTATGGCGCCTTTCCTGCCTGGCTGATGCCGGTGTTGTGGAAAGCCAAACAGCCGTACAATGTAAATGTGGCGGCGGCACAGGCGGCCATCGTCTCATTGGCGGATGTTGATTTTCTGCAGGCCAATGTGGAGAAAATCATCGTTGAGCGCGGTCGCCTGCTGGCGAAATTACGCAAGGTATCCTATCTGAAGCCTGTGGACTCCAACGCCAACTTCATCCTGTGCCCGGTGAGCGGGCTGCCGGCTTCGGTGTTGAAAGCCGACCTGATGAGTCAGGGGATTCTGGTACGCTATTACGATACGCCGCTGCTGCGCGAGAGCATCCGCATCTCGGTGGGGCGTCCGCAGGATACCGACCGCCTGATGGATACACTGAAACAAATCGATGGAAAACGGGGAGAACGAGCATGAAAATCGCATTTGTCTTATTCGACGGTTTTTCCGCTTTTGATTTTGCCAGTCTGTATGAGCCGCTTACTCAGCTTAAGACACTGGGTTTCAGCCCGGATCTTACTTGGGATCTGTGCAGCCTGACGCCAACCGTGCGGGACGCCCAGGGGTTGGCCTACCCGGTGAGGGCGGACGGTGGTTCGCTGAGCGGTTATGATCTGGTGGTGATCCCGGGCATCAAGGATGTTTCCGGTCTGCTGGAGGATGAACGTGTGCTCAACTGGCTGCTCACGGCCGGCAGCACAGCCTGGCTGGGCGCGGTGGGCAGCGGGGTACTGCCGCTGGCTGCCAGCGGTCTGCTGAAAGGCAAACGCGCTGCCGCGGCACAGGCAAATATGTCTGCTTTGGCCGGTCTGGGGGCTGAACCGGTCGAGGAAGACCTGGCGGAACAGGATGCCATCTTCACCGCCGCCAGTTCCGGGGCTGCGCTGCGATTGGGTTTGTTGTTGTGCGCCCAACTGGCCGGTATGAACGCCGCCCGGCAGGTGCAAAACGCGTTGGGGATCCAACTTGCGGCTCCGGCGAAGGAATCGGAATCCGCCCTAACGGAGGAAGCATCGGCGGAAGGGCCGCGTTTTGCACGGCTGACTCGCAAAACCGGTGAAACCGACATTGAAATCGAACTGGATCTGGATGGCAGCGGCGTGTATTCCATCGATACCGGGCTGCCGTTTTTGGATCACATGCTGACGCAGGTGGCCGTGCATGGGTTGTTTGATCTGACCATTCGCGCGCAGGGCGATCTGCGCATCGACCCACATCACCTGGTGGAGGATGTGGCCCTGGTGTTGGGCGGCGTGTTTGCCAAAGCGCTGGGTGACCGGCGCGGAATTGTCCGCATGGCTTCGGCGTACTGCCCGATGGATGAAACGCTGGCCCGCATGGTGATCGATTTTTCGGGCCGGCCGTACGCGGTGGCGCAGGCCGAGTGGTCCGGGCCGGCGGTGGGCGGAATACCGGTCACCCTGTTCCCGCACTTTTTGGAGAGTTTCGCCGCCCAGGCAGGCTGCAACCTGCACGCTCAGGTGCTGTACGGGCGCGACGACCATCACAAAGCTGAGGCGCTGTTTAAATCGTTAGCGCGCGCATTGGACGCGGCTACCCGGCTGGATGAGCGCCGCGGCGGGGGGATCCCTTCCAGCAAAGGAGTATTGAGCTGATGGGCGGAGAAACGCTGTTGGTGGATGCGGGAACCGGCAATCTGCACTCGGTGTACAACGCACTGCAGGCCGCCGGGGTGACGGTGCGGCTGGTGACCCGGCCGGATGAACTGACAAGCGCCGCTCGTATCATTCTGCCCGGCGTAGGGGCGTTTGCCGGGTTTATGGATGGACTGCGTTCACGTGAACTGGTGGATCCGCTCAAAGATCTGGTTGGGCAGGGAATTCCGCTGCTGGGTATCTGCGTGGGAATGCAGGCATTGTTCGAAACCAGCGAGGAAAACGGTCTGCACGCCGGTCTGGGGTTGCTGCCCGGGCAGGTGAAACGTTTGATCCTGCCGCAGGGTTATAAGGTGCCGCATACCGGCTGGAACCAGCTCTGGCCGCGCGAGGGGATGGGTCTGTTTGAGGGGATCCCGGCGGGTTCCTATGCTTATTTCAATCACACCTTCTACTGCGTACCGGCGGATGACGCAATGACCGTCTGCCGCACCGACTACGGGCTGGAGATCACTGCCGCGGTGTGCAGCGGCAGTCTGTATGGAGTGCAGTTCCACCCTGAAAAGAGCCAGCAGGTGGGGCAGCGTCTGCTGCAGAAATTTTTGCGGATCACATGAAGGAAGAAGGTATGAACAGCCCTGAGGAAAAAATCAGCTTGATTTCGCCGCGCCCGGACATGGAAGAACAATATCTGGCCTACTGCCGCGCGTTTCAAAGGATGGATGAGCCGCTGCAATTCATGGATGATGCGGCTTTTCGCGATTTTGCCCGCTTTATTCAGGAACTGCGCGATGCGGAACAGGGCCTGAACCTGCCGCCTGGGTTTGTTCCCTACACGACGTACTGGCTGGTGCGGGATGACAGGACGATCCTGGGCAACAGCGCCCTGCGCTTTGCGCTCACGCCCGATCTGGAAGACCTGGGTGGACACATCGGCTATCGCATCCACCCATTTGAGCGGCGTAAGGGCTACAGCAAACTCATCCTCAAATTAACGCTGGAGAAAGCTCGTGAACGAGGGATGGAGCGGGTGCTGGTCACCTGTGACCCGTCCAATATTGGTTCTGCGCTCATCATCCAGAGCAACGGTGGGGTGCTGGCCAGCCAGACCTATTCGCAAAAATTCGCCCGCGATGTGTCGCGCTACTGGATTGAACTGTGATGGATGAAAGCACGCTGGTGAATCCTTTGATTGGGCTCATCCAGCCGGCAGCGGCGTATGAGCAGGTTTACCGCGCCTATGTGCAGGATTATCTGGATGCCGGCGAACGACCGCCGTTCCGTTATGAGCTGGCCCTGCAGGATTTTTCGGCTTATCTCAGCCGCATCCAGGAGGATGAACTGGGTATCGATATCGACCCGGACAGCGTGCCCATGTCGGTGTACTGGTTGATCGACGGGAACGGAAAAATCATCGGCAGCAGTTCGTTCCGGCATGCGCTCAACGCCGATCTGCGGGATCTGGGCGGCAATATCGGCTACAAAATCCATCCCCACGAGCGGCGTAAAGGCTACGGCACGCTGATCCTTCGGCTCACCCTGCAAAAAGCCCGCGAAAAGGGACTGGCGCGTGTGCTGATCACCTGCGATGCCGATAATATCGGTTCGGCGCGCATCATCGTCAAAAACAGCGGGATTTTCTCCAGCCGGAGCTATTCCGAAAAATATCAACGCGAGATATCGCGCTACTGGATTGAATTATGACCGACAATGAATTTATGATTTTCCCCGCCATCGATCTGCGGCAAGGCAGGGTGGTGCGCTTATCCGAAGGTGACCCCAACCGGCAAACCCGCTACAGCGATCAGCCGGCCGAGATTGCCCGCGCCTGGTTGCAGGCCGGGGCCAAGTGGCTGCACGTAATCAACCTGGATGCAGCCCTGGGCGAGGAGGATTCGCTCAACCGGGCGGCTTTGCAGGAGATTTTGCAGACCGCCGGCGAATTCGAGGCGAAAGTGCAGTATGGCGGTGGGGTGCGTGATCTGGAAACCGCTGAACAGCTTCTAAACCTTGGCGTTCAACGGGTCATTTTGGGAACGCTGGCCATCCGGCAGCCGGAGCTGGTGCAGCAGGCGATTGAAAAATGGGGCATTGACCGCGTGGCGGTGAGTCTGGATGCACGTGGCAGTGAGGTAATGGTGCGCGGCTGGCAGGAGAACAGTCAGACTGATATCTGGACGGCGGCCCATCACTTGAAGGAATGCGGGCTGCGCTGGCTGGTGTACACCGATGTCAGCCGGGATGGGATGCAGACCGGCTTCAACCTGGAAACGACCTTCGATCTGGCCTGGCAAAGCGGTCTGGATGTGATTGCATCCGGCGGCGTTCGCTCCATTGAAGATGTGCAGGCGGCCCGACAGGCTTGCCTGGCCGGCATCATTTTGGGACGGGCCCTGTATGAAGGCAAACTGGATTTGCAGGACGCGATTGAGAGGTATCAGTATGCTGGCTAAACGGATCATACCCTGCATGGATATCGCCAACGGGCGTATCGTCAAAGGGGTACATTTTGTCAACCTGCGCGATGCCGGTGACCCGGTAGAGCAGGCGCAGGTATACAACCAGGCCGGGGCGGATGAGCTGGTCTTTCTGGATATCTCCGCCACCGTGGAAGGCCGCAACACCACGCTGGAGATGGTGCGCAAGGTGGCTGACCAGGTGTTCATGCCGTTTTGCGTGGGTGGGGGCATCCGCCAGGTGAGCGATATGCGCCGCCTGCTTTCAGCCGGGGCTGACAAGATCAGCGTGAACTCGGCGGCGGTGCGCAACCCGGCCCTGCTCTCCGAAGGGGCTGAACGCTTTGGCGCGCAGTGTGTGGTGCTGGCGGTGGATGCGCGCCGGGTTTCTGTGACGGGTGAAACCCCGCGCTGGGAAGTAGTGATCGACGGAGGACGTACCGCTACCGGGCTGGACGCGGTGGAATGGGCCGTGGAGGGTGTTCGCCGCGGGGCGGGAGAGATTCTGCTGACCAGCATGGATGCCGACGGTACACTGCGGGGCTACGATGTGGCGCTCACCCGCGCTGTGGCCGATGCGGTGAACGTGCCGCTGATCGCTTCAGGCGGTGCCGGCAGCATGGATCACTTTGCCGAGGTGCTATCGGACGACGGCGGGCGAGCCGACGCGGCTCTGGCGGCCTCGCTGTTCCATGACGGGGTGATGCAGATCGGCGAGCTGAAGGCGTTTTTGCGCCGCAAGGGGATACCGGTACGAGAGGCGGCTGATGCAGATTAAATATGATGCAAATGGGCTTATCCCGGCGGTGGTGCAGGACGCCGATACCGGCCAGGTGCTGATGCTGGCCTACATGAACGCCGAATCACTGCGGCTGACCCGGGAGACCGGCGAGACGGTGTTCTGGTCGCGCAGCCGCTCCGAGCTGTGGCACAAGGGAGCCACCTCCGGCAACACGCAGCAGGTGGTGGAGATCAAACTGGACTGCGACGGCGATGCGCTGCTGGTGCGGGTGAAACCCGCGGGACCGGCCTGCCATACCGGGCAGACAAGCTGCTTTCACAACTCAGTCAGCAATACTAATGAGCAGGAATGAGGAAAATATGAATCTGGATGAACTGTACAACATCATCTGTGACCGGCGCGATCACCCTGTGGAATCTTCCTATACCCGCAGGCTGCTGGAGGCCGGCGAGGATGAAATGGTGAAAAAGGTGGGTGAGGAGGCCGTAGAGGTGATTCTGGCCGTCAAAGGGCAGGGCGAGCAGCGTATTGTGGAGGAAACCGCCGATTTGCTGTATCACGTGCTGGTGCTGCTGGCGTCAAAAGACATCCACCCGCAGCAGGTGATGGACGAGCTGGAAAGCCGTCACAAAAAATAGAAACCCTGATCCCAAAAGTACTGGTAGAAAAGCAAAAGAGACGCCCTGCGCGTCTCTTTTTTTGTGTTTCAGGGAGTGATTATTACCGATTAAGCGGTTTTTCCCAGCACGTAGCGGTTCATCCAGTCCAGTAGCACCTCGTTCTGGTACTTGCGCACGGCCGGCGCACCGGCAATGGAACCGGCATGCGGGCTGAACGGCAGGCGCGCCATCTCGCAGATGCAGCCATTGGCCTTGAGGATGGTGTAAAACTGCTCGGATTGCTCGGCCGGGCAGCGGAAATCCATCTCGCCCTGAACCATCAGGGTGGGAGTGGTACAGTTATGCGCATAGGTGATAGGTGAGCACTTGCGGTAGATCTCGGGGATCTCATGCGGATGACCGCCCAGCTCCTCCACTGCGAACCACACGCCGATATCGCTGACGCTGTAGAAGCTGAGCCAGTTAGCTACCGGGTTCTCCGGCACCGCGGCTTTGAAACGATTGGTATTGCCCACTATCCAGCAGGACAGGTTACCGCCGCCCGAAAGGCCGCACACACCCATACGGTCGCCGTCCACTAAACCCTGAGCAATGGCGTAATCCACACCGTACATCAGGTCGTTGTAATCCAGGTTGCCCCAATCGCCCTTGATGGCAGTCGAGAACTCGTCGCCGTAGCCGGTGGAAGCGCGGTGATTGATAAACAGCACCGCATACCCGGCCCCGCTCAGCATGCGGAAATCAAATGAGAACACATTGCCCCAGGCTGAGTGCGGTCCGCCGTGGATGTACAGAACAGTGGGGAAGGGCGCTTCACCGGTTTCAGGGCGCATCAGCCATCCTTCCACCTGTTTACCGTCCACCGAGGGGAACAGCAGATGCTCCATCTGCGGCTCTTTCCACTGCCCGATCACCTCATCGTTGATGTGGGTGAGCTGGCGCAGATTTTTCCCATCCGCATCAGCGCGATACAGGTTAGCAGGATCGTGCAGGTTGCTGATCCCGATCAGCAGCACATCATCCGTTTTGCCCAGCAAAATGGTGGATTGATCCCCGGTGATGACCGGTTTCCAGCTTTCCGCTCCGCTCAGGGAAAATTCATACAGCTCAATCTTGCCGCCTTCCTGCACATTGAACCAGGCTTTGTCGCCCGCCTGGTTGATCTTCAACAGGGACGCGAGCATGCACGGCATATCCGGCTGATTGTGCCCGCCCACGCCCACCTTCAAACCGGCGGTTCGGCATTCAGGCTCGCCGCCGTCTTTGCTCACCAGCCACAGATCTGATTTGGTGCCGATGGGTTTTCCGGCCGGTGCACCGGTAAGGAGGATACGCTTGCCGTCCGGCATCCATTCCGCGTTGCCGATCTCGCCCCATTCTTTGATCAGATCACGGGCATTGCCGTCCAAATCGAGGATTTTCATGGTCATGGCCGGGTTGAAGGCATCCGGAGCCATGTGAACCTGGCAGAGAATTTCTTTGCCATCCGGCGACCAGGATACGCCAACGTAGTTCGATTCATCATGGGTCAACTGTTTAGCTTCGCCGCCCTCAGCCGGGATGATGTAAATATCCTGCACCTTATCATGCAGATACCCCACGCCGTCGGCGCGGTATACCGAGCGGGTGATGCGGTATGGCTTTTTGGGATCCGGCTTCTCGGTCGGTTTGGGGCCGGCGGTAAAGGCGATCTGCGAGCCGTCCGGCGACCAGGCCGGTGCTCCGCCTACACCCTGTTCCATTTTGGTGAGCGGGTAAGCCTCGCCGCCGTCCACCGGCATGATGAAGATTTGCGGCAGGTCTTTGTGCACAGAGATGAAGGCCAGCTTTTTGCCGTCCGGTGACCATGCCGGGGCTCCTCCGCCGGTTTCCTCGGAGGTGAACTGGCGGCTTTCGCCGGTGGCAAGGTCGAGCATCCACAGCGAATGGCAGGGTTTGAGTTCTTTTTCATCCACCCGTTCCAGTAGATAGACCGCTTTCTTTCCGTCGGGTGAAAGGGCCGCAGCCTGGATAAACTTGAGTTTGAAATAATCTTCGGGCAGCGCGCCGCGTTTGGTTTCTTCAGCTTGAGTCATATTCTCTCCTGTTTTTTTATTTCTTATCATTTCCAGTGATTCGGGTATCTCGTTCCCGATAGGAGCATCGATTTATCGCATTTCCGACATTCAACATATCATCTTCTGTATTTATTTGTCGGGTGAATGGTGTCAATATCGATTTTCCCGTCCATCGGGTGAATTTTTCCGACGTCCGCGGAGGAAAAATTCACCCGAAAGTTTTTCTCCCCCTTCCCTTAGGGAAGGGGGTCGGGGGGTTAGGTTCTTATCCCTCCACCGGATTGTATTTCTTCATCCAGGCCAGCAACTCTTCATTCTGCGCGCGGCGGATGATGGGCTTACCACCCAGTGATTCAGCGTGCGAACTGCCGGGCAGCCGCACCATTTCAACAATACATTTATTGACCTTCAGCATGGTATAGAACTGCTCGGTGTTCAAAGCCGGGCAGCGGTAATCGCTCTCACCCTGCAGCATCAACGTGGGGGTCTTCACCCGGTGCGCAAATGTGATGGGCGAGGCTTTGTCATACATATCCGGCACCTCGTACGGCATGCCACCCAACGCGTCCAGGTTCATCCACACGCTCAGATCGCCCACCCCACAGTCGCTGGCCAGATCACTGACCGGGTTTTCCGACATGGCTGCCTTGAATCGGTCGGTCTGGGTGATCATCCAGCAGGTCATGTAGCCGCCATAAGATAAGCCGTAGATACCCAGCTTATCCGGGTGTGTCAGACCCAACTCGATGACGTGATCCAGCGCTGCCATCTGGTCTACATAGTCGATCTCGCCCCAGCGCAGGTTGAGCGCGGTGCCAAAATCATTGCCATAACCGGTAGAGCCCTGCGGATTGATGAACAGCACCGCATAACCGGCTCCCGCCAGCATTTGATAGTCGAAGGCGTAGGCGTTGCCGTAGCAGCCGGTGGGTCCGCCGTGGATGTTGAGGACAGTGGGGTAGGGGGCCTGTCCGATGACGGGTTTCATCAGCCAGCCTTCAATTTCCACCCCGTCACAGCCTTTGAAATGCAGGTTCTTTACCTCAGGCTGCAGCAGTTCACCCAGCAAACTTTCATTCAGGTGAGTCAGCTTTTTGATGTTTTCACCCTGACGGCCGCAGCGGTACAGGTTGGTGGGGTCGTTCCAGTTGGTAGCAAGATAGATAAACTGGCTGTCTGTCATCCCCACAGGGAAAATGGATGCGCCGGTCTGAACCAGGGGTCGATAGTCTTCCGGGCCGTTCAGGGCGATCTGCCAGATCTGGGTATACCCGCCTTTTTCCACCCGCGTAATGGCGGTCTCGCAGTCAGGACTGATCATGGTGCGCGAGTTCATGCTGACCGGGATATCATCCTGCGGGCCGCCGTTGACCTCACCGATCAGGCCGTCGGTGCGGCATTGCGGGGTGCCGCCGCGCCGGGGGATGACCCACAGATCCGTTTTGTGACCCATCTTGGATTCTTTCAACAGCCCGGAGAAACAGATTTTACCGTTGGGCATCCACACCGCCGAATGGACGCTGCCCCAGTCCTCATCCACCAGCGTAACCACGTCGCCTTTCATATCCACGGTCTTGAGTACCCCGTGCAGATGGAAGGTATCCGGGTGATGGGTGGCGATGAACAGGATCTCCTGCCCGTCCGGTGACCAGGTTGGGCTGGAGTTCATGCAGTTATCATTCGTGATACGGCGGGGTTCGCCGCCGCCAGCCGGGATGACGTACAGATCGGTGAGCTTTTCACCCAGATAGCCCAGCCGGTCAAAGCGGTAGATATGCCTTGTCACCCGGTACGGCAGTGATCGGTTGATCTCGTCTTCAGGGTCCGGGGCGGTAAAGGCGATGAACCGCCCATCCGGTGACCAGTACGGTCCTTCTGCCACGCCGGCCTTGCCAGAGGTGATCTGCAGCGCTTCTCCGCCGTCCATCGGCAGAACGAACACCTGGGCTGGTTCCACGCGTGTGGAGGTAAAAGCAATCTTTTTACCATCCGGCGACCAGGCAAAGCTGCAGTCGACATGTTCACCGCCGGTTAACTGGCGGTTTTCACCGCTTTCCAGATCCAGCAGCCACAGGGCGGTACAGTCCTCATCCTTTTTTGGATCGTAGTGCATCACACCGTAAGCCAGCTTTTTTGCGTCCGGTGAGAGACGTGCTTCCGTGATGTATTCAAGCTTGAAATAATCTTCAGGTGTGATGGGTCGTCTGGTTGTTTGTTTGCTCATAGGGTCTCCTTGTGTTTCATCGGCAGAGATTCCGCCGTTTCAAATGGGATTTATTCACCATTGGTTGATTTTTTATCAGGATGAACAGGAATATAACGGTTCATCCACTCCAGCAGGGCCTCGTTTTGCGCTTTTTGCACCGGGATGGGTCCACTGATCGAACCGACATGCGGCATATTGGGCAGGCGCAGCATTTCAGCCGGGCAGCCATTGGCCCGCAGGGTGGTGTAGAACTGCTCGGATTGTCCGGCCGGGCAGCGGTAATCATTTTCACCCTGGATCAGCAGTGTAGGGGTGGTGCAAAGATGCGCAAAGGTGATGGGCGAACTCTGCCGGTACACCTCCGGGATCTCATACGGTTTGCCGCCCAGCTCACCCAGTGAACCCCACGGCCCCATATCGGCAGTGCCGTAGCGGCTTACCAGATCGGTGATGGGGTTCTCGGCCACAGCAGCCTTGAAGCAGCGGGTTTGCCCGACGATATAGGTGGTAAGGTAGCCGCCGTAGGAAAGCCCGCATACACCCAGCCGGCCCGGGTCGGACCAACCCTGCTGGATGGCGTAATCGACCCCGGCCATCAGATCCGGGTAATCTTTGAGCCCCCACTGGCCGGACAGACCGGCGGAGAATGCATCTCCGTAGCCCACCGAGCCGTGCGGGTTGATGTACAGCACCGCGTATCCCGCTCCGGCCAGCATGAGGAAATCACTGCGGAAGGAGTACCCGTACGCGCCGTGTGGGCCGCCGTGGTTGTATAAAATGGTCGGGAATGGCTTCTGACCCTCGGCGGGCAGCATCAGCCAGCCTTCAATTTCCAGACCGTCCGGATTTTTAAAATGCAGTGTCTCCACGCGGGGCAGGTTGATTTCTTCCAGCCAATCTGTGTTGACGGCGGTGACGATTTGCTCCGCGCCGGAAGCCAGATCATGCCATCCCAGGTCACCCGGATTTTCAGGCGTACTCTGAATGAAAAGCACCTGATTGCCCCGGATATCCTGAAGCTGGATACCCCGTTCACCGGTCATCACTTTTTGAGCAGCGCCGCCGTCCAGCGGAATGCGGCAGATCTCATCCATGCCGTGGAAGGGAACGGTACCCAGCATGGCGGTGTCATCCAGCACCTGATACGCGCCGAACCCGTAGGCATGCCCGGTCTCAAGCGAACCGGTCAGCAGCCGTTTATCGCCGCTGTTCAGATCCAGCAGCCACAGATCGGCTTTAGCGCCCATGGCCTTACCGGCCGGCATGCCGGAAAATACCATCCCTTTCCCATCCCGGGTCCACTCCGCGGCGGTGATCCAGCCCCAATCCAGCCCCAGGATTTCCGTGTCGTTTTTGTGCACATCCACGGTGTGAATGGCAGCGGAGAATAAATCAAAACGGTCCGGGTCGTGGGCGGCCATATACAGAATGCGGTTTCCGTCCGGTGACCAGCGCAGGGCGTTTGCTAAAAAGCGGTGATCGGTGAGCTGCTGCGCGTCCCCCCCTGAAACCGGTTGGAGGTAGACATTCTGCACGGCCGGGTCCAGATAACCGATGCCGTCATAGCGATACACCGCACGGGTAATGCGGTACGGCTTGCTGAGGTCAGCCGGTTCGCCGCCAGGGCCGGCGGTAAAAGCCAGCATGGAGCCGTCCGGCGACCATACCGGGCCGTCGCCAACACCCTGCGGCAGGCGGGTGAACTGGCGCGCCTCGCCGCCCTCTACCGGCAGCAGGTGGATTTGCATCTTCCCGCTGCGGTTGGAGAGGAACGCGATCTGCTTTCCGTCCGGTGACCATTCCGGCGAGTGATTGACTGTCTCACCGCGGGTGAGCTGGCGCATCTGTCGGGTGCTCAGGTTGATCATCCATAGATGGGTGAACGATTTTTCTTTTTCCAGATCGTTTTCTTTGACAGCGTACACCGCCCGGGATCCATCCGGTGAGAGGCAGCCGCTGAGCATTTTTCTGTACCGCAGTTCATCGATGGGTTGAAAGGAACGTTTTTCCATTTTTCAGTCTTCCTTTCGGGCGGGGATGTAACGCTTCAACCAGTCCAGCAGGGCTTCGTTTTGTGCCTTGCGTACTGCGATGGCCCCGGCAATGCTGCCAACATGCGAACTGCCCGGTAAACGCACCATCTCGGCGGTGCAGCCGTTGGCCCGCAGGGTGGCGTAAAACTCCTCCGATTGCCCGGCCGGGCAGCGGAAGTCTTTCTCGCCCTGGATCAGCAAAGTGGGAGTAACGCATTTGTGCGCATAGGTGATGGCAGAGGTGAGACGGTATCCCTCCGGGTTTTCGTACGGCGCACCGCCCAGTGAGTTGGGGGCGTCCCAGGCGTCCATATCAGAGGTGCCGTACTGGCTGACCAGGTTAGTCACCGGGTTTTCCGCCACGGCCGCTTTGAAGCGATCCGTCTGACCCACCAGCCAGCAGGTCATATACCCGCCGTATGAGAGACCGTTCACACCCAGCCGTTCGGGGTCGATCCAGCCCTTTTCTACCGCCAGATCAACAGCCTGAAGCTGCTCCGGGCCGTCCAGCACGCCCCACTGCGCGTTCAGCGGCTGGCTGAATGCGTCGCCATACCCGTTGGAGCCCTGCGGGTTGATGAACAACACGCCGTAGCCAGCTCCGGCCAACATCTGAAAATCGGACCGATGGTTGTATCCGTACATTCCGTACGGGCCGCCATGGATGCATAATACCGCCGGGCAGGGCAGCTTTCCATCAGCGGGTTTGAGGAACCAGCCTTCAATGGTTACGCCCTGGCTGTTGGGAAAGGTGAAATGCTCCACCTCCGGGATGTTGATTTCTTCTAGCCACTCCTCGTTATGGCGTGTAATCTGTGTTTCCGCGCCGGTCTGCACATCGGCGGTAAACAGCTCGCTCGGGTTGTGAAGCTGGCTGACGGCAAACAGCAGTTTACCCTGTTTCAGATCCATTGCAGCGCAGGTGCGTTGGCCGGTAACCAGCGCCTTCCAGGCGGGTTCGCCGGTCAGGCTGAATTCAACCACTTCGCCCATGCCCTCGCGGTAGACGGTACAGATTGCTTTCTGTTCATCCACCACCAGCAGCTTGCTCTTAAAGCTTTCAAACCCGTATTTGAAACCCTTTGAGCGGCAGTCGAGCTGCCCGTTGCGGCGGTCATATACCCACAGATCGCCTTTGGTACCGCCTGGTGATTTATCCGGCAGGCCATACAGGGCAATGCGCTGGCCATCCGGCAGCCAGGCCGCTGTGGACACCATGCCCCATTTTTCATCTAGCAGGCTGGTTTTCTCGCCGTTCAGGTTGACGATGCGCAGGCAGGGGGAGAAGATGGCCATCGATTCTGGTTTGAACAGCGAGGCGATCAATAATTCCTGTCCGTCCGGTGACCAGGCCAGGATTTCATCCATCCAGGCTTCATCGGTGAGTTGTTTCGGTCCAGCGGCTTTCCAAACGCCCTGTTCCTGGCTGACGGCGATCACAAACGTATTCTGCACGACATCATCCAGATAGCCCACTCCGTCCATACGGTAGCCGGCGCGAGTAACACGATAAGGCAGTTCCGGTTTGCGCGGTTCCACCAGCGGGCTGACCGTGAAGGCGATGTGGCTGCCGTCCGGCGACCACACCGGGCCGCTTCCCACGCCCTGCTTCACATCGGTCAGGCGGATGGCCTCGCCGAAAAAAGGTGAGATGGTAAATACCTGTGGTTTTTCGGAGCGGGTGGAAAGAAACGCGATGGTTTTTCCATCCGGGCTCCAAACTGGGGCGCTGTTGCTGTGCTCACCGCGTGTGAGTTGGCGGGAAACGCCGCTGGTCAGATCGTGCAGCCACAGGTGGCAGAATTCTTTCTCTTTATCCAGATCCACGCGGCGAACGGTGTACACCACTTTGGTTCCGTCCGGAGAAAAACTGGCGGTATCCATTTGAGCATAGCGAAGCTCGTCGATGGGTTCGAAATTGCGTTTGTTTGCTGGCATGAAGTCACTCCCGGAGATGCGAGGTTGAACAATCAGAAAACCAATATTCAATTGTGAGATTTGCGTGCGGTGGTTGAGAGGCTGCCGGTTTGAAGAGTTCGGCAGGCGGGCAAATCAACCATTCTTATTGTAAACCCGCCAGGCATTTGGATGACACATGAAAACCCGGTAACCGGCGGGGGTCACTGCTTTGCCGGTTACCGGGTTGAGAAGATCAGTCTATTCGGTGATGCCCTTCACGTACCGGTCGAACCATTTGACCATTTCCTGGTTAGACTGGTAGCGCCAGTTGGGATCGCCGGCAATTGACATGACATGCGAGCCGCCCGGTACACGGATCATCTCGACGATGCAGCCGTTACGCTTGAGGGTGACGTACATTTCCTCAGATTGAACGGCCGGGCAGCGGTAATCACATTCGCCCTGGATGAGCAATGTGGGGGTGGTGGCGTTGTGCGCGTAAGTGATGGGCGCGGTACTGCGGTAGATCTCGGGCACCTCATACGGTTTGCCGCCAAAGGCGGTTTCGCACAGCCAGGCGCTCACATCACTGGCGCCGTACATGCTCCACCAGTCGCTCACCGGGTTCTC
>CAZHMZ010000097.1:0-14174 GCA_964532655.1 uncultured Anaerolineaceae bacterium
CTGGCAGGGCTTCTTTTACCTCTTCATAGGTGGGAAACTCGGCGGTGCTCCAGTATGGGAAAGCTGATTCACGCGGCAAACCCGATGTATGCGTGATGAGATGTTTCAACAGTACCGGCGGGGTATCTGGATCCTGGTTCACCTGAAACCACGGCAAATGTTTGCTGACCGGGTCATCCAACTGCAGCTTGCCCTCATCTCGCAGGATCATCAGGGCCGTGCTGGTGAACAGCTTGGTGATCGACGCAATCCGAAACAGGGTCTGCTCTGTGACGGGCTTTTGATTGGCGACATCGGCATAACCAAAACCCTTTGACCACACCAGTTTCTGATCATAAATAATCGCGGCTGCCACACCCGGCAGACCTTTGTAAGCCATCCGGCTTTCGATCCAGGCAGATAAAACCTCAATACTTGAGTTCAATTCGGTACTCAGTGCTTGTTGTTCCATAGCAATTCTCCGGTTTCAGGGATTGATTGGCTTGTTCAAGGCGTAATTATAATGAGTTGACAGCGCTTTTTAAGATTTGACAGGTCGATTTCTGACCGTTCCCTGCATTGAAATTGGTCAGACTTATGAAAATGGCTTGAGATGCTCATACAGAGCCTGATAGGTTGGATAGATCTCAGCATACCGGGCCGAGTACTCAGCCCGCGGCAATACAGGCGCTTCGGTTTTCACCACCTGTTTGACGGTTTCAATAAAGCCTGGGAATACCTTCATCCCAATACCGGCCATCATGGCAGCGCCAACCGCGGCCGGTTCCCGGGTTTGCACCCTGACCACCGGTAAATTGCTGATGTCGGCCAGCAGTTGCAGCCACAACGGGTGGCGTGATGCTCCGCCGGAAGCATAGACCCTGTCAAACGGTCCTGCCTGCTCCTGGATCAAATCCAGCCCGCTGCGCAGTGAAAACACCACGCCCTCCATCACCGCCCGGGTCAGATGAGCCAGTCCATGCCGGATGGATAAACCGACAAATCCACCGCGTATCCCGGCATCCATATATGGTGTGCGCTCTCCCTGCAGAAAAGGCGCGAACAGCAGGCCTTCGCAACCGGGTTCGACAGAGGATGCGGCGTCCGCCATGACCTGATAATCAGCCTGGCCGGATACGCCCCGCAGCCATTTAAGTGAGAGACCCGCAGACAATGTGGCCGCTTCCAAATGCCACATCGCGGGGAGTACGTGGCAAAACAGGTGCAGTCTCTGGTGATCGTCGGGGTGTGGTGCAGCAGTTGGCGCAAAGACCTGCCCGCCGGTACCGATGGTACAGGAAACCTCACCGGGTGTGATGATCCCGTTCCCCAAAGCCTGGCACGACTGATCACTTCCGCCGCAGACCACCGGCAATCCGGGCCGAAGCCCCATCCGCTCCGCTTCCTGTGGGAGCAGCGTCCCAACCGGTTGGAAGGATTCCTGTATGGGGGGCAGCCATTCCGGGTTGATACCGAGCCTACCCAAAAGCTCACTGCTCCATTCCCGTCGCGTGATATCCAGCAGTGCCGTGGATGAAGCATCGCTGGGATCAGAGGCAAATTCTCCGGTAAAAACATAACGAAGGTAATCTTTGGGCAGCAGCATCCTGTTAATTCTCTGCCAGATTTCCGGCTCGTTTTCGCGCACCCACAACAGGCTGGGAAGCATGAAACCCGGGAAAACAGGATTACCGGTGATCCGGCTGATCTTATCACGTCCCAACTCGCGGTTCAGCCGGTCCACCTGGATCTGGCTGCGCCCGTCTGCCCAGATGAGAGCCGGGCGCAATGGGTTTCCTACTGAATCCAGCAGCACCATGCCATGCATCTGACCTGAAAATCCAACAGCCTGTACTTGGTCGGCCAGGGAGGGATCTGTTTTCCACAGAGAACGGACGACCTGCCGGGTGACTTCCACCCACGTACGCGGATCCTGTTCCACCCAACCCGCCTGCGGATACAGGCTGTCATATTCCATTCCGGTACAGGCAGCCAGACTGCCATCTTCACGCAGAACCACCGCTTTGATCCCGGTGGTGCCCAGGTCAATCCCCAACAGCATATTTACCAGCCGCTCTCATCCGGAAAGATGTTGCGATATAGCGTTCGTGAGCGTGGTGCCGCCATCATCGCTTCTGCCCGGTCCCGCCAGCGGGCGAAGTGTTCGGTCTGGCGATGCTTTTCATTATCCTCTAGGGTTCGGTACGCTTCCACCAACACAAAGTGGGTGGGATTATCCACTTGTTGAATGACATCGAAGCGCAGCACACCCTCTTCCTGCAAGCTGTGACTGGCATTATCCTTGGTGGCGGCGATAAAATCATCTACTAATTCAGGCTTCACATCGATATGAACATGAACGATATGCATGCTGTCTCTTTTCAAAGAAAAATGCCCGTGTAATTCTACCGGGCACTGGTATCTCAAATTAGCTCATAGGATGAAGGTTTATTGCAGCCCAGGCAGTGCGTCCGGGTCGATAAAAAGTGAGTCGACAATCCCGATGATCAATGAATTGACGCAGCCATCCGGGTTGTTCATCACCTGGCGGGTGCCGTTGCCCTCGCGGATAATCAAAACAGTATCCCCTACCCCGGCCTGTGTGTTATCCAGCGCGATAAAATCACCATCCGCCTTCTCGCCGGGCAGCGCCAGCGGTTGAACTGCCAGTAGTCGCCGATTTTTGAAATCCGGATGGCTGATGGTGGTTACCACGGTACCGATCACTTTAGCCAGAATCATGATTCCATACCTCAGGTATATTTCACCCAGCCGGGCTTGAGCGTGTAATCGAACTCACCATCCGGATGAATGTTGAGTTCATCAACAATGCCGACGATGGAAAGATCCACCGGTACAAAAGTGATATCCGGCATGGCCAGCGCGGCTTCTCGCGAACGAGCCATCACACACAGATCGCCCACACCGGCCCGCACCACATCGGCAGCCACCTGCAGCTTGCCAAGCGGTTTGAGTTGTTTATCCAGCGGCTGCACCACCAACAGCTTTACGCCTTCAAGACCGGTGTACTTGATGGTGCAAACCGCGGTACCGTGAACCCTTCCAAATTGCATGGCTAATGGATCCCCACGTTATCCAGAACCCGGGTGATGATCGATTCGAGCAGTTTGGCATCCACCTCGTTGCCCAGACGGGCAATCACAGCGTCACGCACGCGTTGACGAATCTCGCCCTGGCGAACAGTGCCGGCGGCTGTACTCACAGCCTGCAGGCTTTGCTGGGCTTTTTCCGCCTTTTGAGCCTGTTGGGTGATATACGGCCGCACCGGAGCACTGGGCGGTCTCTCATTTCCCTTGACCAGTTTGAAGCCCAGTTTTGAGGCGCGCTCAAAAGCCAGATCGGTCAGCACGGTATCATCGGTCAGCGTAAGCGATTGAACTCCTCGCTTAACCATGTCCTCGATATCGTGTTCAGTATAAAATGTTTTTGCCATTCACTTCTCCTATCCGGGAGTCTGGACTCTGCTTTTCTGATAAAGAATAAAGCCAGATACCTCTGCAGCGTCGGCTATACGCCTTCCAGATCTTCCAGCGCCTTGATGGCCGCATCACGGGCAGTGATGATTTCTGCTTCGCGACCGCCCAGCCACATGCGTCCAAAACGTCCCACCGATGAAACGTGGATCACGTTGATGGATGACTTCTTCTCGGCTTCATTGCAGGCATAACCAATGTAAGCGGCCGGAGCGCATTCCAATACCAACAGAGTCTCGCCCGGAACCAGCATACTGCCGCGGCGGAAACGATTGAGCAACTGCGCTTGGTATGGGTCAACGCGCGTGATCACCTGGGTGGAGGCGATTTGGGGTTTGATGCGGTCTTCAATTTTCAGGCCTAATCGGTCCAGCACGATCCGCCCGGCTTCCAAAACGGCCGCCTGGTTGTGTGAGTGCACCTCAAACATACCGAATTCGCGTTCCACAATCTGGGCGCCCGGTTTGGCTTCTGTTGCCTTCACGGCAATATCTACCGTCCGGAATACCTCGTTGCCCGGGGCCATTTCGATATACAAGGAGGCCATTCCCTCGGTGGAGAGATCTCCCTGTGTCACCGTGCCTACAAACGCGGCATATTGAGGCTGCATCCGGTCAAGATAGCAGTAACATCGAAGTTGAAAATCTTCTGCCATAACAATCTCCTACATTTCTCTGTCATACCTGGCGATACCCAGCGGGGTGACCAGCATGGGTTGGGCCGATAACTGTGTCGGGAGGCCGGTATACTGCTGGATGACTGAAGCCATTCCAGGGAAGGCGCAGGCGCCCCCCACCAGCATAATATGGTCGACCGGTGTACCCCGCAAATGCCGCGAAATAATGCTGCCTACCTTTTCCATTACCGGCCTCACCAGCGGAAACAGCCGGCTTTGTTGAGCGGGATTCTTTTTGAGTTCTTCCGCTTCTTCAAACGTCCTGTCCAGCGCGCCGGCGATAACCAGTGAAAAGTGTGTGCCACCGGTGGCTTCATCTGCGGTGTATACCACCTTGCCATCCTGCAGCACCGCGATGCCGGTGGTTCCGCCGCCCACATCCACAATGGCGCCGTCACGCACACCAAGCACCAGATTGGCGGCACTTGGCTCATCGATCAGACCGGTGCAGTCCATCCCGGCTGCCTGTACCACGTTGGCGGTGGCTCTTACCTCCGCCTGTGGTACACCGGGTGGAAATGCGCTGGCTGCGTGGGTCAACTCAAAACCCAGCACCGACTCAACATCCCGTTTCATCTCGCGCAGCAGATCGACCGCTCCAATGTAATCCACCACCAGGCCGTCTTTGACAACCTGCGCAAAACGGTACTGCCCGGCTAAAGGAGTCCCATCTGGCGCGAGCACTGCCAGCACCAGATAAGCAGTCCCCAGGTCGACGCCTACACGAATCCCGCCATCTTGTGGACTGGCAGCAGGATAGCCAACCTGGCTGATCGCAGGGCGCTGACCCGGCGGAAGGATGACCTGCGCCGCCTTCTCCAGAAACGCTTCCGGGGTAAGCGCCGCAATGCCTGTATCGGCAGACATAAGGTTCAGTTCTAACCCGGTTTTTTACAATCGGGTTCGAAACTGGTTATTTGCCTTCGCCGGTTCGTCCGCCGAAATTGCCGCGGGTGTTCTTGGGCAGGATCATCTCAACATCTTCGTGCGGGCGGGGGATGACATGCACGGAGACCAGCTCGCCAACGCGTTTTGCGGCTGCGGCGCCGGCATCGGTGGCGGCTTTTACCGCACCCACATCACCGCGCACCATCACGGTCACAAACCCGCCTCCAACGTACTCAGAGCCAATCAGAACCACATTTGCGGCTTTCACCATTGCATCGGCGGCCTCAATTGCGCCAACCAACCCTTTGGTTTCAACCATTCCTAAAGCGATTAATGCAGCATCAAATGCCATTTCTTACTCCTTTTATGATGATGAAAGGTGTTCTTGTTTCATGATTTCGTCTACAACTTCCCGTACGATGCGTTCGATTTCGCGCGGGGAGACTTTTAATGAGTTTTCGTGGTTGAAAGCAGCCGGCGGCGGCGGTGTGGTTTCATAAGCCAGGCGCTTCACATTAAACAGGTGATGAACGGTCACGTTATCACCGGTGATTGCGCCGCCAATCCCGCCCGGTCCTAGCGTCATGGACGGCATCACACCGGTGGTGTACCCCACCGCGCCCAGGCTGGACATGGTATTGACCGTGATGCGAAATACCGGTTTTTCCATGCCAAAGGCCATGATGACGTCCTCGTCGGTGGCATGGATAGCCAGGCTGTGGCCTCGCCCGCCAAACTGGATCAGTTCAATGGATCGTTCGCAGCCATCTTCCCAACCGTCAACCTCATACCAGCCCAACACTGTGGTCAGTTTTTCACGTGAGAGCGGTTCGCCTTTCCCAATTTCAGACAGACGGGTGACCAGAATACGGGCGGTATCCGGTACATCAAAACCAGCCATCCCGGCCAGATACTGGGGCGATTTTCCCACTGTGGCGGCATTGATCGTTCCATCAGGGTGGAACAGGATCTTCCGCAGTAAATTGGTTTGCAAAGAATCGGTGAAATATGCGCCATTTTCCTGCATCAAAGCGGCCAGCCTCTGTTCAATCGGCCGGTCGGCAAATACGGCCTGCTCGGTGGCACAGATTGTGGAGTAATCAAACGCCTTGCTGTAGGTGATATAACGGGCGGCTTTTTCCAAATCAGCCGAGCGGTCAACATACACAGGCACATTGCCGGGGCCTACCCCGTATGCCGGTTTCCCCACCGAGTGAGCGGCTTTCACCATATCACTGCCGCCGGTTGCCAGGATGAGCGCCACATATTTATGGCGCATCAATTCCTGCGTGCCAGGCAGTGAGATATTCTGCATGCAAGAAATTAATCCCGCTGGTGCACCCTGCCCAACCGCAGCCTCTTCCAAAACACGTGCTGCTTCGAGAGAGCACTTTGCCGCGGAAGGATGCGGGGCGAACACAATGGCATCACGTGCTTTTACCGCGCCGATACCCTTGGTAAACACAGTTGATGTTGGATTGGTGCTGGGCGTCAGGCCTGCAATCACACCCATCGGCCAGGCAATCTCATAGATCTTTCGGATCGGGTCATGGTTCACCACCCCAACCGTTTTGATATCTTTGATGCTCTCCCATAGGCCTTTGGAGCCGAATTCGTTCTTGATTTTTTTGTGTAGCGGCACGCCGTAACCGGTTTCCTCGTTGGCCATTCTGCCTAACCGTTCGGAAGCACGAAACGCGGCCTCAGCCATAGCAGAACAGACCCGGTCAACCTCCTGTTGGCTGGCCTTTGCCCATTTTTGCTGGGCTTCTCGGGCTGCTACCGCCAGGTCGCGGGCCTCCTGTATGGAAACGAGATCTTTGTCGAGTGCCATTGCGAACCCCTTTACGATTTCCGGAAGGTAATCTTGCCGTCCACTTCCAATGAATCGATAATCGCCATAATAACCGCGTCTACCGGGCGGTTTTTTGTGATTTCAGTTTGCCGGGCGCTGGAACCGGAAGCGGTCAGCACCAGATCCCCAATGCCCGCATCCAGCGTGTCGACTGCCACATAGGGTTTCCCGTACGCTTCGCCGGCCTCGTCGGTCGGTCGCACGATCAGCAGTTTCTGACCGGTCAGATTTTGGTCTTTGATTGTTGCCACTGTCGTTCCGATTACCCGTGCGATTTGCATGACCGTATCCTCATTTCTTCAAAACTGCCCGAAATCTCTATCGCCGTAAAAGCAAAATAGTATGCCTGCAGAGTTAATATCCCTTTTTATCAGTCGCGCCTGAAGCCGGGGTTTCAGAACCGCCGGATACAATTTTAACCCCGGCGCTGGCACCCAGACGCGTGGCGCCGGCCTTCACCATGCTTTCAGCAATGGAGCGGTCCTTGATACCCCCGGACGCCTTTACCCCTATACTGGGACCGACAACCCGGCGCATCAACGCCACATCTTCCACCGTGGCTCCTCCACCGGAAAAACCTGTGGATGTCTTCACATAATCGGCGCCGGCTTCTTTCGAAAGCAGACATGCGATCACTTTTTCTTCTTCATTCAGAAGTGAGGTTTCAATGATCACCTTGACCAGGGCATTCCCGGCATGCCCGGCCATCACCACCTCGCGAATGTCACGCGCAACCAGTTCCAGGTCGCGGGATTTCAACGCACCAATATTGATCACCATATCGATCTCAGTCGCGCCGTCTTTCATGGCCGTTTTGGCCTCAAACACCTTCACATCCGGTGAGGTAGCACCCAGCGGGAACCCAATCACCGTGCAAACCCTGGCGTCCGAACCTTTCAGCAATTCGGCGCACAGTTTGACATTGGTAGGGTTTACGCATACTGAAGCGAAATGGTATTTTCGGGCTTCATAGCATAACTGGGCAATCTGGTCATGCGTGGCATCCGGTTTGAGTAATGTGTGATCGATCAAACGGGCAATATTGACATCGGTGGGAATATTCCCCAGGGTTGAAGTCAACCGTTCAGCGCCGGCGTTAATCACTTTTCCTACGGCATCAAAACAGGTCACCACGCATAAGCCTTCAGCGCAGTTACGCGAGCAGCTTTCGCCTTGGTGATGTGTCTTGCGGTATTCTTCCTCTTCCAGGGCAATCAAGACTTCCCGGGTGATCACTTCCACAATTTTCTCTACCGACTTTACGTCCAGGGGCATGTTATCTTCCACCTTTCAAATAAAGCTTCTCAACATCCATCATTTTGTCCACCCGCTTAGCATGACGCCCTCCGCCAAACTCGGTCTTCAACCAGGTGTCCACAATCAACACAGCCTGGTTCTGCCCGATCAGCCCTGCCCCTAAAGTGAGCAGATTGGCGTCATTGTGTTCACGGCTGTTAACCGCCGTGGCGTAATCGTAGCACATGGCTGCCCGTACACCGGGTACCTTGTTGGCGGTCATGCAGCTTCCAATACCGGCCCCGTCAATCATGATCCCGCGCCATACCTGATGATTACTCACCATTCTGGCAACAGCATGGGCAAAATCCGGATAGTCGACTGAATTTGCATCCTTAGGGCCACAATCAGTCACCTGATAACCTTTTTCAATGAGATGCTTTTTGAGCTTTTCCTTCATATCATAACCGCCGTGGTCGGAGCCAATGGCGATCGTTTTTTCGGGAGCAATCTGGCGAACAGAAGTATCAGATGCAGAACCTGATAGACGGGCAGCAGTCGTCGTTCCTTCAGCGTTTTCAGGGACTGCTTTCACCCCCACTGATTTTTCGACCACCCGCCTGATAATCTCGTTGATTTCCTGTTCGTTGATCGGTGTCATGGTATTTTCTCTCGGATTGATAAAACAATTATAACTGATATGAAGTTCAAAAAGGAATAACGTTGTCTGACATATTTAATATTTATTCATATCCAATGGTCTTCTCATCCGCCCCTGATGAATCGTCTTCATTTTCGACAATCCAACACCCATAATTGATTGCTGGAAACATAAGGGCGAATATTTTTGGAGTGATATAATAGCTGAGATAGAAAAAATCCTATCAAACCCAGGTTCGTTTTTATTGAGCGAAAATGGGATTGTCATTTCTTGGAGAGAATATGTATCTGGATCCGGGCTCTGGAAGTGTTATTTTGCAAGCAATTATTGCTGCTGTTTTAGGCGTTGGTGTGCTCACGAAAGTGTACTGGCGGAAAATTAAAGCGCTTTTTAGTAAAGAGAAAGACCAAACAACCGAAAAAATCGATCAGTAGTAATGATTACTGGCATTCCTGATATTGCCAAATAATCATATTCCAAGGGGACGAACCTTTGGATAATCTCGATCATCACAGAACGCTTCTCGCATCCATGATTTTCACTTTTCGAAAGCAAAATGTCGCTGCCTGATTTTATGGTTTGCTGCGAGAGGATCAGATCTGCGTTTATAGGACGTCATTCTCCTGTGCAGGTTCCAACCGTTTACAGAATATCATCAAGCTTTCATTGTAATGGCAATCGGCCAGTTTTCCTGCCATCACCTTGCCAGCATTTGTCCCGCATTCTGTCGATAACTCAAAGTGATAACCAATATGAAAATGAGAAAGTATAATAATCACACTATGATCCGTTGAGAGGTCCTTAACGACCTTTCCTCCAGGGTAGATTTCCCCTGATAGATATGATATATGAGAATCGGGCAGTTTATTCTGCCAGATCAACGAAAATACCTTTATTTATTGTGGTAAGGTTTATTCCCTTTTCGATCAACGATGTAATTACTGCCGAACAAACCGTGAAAAAATTCTTCGATTATGCCATTGAGCTTTTCTTGTTAGGAATGCTATTAGTAAGTATTTTGTTTTATGTTAAGCCAGGCGCATCCGTTTTTTACAAAAGATTCCCAATAAATCCTCAGGATGTCGTTTCAGAGACGTCAAACTTGTCATACCATTTCGAACTTGATGCGAACTTGTACAACCAAAACACGCTGTTGCTCAAGGAAGATGACCAGTTTTTGCAAACATCCAGCCTGCCTGAAGTCAAGGCAGGAAGCAGAGGAACTTATTATGTCAGAACCGAGGAGGACGGATCTTATACCCTCCTGTTTCGTCCGATATCAGCGAAGATCGATCTTACGAGCACGCACGTTTATACAATCATGGTGCGGTACTGGATTTTCTCAAAAGACACAGGGGCTATCGGGGGGATTGGGGTCATTCTGACAGTATTTTTCGTGAGTTTCTTATTCATAGAAAACCGAAAACAGGTCTTTTCTTTGCCGATAGGGATTGTTCGGCTCTGGGCCAGCGGTCAAGCCGGTCGTTCCATCATAAATTTTTTCAAGAAAATCACATTACGCGGATTTCTGGAGGGATTTTTTATCCCGCTTAGTCTGCTCTGGGTATACAGCGGAATTTATAAATATATCGTTGGACGCCTTTTCTCGATAGGTATCAGCTATAACTTTACACACAACCTCTGGCTGTATCTTTCCATTCTCCTGGGACTTTCTCTCCCTTTGCTCCCGATCCTGATTTTTCGACAAACGAAATCACCCTCCGCAAGAAAATACACCCCTGCAAAATTCGAACCTTTGAGTTTAATTTTAATTTTGCTTCCGATGACGCCTGTTGTTCAGTACCTCATCATCAATAACGATATGCTCTCGATGATTGAAACCCTTAAAATCATCGGATTTTTCCTCACGTTTTCAGGCCTGTTGGTAGTACTTTTGCCACTTTCGATGAAGAGATTTGCCACTTTGAGCACGACAATGACTTTGGGTATGTCCTTTGCCTATACCATCACCAATATGGCAATGATCACCAGACAGTTCGCCTGGTATGAATATGGTAACTTTACAATCCAGGTTTTATTCCTGGCAGTGGTTTACACTTTAGCCAGAGCATTCGGAAGGAAACTCGTTTATTCTTATATCATCTTGAGTTTTATTGGCAACAGCGTTGTTCAAATTTTTCAGATCGAACCGCTGCCTGGCGGGGATTCCCTTTCGGTCGAAGAAAATCATTTGCTGCAATTGGTCGAAAACCGCACACCGGTGCTTACACCGAATGTATATTTTTTGATATATGATTCTTACGTTCCCAGCGAAGTCATGAAAAATTATGGGATTGACAACGGCGCTCAGGAGACCCATTTACAGGAGCTTGGTTTTAAGATTTATCCAGATATTTATACAATTGGATCAACATCCATTAATTCTATCAGCAGAGTTTTGAACAGCGCAAATCAGTTTTACGGCGATCGGCGAAAAGGGGTCTCTGGAAACGGCGTGGTGAATTCCATCTTTCAAGACATAGGGTATCTCAATCTGGGACATTTTACCAATACGTTTTTTTTCACTGGAACCAGCTCTGGATATGATATTACCTATCCGAAAGGTATCGCAAACGCATATTTGATGGAAGGGACTTTATTGGGTGAATTCAAGAATGACCTGCACTATTATGATCCGCCTCATGAGGAGTATGTAGCGGCGAAGCGTGAAATTTTCAGGAACCTCCCTGCTGAACCAATATTTTGTTATATGCATACAAACACCCCAAACCACACTCTTAACCAGGGCAGGTGTTCAGATCGGGCATTTGAACTTTATGAAAGCAGACTTGATTTGGCAAACCAGGAAATGACCGATGATTTGGATGAGCTACTTGAAAATGATCCTCAGGCAATTATTATCGTAGCGGGTGATCATGGCCCATACATAACAAAAAATTGCTCCTATCGTCTGACCGGAGATTACGATGCCTCTGAGATTACCCGGCTCGATGTCCAGGATCGAAATGGTGTTTTTCTTGCGATACGTTGGCCTGATAATGATTTTGAACAATACGATGACATCACGATCCTGCAGGACCTCTTCCCGGCCGTTTTTGCCTATCTATATCAGGACCCAAATATCCTGGATGCAAAGGTTACACCGGTGAGCTCAGATACAAATCTTAGTGGGATTTATTTGGATCATGGAGTCATTCGCGGTGGTGTAGATGACGGACAACCTTTGTATCTCAATGCTCCGTAACCATGAGACTCGGCGTATTTGAATCATGGCAACGGTCCAGGGTGACCCGATTGCAGACTGGCCTCCCAGTCTTTTTGGGTCACCCCATGACCTGCTTTTTTCACACCCCTCTGCCAGCCGCATAACCCAGGTGATATAATGGGCACACGAAAATAACGTTCTATGTATAGCTGGTGTCTGTTTTTCCTAGCGCGGAAAAGTAATGTTCTGAACCATGTTCAGAACATTATGGTATATCGAGGAATAATATTAAAAAACATAATTTCTGGTACGCGAATGAAACGTTCAGACAAAGCACTGAATCAACATTCTGCCAGACAGTCTGTTCCTGTAGAGAGTAGCTATCGTGGCAAACAAGATTAATGGATTTTTCCTTCATCGGTGGGGATACCTAAAACTGGCATTTACCAGCATCATATTTTCTACATTTTTCTATGTATTCATGGAGTGGATCTTCTTCATCACAAAATCATCCTTTATGGACATGTACCGTTTTGGGGAGAAGATCAAGATCTTACTCCTCTCCGGCCTTTTTGTAGCGGTTGCTGTGATTCTGATCATACCGATACTTGTTTTTCTGGATGCGCTTTTATCACCTATCAGTAAACAAATCAGCCGGTTCATTTATTTCATTCCTGCTGCGTTGATCCTTGCTTGCCTGGGTCTGATATTGATAGATAACTTCACGTATACTTTGATCAGCTTCGGCATCGTCAATACAGAAAACTTTACGCGTGGGTTATACCTGGTCGTTTTTGCTGCCGGATTTCTATTTATCTTAAGTCGTTTTGCATCGGCAGTACAATCACCGGGATGCGGTAAACTCAAACGAAGCTCGCAAATTGCCACCTTTCTTTTAGTAGGGGTGCCGCTGGTGTTGGCAGGCATCACTTATCAACCAGGCGACAATATGAGGGATCTCAGCCAACAAAATTCAACCAGCACGAACCGGCCCAACATTATATTACTGAACTCGGATGGAATTAATGCCGTCAATATGTCAGCCTACGGCTATGAACGCGATACCACTCCGTTTATTAACGAGCTAGCCAAAAAATCGCTCGTGGGCCAAAACAACTTTTCAAATGCCAGCGCTTCGCGGGGTTCTGAAACAGCTACACTTACCGGAAAACTGCCACTTTTCACCCGTGTTCTGATAGTCAGCAACACTCTTCAGGACGCAAATCGATATGAACATATCCCTGGGCGACTGAAAAGGATTGGTTACAAAACCATTTCACTCGGTGTAAAAAGTTATGTCGATGTCAACTCTATCAATTTCACCAATGCATTTGATGAAGTAAACTGTGCTGCCAATCCAGATAGCCCGCTCTCCGGGTCATCTTTTGACGATGAATTGTATTTTATTTCCTCCATGCGTGAACGGATCCAGGATCGGCTTTTCCACATTTTTTTCATCGAGAAAATGGACAATGCCTATACCGAAGTCACCAATGCAATGACCAGCGATATTTCTGATCAGGAACGGCTGGATTGCCTGTACGATTATCTGGATGAGGCAGCGCAAACCAATCAACCTGTGTTTGCACATCTCCATCTGATGGGCACGCACGGTCCTGAATTCGATCCGGATGCCGAAGTGTATTCGAGGGATCTCGAGCAGGATAAAGAGTGGATGACTGATTTTTACGATGATTCCATCATCGATTTCGATCAACAGGTGGAAGAATTGGTCACCTATCTTAAAGAAAAAGGGCTTTACGATAACACCATTCTGGTGATCTACACAGACCACGGGCAAAAATGGTCCACCACCACACGGATTCCGCTGATTATCCATTTCCCAAATGACGAACATGCCGGCTTGATTACGGAAAACACCCAGAATATCGATATCGCACCTACTTTGATGGATTATCTGGATCTCCCAAAGCCAAAATGGATGACCGGTGATTCGCTTTTGCAACCGGTTGATCCAAACCGCCTGATCATTGCCACGCGTGCGGTCAGAAACGAGGATTCATCCGATAATGTGGTCACCGATGAAGCCAAAGTACCCCCGTTTTATCAATTCGGCAGTGTATCGATAATCCAATGCCAGAAAATCACCATCTTTGATCTGCAGCATACCGAAGTACGAAATGGAACCGTCAGCGATTATGTAAATCCCTGCCCGGAGGATACGTTGTATCCCACCGAGGTGCTGCATGATAAATTGG
>CAZHMZ010000098.1:0-14144 GCA_964532655.1 uncultured Anaerolineaceae bacterium
GGTCATGTTCGCCCAGTCCAGCAGGATCTTCCAAGCTTCGGTTTCAGGCTGCGTCCCGAACCCCAGGCTACTGGCGACGGTCATGGATGGTACATCTACAATTGCAAAATCTTTATCGTTCATTTTTTCCCTCTCTTTTTGAGTTTATAGTATCATCATAAAAACAATACCTGACATCTTATGTCAGCTTTTATTTATACAATTGAATCAAATTCAAAAACAGGATTTCGTATGCGCGCTGATCGTTTGCTATCTCTCCTGATGCTGCTGCAGCAGCGCGGCTGCATGACCGCTGCTGAACTGGCCGCCGAACTCGAAATATCCGAGCGGACAGTCTACCGCGATGTGGAAGCTCTGTGTTACGCCGGGGTGCCGGTATACACCGAGCACGGGCCGGGCGGCGGCTTCTCGCTGGTAGACAGCTACCGCACCGAGTTGACCGGCTTGACCACCCATGAACTGCAGGCACTCTTCGCCGTTTCCATCCCGACCCCGCTGGCGGCTCTGGGGCTGCGCCAGGATTTTCAATCCGCGCTGCTCAAGCTCACCTCCGCCCTGCCAGCCTCTCATCGAAAGGAAGAGGAGCGCATCCGCGGACGCATCCACCTGGATTGGGAGGGCTGGTCCGGGCTGCGCCGCCCCACCCCCTACCTGAACGTGGTCTACCAGGCTCTCTTCACCGACCGGCAGGTGCTGATCCGTTTTCCGATGCACTTTGGGGCCATCGGCGAGAAAACGGTTCACCCGCTGGGTCTGGTGACAAAAGACGGCGCCTGGCACCTGGTGTGTCTGCAGAACGGGCTGGTGAAGGTGCATTTGATCAGTGATCTGCTGTACGCGGAAATCCATCCGGAGGCCTGCCTGCGCCCGGAGGGTTTCAGGCTGGAGACTTTCTGGCAGGAATACTGCCGGCGGGCGGAAGAAAACCGGTCGTATTACGCGGTGACCGTGCGCATATCCGCCGATCAACTGCCGGATCTCGAGCGGGTGACCGGGCAGCATGCCGAACGAATCAACCCCCAGCCCGAAAATTTACCTGAAGATGGTCTGATCGATGTAAAGCTGGCGTTCTTTTCACTGGGGCATGCCCGCAGCCGTTTGATGGCCTTCGGGGGCGCGCTGGAAGTGTTGGAGCCGCGTGCGCTACGCCTGAGCATGGCCGATTACGCGGAGCAGATCCTGCGAAAATACCGACCGGCGCAGGTGGTATAATGCCCAAAAGACAGTTCTTTTGTTCCCATCAACCCTATAATCGATCCAGGAGAGCATATGTCACTTCCTTCCATTGATCAGGAATACCTGCAAAACTTTTTGGTGGGCCTGCTGAACACGCACAGCCCAACCGGTTTCACCGCCCATGCCATCGACTTTGTCGAAAAAGCCCTTAGCGAATACCCCGAGGTGCAGTTGGTCCGCACCCTCAAAGGCTCCCTGCTGGCCATTTTGCCCGGCGAGCGCGATGACGCCCCCCGCGCCATGAGTGCGCATGTGGATACGCTGGGCGCCATGGTCAAAGATATCAAATCCAACGGTCGCCTGCAGCTTACCCGTGTCGGGGGTCTCAACTTGAACTCAGTGGAAACCGAGGGGTGCACTATCTTCACGGAATCAGGGGCGACCGTTCGCGGATCTTTCCTGGCCAATAAGGCCTCGGCGCATGTGTACGGACGCGAGACTACCGAGCTCAAGCGCGAAGACACTTCCATGGAAGTGCGCCTGGATGCGCGCACCACCAAAGCCGAAGAAACCCGCGCGCTCGGGGTTCAGGTGGGCGATTTTGTGGCCTTTGACCCGCGTGTGGAAGTAACCAACGGGTTTGTGCGCTCGCGCTTTTTGGATGACAAAGCCTGCGTGGCAACGGTTGTGGCTACGGTGAAAGCATTGCATGACGCCGGGCAGAAGCCCGCCCAAAAGACCTATCTATACTTCACCACCTATGAAGAGGTGGGGCACGGCGGAACCACCGGCATCCCGGATGACGCGGTTGAACTGGTGGTGAACGACATGGCCGCCGTGGGCGATACGCAAACCTCCGATGAGTTCCATGTGACCATCTGCGTCAAAGATGCCAGCGGTCCATACGATCACGTGCTGAGCAACAAACTGCGCAAACTGGCCCAGGAAAATGACATCGCCTATAAGGTAGATATCTACACCTACTACGCTTCCGACGGTTCAGCCTACTGGGGCGCGGGCGGCAAAGCGGTGGTAGCCCTGATCGGGCCGGGCATCGACGCCTCACACAACTACGAACGCACCCACATGGATGGGCTGCTCGCCAATGTGCAGCTCAATCTGGCCTATCTGCTTGGTGCTTAACCCGAGTTAAAAACTTCGTTGAAAATGAATCCATTTTTGCCCGTTTCCTACCGCTGGGAGCAGGAAGAATTCCTGCTCCGCCCGGCTGTGGCTGCCGACGCGCTCGCCCTGGCAGAGGTGAAACGCAGCGTCTGGCCGGATGAAGAATCGGACCCAGACCGTATCCGCCAGGTGCTGGCAGCGGATGACCACCTGACCCTGGTGGTGGAACACCTCGGACAACTGGTGGGCTTTCTGGACAATTTCATCACTCGCCCGCCCACCGGAGAGCGCTGGGAGGTGGATCTGCTGGGCGTGCACCCTTCCTTCCGCAGCCGGCGCATCGGCGAAGCCATGGTTCGGGCAAGCCTACAGGCGGCTCCAGGCATTCCGGCCCGCGCGCTGATCCAGACCGGCAACATCGCCAGCCAGACCACCTTTGCCCGCTGCGGTTTTACCTGCGCGGCACCCGTGCAGCACCTGTATGTCAGCAGTGTGGTCGGTCTGCGGACGGCTCAACTGACGCCGCAGGCAGTATGTCTCTTTGTGAATACGTTGAATTATGCAGGTTACTGGCTGGAAAAGTCGTTTACAATAGCAGACCTTCAAGCCGCACGGGGAAAAATCAAAAATGGTGAAGCCGATCTGGCAGGGGCAGTGATACCGGCCGATCAAACTATGCCCCGTCAGGATGCCACGCTATGCGGCTACGAGTTCATGGCTGAATATCAATGGTGGGAAAGGAATGCATAAAATGGAAATCTCAAAACAGATCCAGACCGTGCAGGAATTCTATACGCAGCCGGGACAGATGACCCAGGCAGGTCGGTATGCATCACTTTTGCGGGAGTTGCCCGCTGATGTGGATGAGTTGTGCCGCATCGTGCAGGGATTGATCGTGCACATCTTCTGGGCGTCGCGTTATGGCATCGAACTGTCAGAGGAGCGGAAAAAGGAAGTTGATCTGCGCACCATGACCGCCAAACTCGATCGTCTGTTCGAGCTGGACGACCGCCCCCTGACCGAAGCGCGCCCGCTGGAGAAGAAACTGGTGGGCAACTGCCGTGATATCTCCGTTTTTCTGGCCTCGCTGCTGCAGCACAAAGGCATACCCGCCCGCGCTCGTTGCGGATTTGGTACCTACTTTATCCCCGGTCATTATGAAGATCATTGGATGACCGAGTACTGGCACGCCGGTCAACAGCGTTGGGTACGCGTGGACGCTCAACTGGACAAATTTCAGCAAGAGAAGCTGCACATTGAATTCGATCCGCACGACATGCCGGAGGGCGCGTTCGTCACCGGCGGTCTGGGATGGCAGCTCTGCCGCACAGGTCAGGCGGACCCGGATCATTTCGGTATTATGGATATGAAAGGTCTGTGGTTTGTGCAGGGCGACATGATCCGCGATTTCCTGGCGCTTAACAAGATTGAGATTCTGCCCTGGGATATGTGGGGATGCATGGCCTACCCGGAGGTGCCGGAGCAGGATATGCCCATGATGGACCGTCTGGCGGCGTTGACGCTCGGCGGTGACGCCGCTCACGCCGAGATTCGCGGCCTGTTTGCCTCTGATCCGCGTTTGCAGCCGGCTGCTGATTGGAAACCCTGATTCGAAACTGCATATAAAAGTCTTATAGTAATCTAATACTAAATAACGCATGCTTTCTCGCATGCGTTTTGTTTTTTTGGTAGAATCGAGTGAGATTATCTCTTCGGAGAAACTGGGAGGCAGTAAAAGAATACAGTACAGTACACTTTCACAGGCCTCCCGTCGTGACAGGACCTGATTATCAGTAGACATTGATAGACCTGTCGTAGAAATAGGAGGTAAGAAAATTGGCTGGAATGGAACGTTTTACGCAAAGAGCACGTCAGGTTCTGAGCCTTGCCCACAAGGAAGCGGAGACAATGCGCCAGAGCCAGATCGGTACCGAACATCTTCTGATGGCGTTAGCCCAGGAAGATGGCGGTGTAGCCGGCAGAGTGCTGCGTGAACTTGGTTTGGAAACTGATCGCGTTCGCGAAATGCTTGAACGCGTGAGCGGATACGGCGAAGATACGAGCGGGAAGATTGACCTGTCAGCCGGTGTCCAGCAGGTGCTGGAGTTTGCAATTGAAGAAGCCCGCCGTCTGAATCACCAATACATTGGTACCGAGCATCTCCTGTTGGGGTTGATCCGTTCTACTGAAGGATCGGCCAAAGAGATGTTTCGCAAGCTTGGCGTGACGCCTGAGCAAATTCGCCGTCAAACCCGCCGGGTGATGGAAGAAAGCAGCACTCCTCCCAGTCAACCCTCCAGACCTCGGGAAACCCCGCAGCGTAAACCTCAACCGGAGAAAGATGCCAGTAAATCGGCTTTAATCGATCAACTGGCAGTGGATCTGACCAACCTTGCCGAAGAAGGGAAACTGGATCCCGTCATTGGTAGGCAAAAAGAGATCGAAAGAGTCATCCAGATTCTATCCCGTCGGACCAAGAATAACCCGGCCCTGATTGGTGAGCCCGGTGTGGGCAAAACCGCCATTGTGGAAGGTCTTGCCCAGCGCATTCTCGAAGGAGATGTGCCCGGACCACTGCTCAACAAACGGCTGCTCCAACTGGATGTTGGATCGCTGGTAGCAGGCACCATGTACCGGGGCCAGTTTGAGGAACGACTCAAACGAGTGATTGACGAACTGAAGGCATCAGGCGCCATCCTGTTCATTGACGAGCTTCACATGCTGGTCGGCGCCGGATCGGCCGGTTCGTCTGTTGATGCTGCCAACATCCTCAAGCCCGCGCTTTCACGCGGCGAGCTGCAGGTGATTGGCGCAACGACATTGGACGAGTATCGCAAGCACATCGAGAGTGATGCCGCTCTGGAGCGGCGCTTCCAGCCCATCACGGTGGATGAACCCTCTTCCGATGAAGCGCTTGCCATTCTGAAAGGGATCCGCAAGGCTTACGAAGAGCATCACCGGTTGAACATCTCTGATGAAGCGCTCGAGTCAGCCGTACGGCTCTCGGAGCGGTATGTATCTGACCGCTTCCTGCCGGATAAAGCCATCGATCTGATCGATGAATCGGCATCCCGCGTGCGTATGTACAAGAGCAAAACCGCCCAGGCGACTAAAAAGGTGATGCAGGAACTGCGTAATGTGCGCCAGCGGCGCATCCAGGCCCAGGAAGAAAATCTGATGGACGATGTGGAAGATTTGGACCGCCGCCAGCTTGAGCTGGAAGAAGAGCTGGAACGGATGCGCAACATCTGGGATCGCGACACCAGCCCGATTGTCACCACCGATGACATTGCCGAGGTGGTAAATATGTGGACCGGCATTCCAGTGATGCAGCTTGCCCAAGAGGAATCCTCACGGCTGCTGCACATGGAAGATGAATTGAAAGAGCGTATCATCGGCCAGAATCAGGCCGTTGAGGTGGTGGCCAAAGCCGTCCGGCGCGGGCGCTCCGGGTTGAAAGATCCGCACCGCCCGATTGGTTCCTTTATCTTTTTGGGACCCACCGGCGTAGGCAAAACCGAACTTACCAAAGCGCTGGCGAACTTCCTGTTCGGCAGTGAAGATGCCCTGATTCAACTGGATATGTCCGAGTTCATGGAACGGCACAACGTCAGCCGTCTGGTTGGCGCGCCGCCAGGATACGTGGGGTATGAAGAAGCCGGGCAGCTCACCGAAGCCATCCGCCGTCGTCCGTATTCGATTGTCGTCTTTGACGAGATCGAGAAGGCGCATCCGGAAACACACAACATGCTGCTCCAGATTATGGAAGAGGGACAGTTGTCTGACGCGCGCGGCCACAAAGTGGACTTCCGCAACACCATCATCGTCATGACCTCCAACATCGGCGCGGATGTCATCAAGCGGCAAACCGCCTTCGGTTTCCGTCCGCAAAAAGCCGCGGCCGTGGAAGAAAAGGAAGCCTATGACGAAATGAGCCAGAAGCTGAACGATGAGCTGAAACGCGTGTTCCGGCCGGAGTTTATCAACCGTCTGGACGGCGTGATCATCTTCCGCATGCTCAACAAAGATGACATCCACGACATCGTCGACATCGAAATTGAGAAGGTCGCCAGACGATTGAAGGACAGCAACATCTCTCTGCAAATCACCGAGGCAGCCCGCAACCAGTTTGCGGACAAGGGCTTCAACCCGGAGATGGGCGCCCGCCCGCTGAGGCGCGTGATCCAGCAGTATGTGGAAGACCGGCTATCAGATGCCCTGCTGGCCCATGACTTCAAGGACGGCGACTGCATCCTGATCGACCTGGATGAGAACAAGGAAGTGGTGCTGAAACCGTACAATGACTGCGCTCATGAAGACGAGAACCACAAAAAACATGAGATTGCGTTGGGGATGGGTATCTAAAGCCCATCCGAAGATGTGATAACCGGCGCCCTTCCCTGGTGAGAAGGGCGCCGTTGTTATCTTGAGTGTTTTTTCACCCACCCCTATCCCCGCCCTCAAGGGCGGGGTAATAATTTTGTCAGCGAGATTTGACGTCAGAACGTCAAATCTCCCTGACAGAGACGGGGAAAATGCACCTCTGTATGTTTTTGCCACGCGAACACACCACCCTGCGTAGGCTGGGAGCCGAAAATATACCGCACATCGTCTTTTTGTCATCCCGATAGAACGGCGTCCTCGCCGTGACGAGGGATCGGACAGGGGGTAATCCTACCGGTTCCAGATATGCAAACGTGATAGATGCATCCTGAGCCGGTCCCTCACTTTGTTCGGGATAACAATGAGAGATGGGTTTTGACATATAGGGGTATTTATGCGGCATCTCTGCCTGTTTTGTCATCTAGACAGAGCGGCGTCCTCGCCGTGACGAGAGATCGGACAGAGGTTGATTGAATGGATATATCAAAAAACACTCTGGTCTTACAATAACCACCCCGTCGCTTCGCGCCACCCCTCCATGGGAGGGGAATTTACGCTTTTTGCCCGATAAACAAGCTGATAATGAAAAAAGCAAGGAGGTGGCGAGCGAATAATCAGCTTTCCCTTCCCAGTAAATCTGTGAAGTTGTGCAGAAGACTGCACAACTTCACAAAAAAAAACCTTCCCCGCCCCTCGGAGGGGCGGGGTTAGGGGTGGAGTGCACAGGAAACCCAGATCGGCGCACAATATGCGCCAATACTGAAAACGGTCACTCTTTCCGATTTATTTTCACCTTGGTCCATAATTCCTCTCACCTGAGGTGGGCTGCTCCGCCGACCTGCCATAAGGTATAATCCTTTACCTATGGAAACTGCCTTGAAAAAAGAAGTCGCTGAAGGCGTATCGCTCAGCCGAGTGTTCAAAACCTGGTGGCCGCTGGCCGCCAGTTGGTTTATGATGAGCCTGGAAGGCCCATTCATCAGCGCGGTGATCGCTCGCCTGGCGAACCCCATCATTAGTCTGGCGGCGTTCGGGGGCATCATCAACCCCGTTTCGCTGGTGATTGAATCACCCATCATCATGCTGCTGTCTGCCTCCACCGTTTTAAGCAAAGACTACGTTTCTTATGCCAAACTGCGCAAGGCTATGTTCGCCATCGGCGGCACGTTCACATTTGTACATTTTTTGGTGGCGTTCACCCCGCTCTACTATGTGGTGGTGAACAACATTCTGGGCGTTCCGGCCGAGCTGGTGGAGCCTGCCCGCACCGGTCTGATGATTATGCTGCCGTGGACCTTTGCCATCGGCTACCGGCGCTTCAACCAGGGCGTGATGATCCGTTTTGGGCATTCCAACGGGGTGATGCAATGCACCATCGTGCGAATTACCACCATCACACTCGTCCTCCTGACCGGTTTTGCCATCGGAACCATCCCGGGCATTATCGTAGCTTCGCTGGCCGAGGCGCTGGGCGTTACTTTGGAGGGTCTATTCTCCGGTTTACGGCTGCGCAGCATCGTCAACAATGAGGTCAAATGCGTGCCGGTGACCGAGCCGTTTACCTGGCGCGAATTTGCCGGCTTTTACGTACCACTGGTGTTCGTTTCGCTGCTGCAGTTTTTGGGCAACCCTATCGGCAGCGCCGCTCTCAGCCGCATGCCGCAGGCCATTGAATCACTGGCGACGTGGGGCGTGGTGCTCAACCTGATCTTTATGCTGCGCAGCATCGGCATGGGTTTCAACGAGGTGGTGGTGGCGCTGATCAGCGAAAGGTTCTCCTATAAAAGCTTGCGCAATTTCGGCCATCTGCTGGCCGCTTTTCTGTCACTCGTGGTGGTGATTGTGTTTCTTACCCCGCTTTCCGGTATCTGGTTTGAAAAAGTGACCGGTCTGACCTCTGAGCTCAGCCTGCTGGCCCGCAGCTCGTTGATCTTCTTTCTGGTGGTGCCGCCCATCAGCGCCTATCAGAGCTGGTTTCAGGGCTCCATCCTCTACAGCCGAAAAACGCGCTCCATCACCGAATCTGTGGTTCTGTACCTGTTGATCTATGTGGGCATCCTGATCGGTGGGGTAATCTGGGGAAAGACGGTGGGGCTGTATGTAGGCGCTCTGGCGATGGGCGTGGCCAACATTGCTCAAACCCTGTGGCTTTTCGTGCGCAGCCGGCAGATCCAAAAAGAAATTCGCCTGCGCGACGCAGATCCACAGGTCACAATCGCCTGACATACATCGAAAGCAAACAAAAAGCGCGGAGAGGTCCGCGCTTTTGATTTTTATTGGGCCAGGATTGTCTTTCTATCCTCCGGCAAACTGCTGTTCATACAGGCTGCGGTATCGCCCCTGTTGCTTGAGCAAATTCGCATGGCTGCCGCGCTGCACAATCCTTCCGTCGTCGATCACGCAGATCACATCCGCGCCGCGGATGGTGCTGAGACGGTGCGCGATGATGATGGCGGTGCGTCCCTCCAGCAACCGGCCGAGCGCTTTCTGGATCATCACCTCGGTGATCGTATCCACGCTGGCGGTGGCTTCATCCAGGATCAGGATACGCGGATCGGCCAGCGCCGCGCGGGCAATGCACAGCAACTGACGTTGCCCCACCGACAGGTTGACGCCGCCTTCCTGCACCCAGGTGTTGTATCCCTTGGGGAGTTTTTCGATAAAATCATCGGCCAGAGCCAGTTTTGCCGCCGCCGCCACGGCTTCATGCGGGGCGTCCGGCATGCCAAAGCGGATGTTATCCTCCACGGTACCGGCAAACAGAATGGGATCCTGCGGCACAATGCCGATCTGCCGACGCAGCGAGCTCTGTGTCACCGAGCGCACATCGCGCCCGTCGATCTCCAGGCTGCCATCCGACAGCTCGTAAAAACGGGCAATCAGTCGCGCAATGGTCGATTTTCCTGCCCCGGTGGGACCCACCAGCGCCACCGCCTGCCCCGGCTGGATGGACAGATTGACATCCTTCAGCACCAGCGGCAGATCGGCGCGATAGCGGAAGTTGATCTCTTTGAGCTCGATTCGGCCTTCAATTTTAGGCATTGTCTCAGCGCCCGGCTGATCGCAGATATCCGGCTCGGTCTTGAGCAGCTTGATCACCTGCTCACCGCCGGCCATGGCCGACTGCATGGTGGTGTACAGGCGGCTGAGCTCCTGCACCGGCTGGAAGAAGCGCGTCACATACGACAGGAAGGCCACAATCACACCCAGCGTGACCGTCCCGTTCATCACCTCGCGCCCGCCGAACCACAGCACAATGGCCACCGCCAGGGTGGACAGAAATTCAATCGAAGGGATGAAGATGTACGACAGCCGGATGGCTTCCACGTTGATATCGCGGTTGGCGCGGTTGACTTCTTCAAACTTTTTCTCCACCACCTTTTCCTGTACAAAGGCAGTGATCACGCGGATGGAAGCAATATTCTCAGCCATGCGCCCCACCAGCGCTGCCACCCGCTGCCGGGTAGCCCGGAAGGCATCGCGGGCAGCGTGTGAGAACCACCAGGTAGCCAGAACCATCAGCGGCAGCACGATGAAGCAGTACAGCGCCAGACGCGGGCTGAGCGTGAGCATCACCACGATGATCCCGGTCAGCACCAGCAGATCCCCCAGCAGCTCGATGATCCCCTGGGTGAGCAAATCGTTGATCACCGCCACATCGTTGATCACACGAGAAACGGTCACACCTACAAGGTGATTGTCATGATAACTGAGGGACAGTTTTTGCAAATGGGTGAACAGCGCCTGGCGCAGATCGGCCAGTACGCGCTGCGCCACCCACGAGAGGTTGTAACTCTGCCCGGCGGTGGCCCCATACAACAGCACATACGACACGGCGATGTACAGAATCACACGTGATAGACCCGTCTGGACCCCCGCGGAAATGTACTGATCGATGGCAATTTTAATGAGATACGGGATCAGCAGCGTTAAGCCGGTCACAATCAGCATCAACAGCACGGCCAGAATCATGCGGGTTTGATACGGCCGCAAAAAGGTGAGCAGTTCTGACACCACCTCGCGGTTGAAAAAGCTGGCCTCCTGCCTGACTTCTCCAAAGTCCTGGATGGCGCTGCGCGGCCCGATTTCAGGGGTGATTCTGAAGGTCATGGCTGCACCTCCAGTCCTGGGCGTTCTTCCGGCCGGAGTTGGTGCTGATATACCTCATAATACAGCGATGAAGATTTCATCAACTCGGCATGTGTGCCGCGGGCGGCGATACGTCCGTTTTCCAGCAGCAGAATCAAATCGGCCCGCCGAACGGTGCTAAGACGGTGAGCAATGATAAAAGTGGTTTTACCGGTCATCAGGCGTTGCAGGGCCTCCTGAATCATCTGCTCGGTTTGCGTATCCACGCTCGAGGTGGCATCATCCAGGATGAGGATACGCGGGTTGGTGAGCAGGGTACGCGCGATGGCGATGCGCTGCTTCTGCCCGCCTGAAAGGGTGACGCCGCGTTCGCCCACCAGTGAGTCATAGCCCTCAGGCATTTGCAGGATAAACTCATGCGCCTGGGCTTCTTTAGCGGCATCCATGATCTCCGCATCTGAGGCATCCGGCTTCCCGAAGGCGATATTCTCGCGGATACTGGCGGCAAACAGACGGGTATCCTGCAGCACAATGCCGATCTGCCGGCGCAAATGGTGCAGCGGGATATCGCGAATATTGACCCCGTCGATAGAAATGCTGCCTTTTTGCGCGTCATAAAAACGGGTAATCAGGTTGATGACGGTGGATTTGCCCGAACCTGTAGCACCCAGTAAGGCCACCACCTGTCCCGGCTTGGCCTCAAAGCTGATCTCCTCCACCACCGGATGGTTGTCTTCGTACCCAAAAGCAACGTTATCAAAACACACATGCCCCTGGGTGATGGAAACCGGTTTAGCCTGCGGGTTTTCGCGGATGATACTGTCATCATCCAGGATGTGGAAAATGCGTTCACCGCCAGATGAAGCAATGGCCAGGGCCGGGATCACCCGCCCCAGCAGGCGCAGCGGCCGAACAAGTTGGGAAAGGTAAGTGGTGAAGGCCACCAGCTCGCCCAGGGTGAGTTCGCCCTGCAGCACCAGCGTGCCACCGTACCACAGGATGAGCACCGTACCCAGGTTGGCGATCAAATCCAGCAGCGGCACATTCAGCGATTCCATTTTGACGGCCAGCGATGACTGCCCGAACCATTTTTCGTTCTCACGGGTAAAGCGCTCGATTTCAGCGTCTTCCTGGGCAAAACCTTTCACTACCTGAGCGCCGAGCAGGTTTTGCTCCACACGCGTGGTGAGCACGCCCAACTGGTTCTGAATTTTCACCGAGAGCGGGCGAAATCTGCGTCCGTAGGCGTATCCGCTCCACGCGATAAGCGGGATGGTGCATACGATCATCAGACCCAGCCGGTAGTCCATCCACACCAGCACCGCGCCCGTGCCGACCATCAGCACAAGGCTCTCCACGATCCGCAGGAAAGCCCGCCCGGTCAGAAAGCGGATGCGTTCCACATCCTGGATGGCGCGCGAGAGAATCTGCCCGGTCTCCATGCGGTCGTGAAAGGCAAAGGAGAGTTGGTTGAGTTTGGTCTGGATCTGGTTGCGCAGATCGTAAGCCACATTCTGCGAGGCCTTCTCCGTCCAGGTGCCCTGGAAATACAGGGTGATGCCCTTGATGACGGTGATGCCCAACAAAGCAGCCACCGACCAGCTTAAGGCAGACAGGTTGCCGGTAAAGATGCCGTTATCGATGATCTGACGAATAAACTGGGGCTGGATGATATTAACGAGGTTGATGATCACCATGGCGGTATACACGCCGGTGGTCATCCACCCATACGGCTTGAGATACCCCATGCAGCGCCATAATATTTTGCTTGATTTCTTTTTTGGACCGGCTGATTTCTTTGGAGCGTTTGTCACGTTTCCCTGCCAGGTTTTTCTGTTCGAAGGAAAATCCAGCTACCCGTACGGTCTGCGAACAGGAAGATGTGAAACAGCAAACGCTGTGATTATATCACCGCCCGTTTGCAGACCTGACCTGTCAAATTGCGTGATTTTGAATTTTAAGAATGAAAATGGATGCCTGCATGGTGGGGAGGGCGGGCGTCTTGCTCATTGTGTTTGATTATGATAAAATTTTTGATCGCCAGACCCATTTGGAGAGATGACCGAGCGGCCTATGGTGCCTGTCTTGAAAACAGGTGTGGGGAAACCCACCGGGGGTTCGAATCCCTCTCTCTCCGCCTAAGCTAGACTTTCAAGAAAGACCGATTGTTTTAACCGTAGGGGCGCACAGTGTGCGCCCGTTTTTATTCCTATGTCAAAATTACTTGCATATCTCTTGAAATTCATCTATAACCGCATCATGTCATCTTTTCCACAACGTAAACCAAACCGGCTCACCCAATATGATTATTCACAAGCCGGTGTTTACTTTGTGACCATTTGCGCGAAGAACCGTATACCTGTTTTCTGGAATGATTTACGACTTATCAGAGATCACCCGGACTCAATTCCATTGTCCGAAATCGGCTTGATTGTCGATCAGGCAATCCTAAAAATTGCTGATATCTATCCTTATGTAGTTCTTGAAACCTACTGTATCATGCCGGATCATCTGCATTTATTATTGCGAGTACAGACCGCAGAAGACGGGCGCACAATGTGCGCCCCTACGGTATCAAGGATTGTCAAACATTTGAAAGAGGCTGTTACAAAACAAATTGGTCAGCCCATCTGGCAGAAATCGTACTATGACCACGTGATAAAGGATGAGGTCGATCATCAACAAGTATTTGATTACATAGAATCAAATCCAGCAGGATTATTGGCGAAGAAATAACAAAACACAAGGAATATAGACATGCACTTCCCCACACACATCGTCGCCGTTGGCGGATTGGTCACCAATGATGAAGGAAAGGTTTTGTTGGTCAGGAATCCACGCCGAGGCTGGGAATTCCCGGGCGGGCAGGTGGAGGTGGGTGAAAGCCTGCCGCAGGCATTAATCCGCGAAATCCACGAGGAGAGCGGCGTTCTGGTCAAGGTAACCGGCATCGTGGGCATCTACTCCAACACCTCCGTCCGTAAAGGATACAACGGGGTTCGCGAAATACCCACCATCGTTAATATCGATTTTCGCTGCAGATACATTTCCGGAGCACTGCATACCGGTCCTGAGTCGCTGGAAACAGCCTGGTTTTCGGTGGAGCAGGCTCGCAGGGAAATCACCTATCCGAAATACATCTACCGCTTTGAGAATATGGTTCGGGATGACGGCGTCTTCCATTGTGACGCCTTTCGCACCGCCGAACACCTACCGGAGGGGTTTGAGTTCTTTGAGAAGTATCTTTTCCATTAATTCGATGTGTTCATTCATTTTTAAAATAAGGACAAGAAAAAATGCTTCCCGGTTGTTGGGTTGAGATCGTTTGGCTTCGCCAAACGATCTCAACCCAACCTACGGAATATGTAAAT
>CAZHMZ010000099.1:0-10506 GCA_964532655.1 uncultured Anaerolineaceae bacterium
TCATCGACGGAGGCTCCACCGATGGTTCCGTGGAGATCATCAAAAAATACGAGCACCGCCTGGCGGGCTGGGTATCCGAGAAGGACCGCGGCCAAACCGACGCGCTCAACAAGGGCTTTGCCATGACGCACGGCGATATCCTGGCCTGGCTCAACTCGGATGATACCTATCAGCCTGGTGCGGTGAGTGAGGCCGTTGACCTGCTGACCGCCAACCCTTCTCTGGGCATGGTGTACGGTGATACGAACTTCATCGATGAAAACGGAGCGGTGCGCGGGAAGTTCCCCGCACGCCAGACCGATTACGCCAAATTACAGCGCGGATATGTGCATATCCCGCAGCAAGCCTCCTTTTTCAGAGGCGACCTGTGGCGCAGGGTGGGTCCGCTGGATCCGGATTTCTTTTTCGCGATGGATTACGATCTGTGGGTGAGACTGGCGCGTGAAGCCCCGCTGCTGTATGTTCCGCGTCTGTGGGCCAACTTCAGGCTGCACGGTGATGCCAAGACCATCACCGCCGATGACCGTTGCTGGCCTGAGATGCTGCGCGTGCACCGTCGTGACGGCGGTTCATGGTTCTCCATGATCCATGCCAAATATCTGGTGCGCAGGCTGGTAGCCCCGTTGATTAACTGGCGGCGGAAAAAGCTGATCCGTCCCGAATAAACAAACGATTTTGCTTACACCGGCTCGCTTTGCGGAGCCGGTACTTTTTCCCGAACTGCCAGACCGATCAGGATCAACACACTGACCAGACCGATTAACCCGCCGCCGTACCAGATCGCCACCGGCGCAACATAATCATTCAGCAGGCCGCCGATGAGCGGGCCGATGCCATAGGCTACACCGTAAGAAAGCCCATACAGGCTCATATACCGGCCGCGCATATCAGCCGGGGCCAGATTGGCCACCAACGTGGTGGTGGTGGGAAACAACAGCATCTCTCCAAAGGTGAGAAACACCACGCTGGCCAAAAAGCCCCAGAAAGTATGCCCCAGGGAGACACTGCCGACCCCCACAGAGTAGATCAACGCGCCGGCGACCAATACTCTATACGGATTGAACCGTTTCGCAAAATTGGTGACCAGGACCTGGAACAATACCACTGTGGCTGCATTGGCGGCCATGATAAAGCCGTAATAGCTCTCCGGGATGCCGTATTGATCTTTTACATACACTGCCAGGAGTACAAAAATCATCGAGGAGGCGATGATGCTGATGGTGAACGATGCGCAGATGCGCAGGAAGAGCCCGTCTTTCAGAATGCGGCCGTATCCACCGAGTTTTCCCCGGGTCTTCTCAACTGCCACTGGCAGCGTTTCTTTGGCGCGCAGGGCAAACATGATGCTGTATCCCAGCAGGCCGACCGCGGCGCATGCAAACGGCACGGTATAAGACGTGACCGCCGCAAATCCGCCAATGGACGGCCCCAATGCCACACCGACGTTGTTGCTCATGCGGATGAGCGCGTAGGCATCCACCCGTTTTTCATCGGGGATCAGATCCGCGATCATGGCATCCAGACCCACCTGATAGAGCGGGTTGATAAAGCCGCTCAGCGAGGTAAGGATCATAAAAGCCGGCAGCGACTCGGCGAAGATGTAGCTGAAATAGATCAATCCGTGCAGGGCCATGCCGATGATGACAATCGACCGCCGTCCAAAGCGGTCGGTTAAGGGGCCGGCCACAAATGAGGCCACCAGACCCATGGCGGAGTTGAGCGTCATCAGACTGGCGATGGTTGTCAGGGGAAGCTCGAGTTTTTGGCTGGCATACAGCGTCATAAACGGCCAGATCATGCTCATGCCGATCACGCTGAACAGAGTGCCCCAAAAGATCAACCAGAACTGACTGGGATATTGCCCGCGTAGATGACGTAATTGTTGAAACATCGATGTTCCCTGTGAAGCCCTGCTTTTAATAACGAATATGAAACTGGAATGAGATCCCGCCAATGTTCAGCCGGTATCCGTCAGGCAGATTCAGTGCGAACCGCGGGGGTCCGTTTGCGGATGGCAAGAGCTCCCAGCATGGCCGCCCCCATCAACCCAATCAACGCTCCGCCGTACCAGATGGCAACCGGGGCGATTTGATCGTTCAGGAAACCACCGATCAGCGGCCCGATGCCGGTGGCAATACCCCAGGTGAGGTTGTACACGCTCATATAGCGTCCGCGCATATCTGCCGGGGCCAGATTGGCTACCAAAGTGGTAGCAGTCGGGATCAACAGCATTTCGCCGCAGGTCATCACCACAATGGCGACGAAAAAGCCCCAGAAATTACTTCCAAATGCGTTAATTCCCACACCCAGTGCATACAGCAGCGCTCCCAGGGTGAGCACCCGGTAGATGGAAAACCATTTGGCAATCCCGGTGACCCACACCTGGAACAACACCACCAGACCGGCATTGGCGGCCATCAGAAAGCCGTACTGGCTTTCCGGGATGCCGAATTGCTCCTTGGCGTATACCGAGAGCAGTACAAATACCATACTGGAGCCGATGGTGGTGAGTGTTAAGGCTGAGGTGAAAAAGACAAACAGACGATCTCTCAGCACCTTGCCGTATCCGGCGGTCTGGCTGGGGACGGTTTGCTCTGCCCGTGCGGGCAGGGTTTCTTTTGAGAACAAAAGGGTCAAAATGCCGTAGAAAATGAGACCGGCGGAAGCGCATCCGTAAATGATGGAATAAGAAATCGTCGCCAGAAAGCCGCCGATGGTAGGGCCCAGTGCCACACCCACATTATTACCCATGCGCAGTAGCGAATACGCATCCACGCGTTTTTCGTTGGGGATGAGATCGGCCACCATGGCATCCACCCCCACGCGATAGATGGGGCTAACAAAGCCGCTGACAGCCATCAGCACGATGAACGAAGCGAGCGAGTCAGCAAAAATGAAGCCTGTAAAGGTGATGCCGTGCAGGATCATCCCCACAATCATCACAATCCGGCGTCCCACACGGTCCGTCAACGAGCCGGCTGCAAACGAGGCGATTAACCCCATGGCCGAGTTGATGGTCAGCAGGCTGGCAACCGCCGTAAGCGGCAGATCCAGTTTTTGACTGGCATAAATTGCCATAAACGGCCAGATCATACTGGTGCCTATGGTGCTGATGAGATTGCCCCAGAAGATCAACCAGAACTGGCCGGGATATTCGCCGCGGAGGGATTGTAAACGCTTCAACAATGTGGTGTTCCTTACGCAAAAATGGTGAACGAATTCTATCACGGATGATTATCAGCCCGTGACTTTCTGTATTCCAGAGAGGCCGAGAAAAGGGGTCTTATCTGTAGTTTTGAGATAAAATACTGCACAAAGAGATTACCTATAAGAGGTGAAAGATGTCTGAAGCAGTTCTTGTGTCGGTTGCGTGGCCTTATGCCAATGCCGAAGCGCACGTCGGCAATTTGACGGGTTCCTATTTACCAGCAGATATTGTGGCGCGGTATCATCGTATGCGCGGGCGCCAGGTATTGATGGTATCCGGATCCGATGCGCATGGCACGCCGATCACCGTGAGGGCTGAGGCAGAAAAGATCACCCCTGAAGCGGTTTACAAGCGTTATCACGAGAGCTTTCTCGAGTTGTTCCAGAAGCTTGGCCTGACCTACGACCTGTTCACCAGTACGCACACATCGAACCACTGGGACGTATCGCAGAAGATGTTCCTGGCGCTTCTCAAAAACGGTTACCTGTTCACGCAGACCGAATTGCAGTGGTACTCCGTCAGTCAGCAGCGGTTTTTGCCGGATCGTTATGTGGAAGGCACCTGTTATATTTGCGGCTATACCGGCGCACGCAGCGATCAATGCGATAAATGCGGCAATCTGATGGATCCCGCCAAACTCATCAATCCACGTTCCAAGATCGACGGCAGCACACCTGAGCTGCGCGAGACCGAGCATTACTATCTTGACCTGGGCAAACTCCAGCCGCAGGTGGAATCCTATCTGGAGACGCGCGAATCTTTCTGGCGGCCCAATGTGGTACGGCAGAGCCTGGGGCAGATGCGCAATGAGGGGCTGCATGGACGGCCGATCACACGCGATCTGGACTGGGGCATCCCGGTACCGCTGGATACCTGGAAAGGCAAATGCCTGTATGTGTGGTTCGAGGCGGTCATTGGTTACCTGTCTGCATCCATTGAGTGGAGCGAGTTGAACCATCGCCCGGATGCCTGGCGGCAATGGTGGAAGGATGTCAGCACACGCGCGTTTTACTTCATCGGCAAGGACAATATCCCGTTCCACGCCATTATCTGGCCGGCGGAATTGATCGGCACCGGAAGCGAGTTTGACCGGTTGATGGGTGAATCGGATCCCAAACCGTTTATTCTGCCATATGATGTGCCTGCCAACGAGTTCATGAACCTGGAAGGCGAAAAGATCTCCGGCAGCCGCAACTGGGCTGTTTACGGGCTTGATTTTCTTTCACGCTATGACCCGGACACACTTCGCTATTACCTGACCGTGAATATGCCCGAGAGCAAAGACACCGATTGGGATTGGGAGGATTTCTTCCACCGCAACAATGACGAACTGGTGGCCAACTGGGGCAACCTGGCCAACCGGGTGATTTCGTTCACGCACAAGAACTGGGAAGGGACCATCCCTGAGCCGGGTGAACTGGAGCAGGCCGATAAAGATCTACTCAACGTAGTCGAGGAAGGCTTCAAGACCGTGGCGCAGGAGATGGAAGCGGTGAGGCTGCGCTCAGCCCTGGGCGAAACCATGCGCCTGGCCACCGAGGTCAACCGTTACCTTGATCAGGCAGCCCCCTGGAAAGCCATTAAAATCGACCGTCAGGCTGCAGCCAGATCGGTGTTCACGGCGCTGAAGGCGATTGACTCGTTGAAACTGCTGTTTGCCCCGTTTATGCCGTTCAGCAGCGAGAAACTGCACGCCATGCTGGGCTATGACCAGCCGCTGTTTGGCAGCCAGTTCACCAAAACTGTGGAAGATGAACTGGGTGAACACACCGTTCTGTCGTATGATGGCAGTCAGGCCAGCGCCGTTTGGGGCGCCAGCACGCTCAAGCCCGGCACCCGCCTGGGTACGCCCGAACCGCTGTTCAAGAAACTGGAAGAGAAGATCGTGGAAGAAGAACGCGCCCGATTACACGGCGGCGGCACACATTAAATATGAACGGGGCGGCATCAGCCGCCCCGTTTTTGCATTAAGAAACCTGTTCGATGATCCATAATGGGGATCACCCGAAAATAACGCTATTCTTTTCGCTTGATTTTCTACTAATGTTCAATTTTTTGCAGATGTTGCAGCAGGAACAACAGCGCCTGTTCGGTAAATTGGGTTTTGTTCTCCAACCTGTCGCCGGTTCCCACATAACGCAACGCTTCGGAACCCCAATGACTTGAAACGCCGATCCATACCAATCCAAGAGGCTTGGCCGCTGAACCGCCATCCGGCCCGGCAATCCCTGTCACGGAAACACCGATGATCCGGTCAACCGGAAATGCGGGCGAGGAACCTGCCTCGCGAACACCCTTCGCCATTTCCAGGGCAGTTTGCGAACTCACCGCGCCGAAGTCGATCAGAGTCTGTTCGCGTACACCCAAGAGGTTCTGCTTCAGCGAGTTGTCATAGCTGATCACGCCGCCCAAAAATGTACGGGAGACTCCCGGCAGGTTGGTGATCACATGTGAGAGCATCCCGCCGGTGCAGGATTCAGCGGTCACCAGCCACAACCCGCGTGATGCCAGTTGTGCATCCAGGTCGACCACCAAATCTGCCAGAGGTATACTATTCATCATTCACCTTTTGAGGAATTCTTTCCGAATTTGACAGAGTTTATTGTATCGTTAATGGGGATGCCTGGAGGATGAAAAAAAGGAAGGGTCTGAGTCTTCAAAGAAGCTATCGTAAAAGGAGGCCTGCTTGACCGGTATATGCGCCTGTGTTATCATGCGCAAAATAAGGGCCAATTTCAATGGATAAACAACAGAATAAGGAAAATGAAAACAAGCCCGGCAGGGAGATTTCTGAGCAAGCCAAAGCTTTCTCGGCTAGGACTGGTGATTCTTCAGTCCGAGCTGATGCTTTTGACACCAGCTCACCAAAAACCAGGCCGGAATTGATGCGAATTTGGGGGGGTATTTTACAACTTGGGTTAGGAGAACTGTCAGTCAAACTGGGTATCGGAATTCTCTCGATTGCCATGGTGCTCTTGATCGCCTGGGTGATGGGAAATTTCTATCTGAGCCGGAATGGCACCGCCGAAGCAGCGGTTTTGTCTTCCGATGAACCGATCGCACTGCCCACTGTGCAGATTGAAATCCCTGTCCGTGATGCGGATACGCAGGATTATTTTGTTTCAGGCCTGCAGCGATCCGCGCTGCTGCATACCAATCTGCCCCAAAAACCGCGTGATGAGATTATGGTTTATGAAGTCCAAGCGGGTGACACCATCATCGGGATCGCCGAAAAGTTCAACGTCAAACCTACCACCGTGTACTGGGGCAATACCTATACCCTGGCGGATGATCCCCACCGGCTTTCCCCGGGGCAAAAACTGAATATCCTGCCCGTCGATGGGGTCTATTATGAATGGCATGAGGGTGACGGTCTGAACGGTGTGGCTGAATATTTTCATGTGACGGTGGATGCCATTATCAATTATGAAGGCAATAACCTGGACCCCGCCATCATCGGAGATTATGCCGCTCCCAATATCGAGCCGGGCACCTGGCTGATCATCCCCGATGGCACGCGCGAGTTGATTAACTGGGTGGCACCGCGCATCACCCGCTCTGACCCCGCGGTTGCCAAGACGTATGGCCCCGGTTACTGCGGCGAGGTCTACGAAGGCCCGGTGGGTACGGCTACCTTTATTTACCCCACGGTGGCGCACTTCTTATCCGGCTTTGATTACGATCCCGGCACCAACCACAACGGGCTGGATTTTGACGGTGAGACCGGCGACCCGATTTATGCCGTGGACTCTGGCGTGGTGGTGTACGCGGGCTGGAATGATTATGGTTACGGCAACATGGTGGTGATCGATCACGGCAACGGCTGGCAGTCGTTGTATGCCCACCTCAGCTCCTATAACGTGGAGTGCGGTTCCTATGCTTATCAGGGTGATGTCATTGCTGCGATGGGCAGCACCGGTAACTCGACCGGCTCGCATCTGCATTTTGAACTGCGCAGCGATGAATATGGGCGTGTGAACCCGTGGAACTTCCTGCAGTAGCCTGTTATTTCTTTGATTAACGGAAAACCGTCTGGTTTCCTCAGTACTGTCTGAAAAACAGAGCCTGGCATTTGCCAGGCTCGAATTTACCTACTTATCCATGCTGATGACCTGTGAGGCCCAGCGGTGCCACTCGCCGTGAGTGCGCTTGAGGATCTCGCAACCCTCGCCCGGCGACTGAAGACCGGCCAGCTCCAGATCAGCATCCACCATGATTTTAACCAGGTCTTTGAAGAACACGCGCGGTTCCCAGTTGATCAAACGGAAGGCTTTATCCCAATCGGCCTGCAAATAGTTGACCTCATTGGGGCGGAAGTAACGCGGATCGATCTTGACATATTCATGCCAGTCCAGGTTGACGTAGCCGAAGGCTTCATCCAGAAATTCACGCGGTGAATGCGATTCGCCGGTACCGACCACCAGATCCACAGGCTGATCGCACTGCATCATCTTCCACATTGCCGCGATGAAATCCGGCGCATAACCCCAGTCGCGTTTGGAATCCAGGTTGCCCAGATAAAGTGCTTTCTGCTTGCCGGCCACAATGTTGGCCAGCGCGCGGGTAATTTTGCGGGTCACAAACGTTTCACCGCGGCGCGGGCTTTCATGGTTGAACAGGATCCCGTTGGTGGCAAACGTGCCATAACCTTCGCGGTACTGGCGGGTCACCCAATAGCTGTACAGTTTTGCGGCCGCGTAGGGGCTTTGCGGAATGAACGGGGTTTCTTCGTTTTGCGGGGCGGGCGCATTGCCAAACATCTCGCTCGAAGAAGCCTGGTAAAAACGGGCTTTGATGCCGCTGGTGCGGATGGCTTCCAAAATGCGCATGGTGCCCAGGCCGGTGATATCACCGGTGTAATCAGGCATGTCAAAGCTGACGCGTACCTGGCTCTGCGCTGCCAGATTGTAAATTTCATCCGGTTGGATGGAGTAGATCAGGTTCACCAGACTTCCGGTGGATGACATGTCGCCGTAATGCAGGTACAGGCGTACCTGTTCGCCGTTGTGTTTATCCTGGTAAATGTGATCGATACGGCGGGTATTAAAGGTGCTGGCTCGCCGGATGAGGCCATGCACTTCATAGCCTTTTGAGAGCAATAATTCGGCAAGATACGAACCGTCCTGCCCTGTGATACCGGTTATGAAAGCTTTTTTCAAGCTTAGCCTCCATTGAGAAATGATGAATAAGTATAACCAGCCTGTGGGGTACTGTCAAACAGGGTGGGCGTACGAAAAATGCAGGATACGCATCCACCTTGACGGGTTGGCATAAATATTTTTGATTAAGAATCTGGTAAAATGCAGCGTATGCGCAAGAACAACTCTCGAGGAAACCTCCTCGTCTTACTCCGATGGGCATCCATTGGATTCATCTTTCTGGCAGTTTTACTTACAGTCTACGAGTTGGTACGCTACAGCCGGATACGAAGCGCTTTCCCGGAAGGAATGGAAATCGCGGAGATCCCGGTGGGTGGTTTGGATCAAACGCAGGCCGCCGAGCGATTGGTGCAGTCATACAGTGTACCTCTTGAAATCCACTACCAGGACTCCATCATTCAGATCAAACCGGCGCTGCTGGGTTTCGAGCTGGATTTAACCAGTATGCTCACCGCTGCCGATTTACAGCGTGTCAACCAGCCGTTCTGGCAGGACTTTTGGGGATTTATCTGGAACCAGAGCACGCAGCCCGCAAAGGTGCCGCTCAGCGCCAAGGTGTCTGAAGAACGCATGCGCTCCTATCTACAGGCAGAGATTGCTGCCCGTTATGACAAATCGCCTACCGCAGCTCAGCCTGTGCCTGGAACAACCACGTTTTCCGCCGGTGATGAGGGAACCACTCTGGATGTAGACCGTGCCGTGGTGCTGATTACCGACGCCTTAAAATCACCTGCCGCTCGAACGGTCAATCTCACCTATGTTTCCAGCGCCGCTTCCCGCCCGTCCCTGCAAAACCTGCAGATCATGCTGCAGCAGGTGATCGACACCGAAGGGTTCACCGGGTTGAGCGAGTTGTTCCTGTTGGATCTGCAAACCGGTGAAGAACTGCATTTTGCGTATCAGAATGGTGAGCAGTTGACCCCGGATATCGCATTCACTGCCGCCAGTACGGTAAAGATCCCCATCATGGTATCGGTGTTCCGGCGCGTGAGTGAACCCACCCCGGAAGAGGTGATCGGCCTGATCGAGCGGATGATCGAACGCTCAGAAAACGACCCGGCAGACTTGTTGATGGAAACGGTGCTCGATTCGACCCTGGGGCCGCTGATGGTGAGCGATGATATGCAAAAACTGGGCCTCCAAAACACCTTCCTGGCCGGGCACTTTTACATGCAGGCGCCTTTGCTGCAAAGATATGATACGCCTGCCAACATCCGCACAGATATTTTCACCGACCCGGATGTATACAACCAGACCACCCCTGCTGAGATGGGCATGCTGCTGGAAGATATCTACCAGTGCGCTCAAAACGGCGGAGGCGCTTTTGCGGCGGTCTTCCCGAGTGAAATCACCCAGACCGAGTGCCAGACGATGATTTCCTACCTCTCGCTGAACCGGATTGGTGTGCTCATCCAGGCCGGTATGCCTGACGGCAACCGATTGGCCCACAAACACGGCTGGATCACGGAATCGGATGGATTAATTCACACCATCGGGGATGTCGGCATCGCCTATACACCCGGGGCTGATTATGTGCTGTCCATTTTCCTGCATGATCCCGACCAGTTGGTATGGGAGCCTGCCAACCTGGTGGTGGCGAAATTATCCCAGGCAGTGTATAACTTCTATAATCAAATACAATAATTTCCGAATAACAATGAAGAGAATTCCCGGATGAAGTATGGAAAATAACATAATCGACAGAGCATCCCGGCCTGAAAAAACGTCCTGGTTGGAAAAACCAATCTCGGATTACATCCCAAAACTGACCATTGAAACGGTGTTGATCGCGCTGATCATCGTGCTGGCTTTTGTATCCCGGATGGCCATCCTGGGTGAGCGGGTAATGAGCCATGACGAAGTCAACCATGTGGTGCCTTCGTGGGATCTTTATGAAGGGCGCGTGTACCGGCATGACCCGGTCACGCACGGCCCGTTCCAGTTTCATCTCATCGCGTTATCGTATACGCTGTTTGGTGATACCGATTTCACCTCGCGGCTTCCGCATGCCCTGTTTGGCATTGCCGGGATCATTCTGGTTATTTTTGGATTTCGCAAGTTTCTGGGCCGGGTTGGTTCGCTGATTGCCGGTTTTCTGATGCTCATCTCGCCGTACATGCTGTTTTACAGCCGGTACGC
>CAZHMZ010000099.1:10606-14125 GCA_964532655.1 uncultured Anaerolineaceae bacterium
GTGATCTGGATGAAATCCATTGAGAAAACGGTGGAAAGCACCGTTCGCAGCGAGCAGGGGATCACCGACCCGGCAACCCCGGTGGAACTGCCGCCTGGAACGGCCGCCGCGCAAAAAATGATGGCCGCGGGGGCCGCCGCCGGTGTGGTTGCCAGCATTGTCATCATGGCATTTCTGGCGGTGCCAAATCTGGGATGGCAGGTGATCCGCTCGAAACGCAGCTTCGATATTCTGATGCTGTCCGGTTCGCTGATCCTCCCGCTCCTTTCCGCTTTCCCGATCCAGATTATTGGATGGGACCCGCTGGATTATTCCACCCCGGGTATGCTGAAAACCGGTGTCTTTGTGGTGATCATGGCAGCGTTGTCGCTGCTGTCAGGCTTGTGGTGGGACCGCAAACGCTGGCCCATCCATGCCGGTTTGTTTTGGATCATCTTCATTTTGTTCTACACCACATTCTTTACCAATGCGCAGGGCTTTTTTACCGGTCTGGTGGGCTCTCTGGGATACTGGCTTGCCCAGCAGGATGTTCAGCGCGGCAGTCAGCCACTGTACTACTACGCGCTGGTTCAAATCCCTATTTACGAATATCTGCCGGCTGTCGGGGCTCTGGCAGCGGTGCTGCTGGCCTGGAAAAAGGGGCTGCTCAGCTTTTTAACGTCGCGACAGGATGAAAACCAGGCGAATGTACCTGTTCAGGAAAATACGCAGGAAACCGCATCGGTCTCCACCCATATCCCCGTGCTGGTGATGCTGTTCTTCTGGTCGCTGTCTGCTCTATTGGCATACAGTTATGCCGGTGAAAAGATGCCGCAAATGACGCTGTATCCCACTTTGCCCAATATTCTCATGACAGGCTGGCTGCTGGGATACTGGGTAGAACGGGTGGATTGGAAACAAATCCTGCAAACCCGCTCGTGGATCGTTCTGCTGCTGATCCCGGTTTTCTTTGCAGCTTTCAGTGGTTTGATGGGTAGCTTGCTGGGAACCACTCGCCCGTTTCAGGGGAATACACTGGAGCAGCTTCAGGCCACCAACCAGTTTCTATTCGCGTTTCTGGCCAGTGTGGGCAGCCTGGCGGGCATCATTTGGCTGCTGCGCGGCTGGGAAAGGAACAGGATCCTTTCCCTGGCGGGGTTGTTCATCTTCACAGCGGCAGCACTGCTGACCGCACGTACAGCGTACACCGCTTCATTCATCAACTATGACACCGCCAAAGAGTATCTCACTTACGCACATGCTGCGCGCGGACCCAAGGATATTCTGGCTCAGGTGGAAGAGATTTCCCGCCGCACCACCTCCGGATTGGAGGTACGCGTGGCGTATGACAGTGATGCGCTGTATCCGTATTGGTGGTACCTGCGTGATTACCCCAATCACTGGTGGTTCGGTACCGATCCCACCCGCGAACTGCGCGATTATCCCCTCATCATTGCCTCCGAAAAATTATTTGGAAAGATGGAAGCGGTGGTTCAGGATAACTACGTCCAGTTTGAATATATTCGGTTATGGTGGCCCAATCAGGATTATTTCAATCTCAACTGGGAACGCATCTGGAATGCAATTTCCAACCCGGATATGCGTGAAGCGATCTTCAACATCTGGTTGGATCGCGATTATACAAAATATGCCGCCATCACCGGCAGCGACTCATTTTCATTGGAGCATTGGCAACCGGCAGACCGCATCCGCCTGTATGTCCGCAAGGATGTGGTGGCGCAGATGTGGAATTACGGCTCCGCGCCGGCCCTGTCAGAGACCATCCAGGCAGACCCTTATGAAGCCGGTCTGATACAGGTCAGCCCGGACGTGGTGATTGGCAGCGCAGGTTCAGCCGCTGGGCAGTTTGCCTCGCCGCGGGATGTGGCGATTGCGCCGGATGGCAGCGTGTACGTGGCCGATCAATATAACCACCGCATTCAGCATTTCAGCGAAACCGGTGATTTGATCAACATGTGGGGCTCCTTTGGCAATATCAACGATAATACCGCCCAGCCTGGTACCTTCAACGAGCCCTGGGGTGTGGCGGTTGGGACGGATGGTTCAGTTTATGTGTCTGACACATGGAACTACCGTATCCAGAAATTCACCGCGGACGGCCAGTTTATCAAAGAATGGGGCTATTCCGGTCAGGGCGAAAGCGCCGACTCGTTCTATGGGCCGCGCGGGATCACCGTGAGTAATGATGGCAAAGTGTTTGTAGCAGATACCGGTAATAAACGCATTGTGGTCTTCAGCAGCGAAGGTGAGTTCTTAACCCAGTTCGGCGGCGTTGGCATGGATGTAGGCCAGCTTGATGAACCGGTAGACGTGGCGGTAGATGAACAGGGCAATGTGTACGTCTCTGATACATGGAACCAGCGCGTACAGGTGTTCACACCCACCGCTGAAGGGGAATATTATCCGGTCCTGTCCTGGGAGATCAACGGCTGGTTCAGCCAATCCATTGAGAACAAGCCCTTCATCGCGGTCGACAGCGTGAACCGGTTTGTATATGTCACCGATCCGGAAGGATACCGCGTACTCCAGTTTGATACCGCCGGCAATTTTATCCGCGGGTGGGGTGATTACAGCGCGGACACAACCGGGTTCGGCCTGCCGGTTGGCATCAACGTTGACGGCGCAGGCCGCGTTTGGGTAAGCGACACGGCCAACAACCGCATCATGCGCTATGACCTATCGGCCATTCCGCTGCCGGAAGGGTATGCTCCGCCGCAGATCATGGAAAATCAGGACAGTCTGGATGAGGAGTATCAGCAGGGGTTTGACAACGTACCGGCCAAATAAAGTGCTATTTGCATAATGAGGTAAAGAATTAAAACCAAAACCGGACGCTTTGAAAGAAGCGTCCGGTTTTTTGTACCTGCTGAAGCTTGATGTAGAAATTACATCCGGTCTCTGCGTGGGCGGCGTTCGTCTTTGAAGATGATGCCCAGAATAAACCCGACGATGCTGACGATCACCGCACCCAGGAAGGCGGCCCAGAAGTTATCGACTGTGAAGCCTACCCCAAAGCTCAAGCCAATCTGCCCGGCCAGATAGAACATGAGGGTGTTGATCAACAGCATGCCCAGGCCCAGCGTGAGGATGATGAATGGGCAACCGGCCACCACCAGGATCGGTTTGATAATGGCATTGACCAACCCGAAGATCAGGGCCAGCCATAAAAAGGACAACCAGTTTTCGTTTTGCGGGTTGATGCCATTCCCGTTGAGCAGAAAAATGGCGGCATACATGGCGACCGTATTAATCAACCAGCGTATGATGAATTTTTGCATGATAGAACCCTCCTCATCTATATATTCTATCCATTAATACGTATTTCCATCCAAATAAGTCGCGTGAGAAGCTCAAATCCGGCTTGCGGTAAAGCATTTTCGGCTACATGAGCCGGCAGGTTGACGAGCAGCGGGCGGGTAGGAGAGAAATTGGCCTTAATGTACGGCAGCAGCGTGGTGATCACGCGTTCATCGCCATCTGGCGGCCAGGCCAGATAAATGTGGTCGGCATAAGAAGGCG
>CAZHMZ010000100.1:0-2530 GCA_964532655.1 uncultured Anaerolineaceae bacterium
GGTGGGGATGCCCCCGGTTTGAATGCGGTGATCCGAGCAGTGGTTAAAACCGCCATCCAGGATTACGGATATGATGTACTGGGCATCCGGGATGGATTCGACGGTTTCCTCACCGAAACAGGGGTATTTCCCATGACAACCACGGATGTGCGCGGTATCTTGCCCCGTGGCGGGACCATCCTGGGTACGGCCAATCGGGGCAATCCGTTTGCCCGTAAGGTGATGCGCAATGGCATTGAGGTGATCGAGGATACCTCTCAGCAGATCATTGATAATATTCACTCCCTGCAACTGGACGCGTTAATTGTGGTGGGCGGTGACGGCACCCTTCGGATCGCCCGCGAACTGTTCGATCTGGGTGTGCCCGTGATCGGCGTACCCAAAACGATCGACAACGATATTGGCGGCACCGACTACACCTTTGGATTTGACACGGCGGTGAGCACCGCCACTGAAGCCATCGACAAGCTGCACACCACTGCCGAGTCGCATCACCGCGCCATGGTGGTAGAACTGATGGGTCGTGATGCTGGTTTTATCACACTCACGGCTGGTGTGGCCGGCGGAGCGGATGTGATCCTGATCCCGGAGATCCCTTTCCATTATGAAGCGGTGGCTCGAAAGATCCAGAGCCGGGTCAGCAGTGGAGCCTTTTTCAGCATCCTCGCCGTCGCCGAGGGAGCCGTTGCAGTGGGCTCGCAGCCGGTATATGCCACGGCCGGTGATCAGGTGACTTACGCCCGCCTGGGTGGGATTGGACAAATGGTCAGCGCTTACATCAACCAGAATTGCGGGGTAGAAAGCCGAGTGATTGTGTTGGGGCATCTGCAGCGTGGCGGATCACCCACCGCATTTGATCGGGCGTTGGCCACACGCTACGGCACCGCGGCGGTCCGGCTGGCAGATAAAGGCGGTTTCGGGCGGATGGTGGCGCTACACGGCTCGCGCATCACGAATATTGCCCTGGAAGAGGCGCTGGCTATCCCCAAACGTGTGAACTCGCAGAGTGATCTGGTGATCACCGCCCGCAGTCTGGGCATATCACTGGGTGACGAGGCCTAAAACCGCCCGTTCTCTCGAGGAACGGCTGCGAGTGTTGGCGTAAGCAAATTTCATCGACCAGGCGAATAGAACAGGGTGTTTAAAAGCAGAAAGCCACCATTTCTGATGGCTTTCCGGCAGAACTCGCTATGGCATCTCTACATCATAGAGAGGAGGGATGCCATAGCTCTGCGTAAATCACATTTACTGTCATTCATTTTCAGCACCACCTCCTCTTTTTAAGATTGGCATTTTTAGTACTGATCGTTTTTCATTGCAGGTGATCAGTAGCTCCAGTATGTCATATAAGAGAAATCCTGTCAAGTTTGGATTTTGCATTCTAACGAAAATATAACAATCAGCAGGCCGACTCTTCGGCCTGCCGCTAAGTATCGTACCTGACAGTTTTGTCAATGGATCGGTTTCAGTCCAGAACTTTTTTACGGATGACAATCATTCGTTCTTTGAGATTGGCATCCTCCCAGCCTGCTTCATGCACCGAATACTTTTTCCCGCCAGCCGTCCAGGTGATAAATTCGATCACCATGCCCCACATGATTTTTGCCAGCAGGTTTTGCACTGTCTGGCAGTCAGAGGAGCCCGCGTCACAGTCCATCTTCCAGTACCAGTTATCCGCGTCATGGTCGATGATCACATGGGTGCCGGTGATGTACTTTTCCTGATAGGACGCCAGACCTTCCAACCCCCGGCGGATACGGGCGGGTTTGGGCAGCATTGAAAATTCTCGCGTATCCAGAAAAGTGGCAGTTCCATACTGACGGTAAAAATTCTTGAAAATCACCTCACCGGTTCGGATGGCAATTCCGGCCGCGCCTGCGGTACCAAACAGGCTGTACAGTTGACTCTGCAGTGTGGTCCAGGCTGTTTGCACCGGTTCGGCCGAGACACAGGTGTCTTCTTTCACAATCTCTACCGGCAATGAAATGCCATCCAGCACGGCCTGAAGATCTTCCGGGCCAATGATTTCCAGCAGACTGTCAAAAGCGATCTGGCAGACTTCCAAATGGGTGGGCAGTACTTCTGCTTGATCGGTCATGTTAATAGTTCACCTCGCGAAATTCACTCACACCAGCATAATATGCAAGTTTCTTGCCGTCGTGGGCTATTTCGGATTACTTTTGTGAAATAATGGAAATGAAAACTTTGATTTTTTCACTTCCTTTGCTTTTCCTTCTTCGGCTGTCTCAGCCGCCTGGCTGTCAACGGTCTGCCGAATCTCGATGATACCGGCCTGAATCAGGCGTGAAGCCGCCCGGCGAAGCTCATGTTCGTTCAGATTCGTTTGTTCACCAATCGCCGCCAGGGTCTGGCGTGTGTTGATGTTGGAGATCAACTGCCATTCCTGTCCGGTCAGGTTGATCTGCGGATCAATCCCCTTCAGTTGATCGGTAAAAACCAGCTCCACATCCAAAGTGGGGATTTCTTTCAGCAGTAATTCCTGTTCGTTCAAATGGGTAATCCCCAGGGT
>CAZHMZ010000100.1:2630-13899 GCA_964532655.1 uncultured Anaerolineaceae bacterium
CGAAACGAAAGCCTGATTCGCCTGCCTTCAGAATCGAGAAACAGACTGCCCGATTTTTGTGAAAGATGCACCAGATTGAGCAGTTGTGCGACTGAAAAGTCTTTTAGATCGCCTTTAAATCCTGTCATCTTGATGACCCATGATCCGGTGAAGATGCAGATTTCCTGCCATTATACGGCGATTCCGGTAAGCTGGTGTGATGATGGAATATTTCAGTATAATCAAGCGTTAATACAAAGGAGCCAACCACATGGAATACTCAATCCGCCCCATATCAAGCGAAGACCGTGAAGCGGTCATGGATATCTTCAATAATTATGTAGAAAACTCATTCGCGGCTTATCCGGATAAGAAACTCCCCTACCAGGCATTTGAACTGTTTTTACAGATGTCGAACGGCTTTCCGTCAGGATGCATCACAGACCAGAATGGCAAAGTCGTCGGCTTTGGGATGCTGCGAGCGCATAACCCAATGCCGGCATTCGCAAGGACTGCCGAAGTGACGTATTTTATCCATCCGGACTATACCGGAAAAGGCTTCGGAAAAATGCTGCTCGATTTTCTCGAGAGGGGTGCGAGTGAGAAAAACATTACGAATATTTTGGCCAATATTTCTTCTCTCAATCCTGGAAGCGTTCGATTCCACCAAATGAATGGGTTCGTAGAATGCGGCCGGTTTAAAAATATTGGGATGAAAAATGGACAGGAATTCGATACGGTGTGGATGCAGAAAAAGCTCTGACAACTGTATTAACCGGGCTGGCAATTTTTCTGCGCCATTACCAGCCGATTTTGTAAAGCGAAAAACGAAAGGAAAAGTATCTGTCCGCGATGAAAGACCTGGTGCAAACGTTCCATGATGCCGACCCTGGTTACCTGCGCATGATCGCTGATGCGTGGGGGCTGACCATTCAGGCTCCAGATACGCCCACCCTGGCGCGGGATCTGGCCAAAGCGATGCTGAACGAACAGATTGTGGATGAAATCCTGGCGGCTCTGCCGCAGGAATCCACCTGGGCATTGCAGGACCTGCTTGAAAATGACGGACTGATCCCGTGGACGCAATTCACCAACCGCCACGGAGATCTGCGCGTGATGGGACCGGCCAAACGTGATCGTGAGCGCCCGGATCTGTATCCGCAGTCGACCGTGGAGGTTCTTTGGTACAAGGGGGTAATCGGGAAGCAGTTCTTTGACCTGGACGGCACTCCCCAGGAATACGCCTATATCCCCGATGACCTGGTGCCTTTCATGATGATGCTTTCCTCCACCGGGAAACCGGTATTTGGTCGTCCGGCTTCTCCCAAAGAAAGCGCGCTGGTCACCCCGGTCAGCGACCGGATGGTGGATGACATCTGCACCCTGCTGTCTGCGCTGCGTATGGGCATGCCGCCGGATCAGATCCCGCACGGCTTCCTCGATATACCGGCCGGTTTTCTGGTGGATCTGCTGATCAGCAGCGGGACGATTGAAGCCGATTTACAGATCCAACCCGAGGCTGCCAAACAGATGCTTGAAACGGAACGCGGCTATACGCTAGCCAAACTGGTGGAAACCTGGTTCAAGAGCAAAAGGGTCAACGAATTGCGTATGCTGCCGCATCTGCGGTTTGAGGGCACCTGGGTGAACTCACCGCTGGAAACCCGCCGCACCCTGCTGGATTTGATCAGCGGCCTGGATGAAGGCGTCTGGTGGAATCTGGAAGCCTTTGTCGCCGCCGTACGCGAGCATCAGCCTGATTTCCAACGCCCTGCCGGTGATTACGACTCCTGGTTTATCCAGGAAAAAGCCAGCGGTGACTATTTGCGCGGGCGCGGTAGCTGGGAAAAGGTGGACGGTGCGTTGGTCCGCTTTTTGATCTGCGGTCCCATGCAATGGCTTGGGTTGGTAGAGTTGGCCCGCGAAAATGAAAAGGCCAAACCGGCCGCCTTTCGACTGTCGGAATGGGCTAAAAACCTGTGGCACGGCAGTTCACCGGATGGTTTACCAGTGGAAGATGCTCAATTGCATATCAACATGGATGGGCACTTGCGCGTACCGGCGTTAACGCCCCGCCCGGTGCGGTACCAGGCAGCCCGTTTTGGCGAATGGGAAAGCCGTAAAGGCGGTCAATACGTGTACCGTATCACCGACCGCTCATTGAGCAAAGCCGCCGAACAGGGTTTGCGCGTCAATCACCTGCTGGGAATACTCAAAAAGCACGCTTCTGGCGGTATTCCCCCCTCTTTCCAGCAGTCTCTTCAGCACTGGGAAAAGCTCGGTTTACAAACCAGGCTGATCACCGCAACCCTGCTGCAAGTGGATCAGCCTGAAATCATTAATGAACTGATGAAAACCCCGGCAAAACGGTTTTTAGGCCGGACACTCAACCCCACCACGGTAGAAGTATTGCAGGGCGGCGAGGAAACGGTTCGCAGCGCCCTGCTTCAGCTCGGTTACTTCTCCGGGACCAACAAATCCTTCTCCACGTAAACCTCACCGCTGTCTTCCTGGCTGGCGACCACAAAACCGCGTTTGCGCAGCACTGACAGCATGCGGTGATTATCGGTGGTAGTCACAGCAACCACCTTTTTCAGACCCCAGGTATTGGCAATCTCCAGACAGGTATCGGTCAGGCGGCTGCCCAGTTCTTTATCCTGCCAGGCGTCCTCCACCAGAATGGCGTACTCAACCGTCTCATGATCAGGGTCGGCGATCAAACGGCCTACGCCTAAAATCTGGCGCTCGCCTTCGATCTCACGCTCGGCCACGATGGCAATTTCGCGGTCGTAATCGATGTAGCAGTATCGGGTGGCCACATCATGCGAGTCCCAGTGGAAGGCGTAGCGGAAACGGGAGTAAATCGATTCCTGCGAGCAGCGTGATAGAAATGCCAGCCACAGTGGCTCATCCTCCGGTTTGATGGGACGGAAGGTGATCGGCTGCCCGCCCGCCAGGGTAATCTGACTGACATACTCTTCAGGGTATGGATGCAGCGCCAGGTGGCTGTAGGGTTTGATCTCTTTTCCAACCAGCGCCGGGTCAACCACCACGCGCGCATCCAATGCAAACACATCGTCCGGCGATACCAGCAGCGGGTTGATATCCAGCTCGGTGATTTCAGGGAAATCGGCTGCCAGATAGGATAAGCGGATCAGCACACCGGCCAGTTTTTCCATATCCACCGGCTGGCTGCCGCGGTAGCCTTTCAGGAGCGGCCAGATCTTGAGCGATTGCAGCATGCGCCGTACCAGGTTTTCGTTTAAGGGCGGGAACCCCAGTGAACGGTCGGCAAACAGTTCTGCTCCGGTGCCACCTCGGCCGGTCATAATCACGGTGCCAAAGACGCTGTCCTTTTTAATACCGATGATCAGTTCAATCGCCTTTTTATCCTGCACCATGCGCTGCACGGTCACACCCTCAATACGGGCATCCGGGCGCAGGCGCGAGGCGTTGTCGATGATGCGCGCAAAGGCAGACCGGATCATCTCGGGATCGCGCAGATCCAGTTCCACGCCGTGTACATCGGTCTTGTGGGTGATATCCGGCGACCAGATCTTCAACACCACCGGGCAACCAATCTTTTCCGCCAGCACAACGGCTTCATCGGCGGTGCGGGCCTGGTGTGGGTAGGTGGTGGGGATGCCGTATGCTTCCAGCAATTCCTTGGAGGCGTCTTCGGCCAGCACGGTGCTGGTGCGGAAGTATTTTTCAGTAAAGCGGTCGTGCAGCTCGCGGCGGTCCTGTGGCAGATCCACGCGGATATCACGTGGGGTCTCGTACAGTGCGCTTAGATTGCGGCTGTATGACACCAGCGTCATAAAGGCGCTCACGGCCTGTTCTGGGGTATCGTAGGTGGATACGCCCGCTTCATTGAGGACGCGTACCCCTTCGGTCATGCTCTCGCCGCCCAGCCATGCAGCCAACACGGGTTTTGAGGTGGTTTCCAGCAAGCCGGCAATAGCGCGCGCGCTTGCAGTGGGATCAGTCATAGCCTGCGGGGTGAGGATCACCAGCACTGCATCCACGCTGGCATCTTTTGCCACCAGTTCGGCGGCTTTGGCCAGCCGTTTGGGACGCGCATCACCCAGCACATCCACCGGGTTGCCGTGTGACCACATGGGCGGCAGCAGTTCATTCAGCGCCTGCATGGTCTCCGGGGCCAGTTCTGCCAGCCGTCCGTTGGCGGCGATCAGCGCGTCCGTGGCCATCACACCCGGCCCTCCGGCATTAGTGACGATGCCCAAACGCGGTCCGCGAGGGCTGCGATTGCGCCCGATCAACTCAGCCACGTTGAATATGTCGCCGATGTTGAACACGCGCGCCAGACCCACACGCTGGAAGGCTGCGTCATACACTGCGTCTTCCGAGGCCATGGCGCCGGTATGCGAGGCTGCCACCTGGGCAGATTCAGGGAAACGCCCGGCTTTGTAAACAATGATGGGTTTATTGCGGGCAAACGGCCGCGCCGCCGACATGAACTTACGCACGTTCTTGACCGATTCGATGTACAGGATGATCGATTTGGTCTGTTCATCTTCACCAAAGTAATCGATCAAATCACCGAAATCGACATCCAGGGTATTGCCGATGGAGACAAAATAGGAGAAACCGATCTTGCCCTGAGCAGCCCAATCCAGAACCGAGGTGCACAACGCGCCGGACTGCGAGATAAACGCCACATTCCCCGCGCGGGGCATTCCGGTGGAGAAGGAGGCATTCAGGTTCATTTTCGGAGCAATGATACCCAGGCAGTTGGGGCCAATGATACGCATTCCCTCAAACTGCATCTGTACTTCACGCACCTGGCGTTCCAGTTCAGCCCCTTCAGGTCCGGCCTCTTTGAAACCGGCCGACTGAATGATGATGCCCAGAATGCCTTTCTCGCCACATTCGCGCACCAGTTGCGGAACCTTATCAGCGCCCGCGCAGATGATGCCCAGATCAGGGGTTCTTGGAAGGCTGGCCACATCGGGGTAGCATTGAATGCCCATCACGGCTTCGTAATCCGGGTTGACTGGGTATACCACGCCGCGAAAACCGCCGCTGATCAGATTGCTGAGCACTTTTCCGCCCACGCTGTTGGGGTTCATGGTCACACCGATCAACGCGATACGCTGCGGTTTGAAAATACGATCCAATTTGTGAATATCCATTAAAAGTACTCCTGTTCGGCAAACTGTGAGCGAGTTGAGCCGCACTGATAGGTAAATTTTCTGTCAGGCAAAACACCTGTCAGGACAAGTGGCATTATACAACCAACTGACCTGATCACCGGTTAATTTTCCGCGTGAGCGCCCGGTAATTTTTCAGTCAGGTTAATGAGTTTGCGGAAGAAAATCCGCATTTGTTTGGGGTTTTGAGTCGTAATCGAAAGATCTTTTCGGGTATGCTATAAAGAGACAGTTTCATCGCTCCATTTCAGGCAAGGAATGAACGGGGGATCTGCCAGTGGCTGTGATCCTCTGCGTTTCGATCGGCCCTGCCATACAGATCCCCGCCCCATGCCTTGACAGTCTCAAACGTGTATAATTGATCGTTGAGAAAAGGATGCAATGTCAACACCAGAAGCACAAGAAACTGTAGCCAGGGCAACCCTTGCCGATAAAGTAAGGGATTTTCGCCGCAACTTCAGCCCTACCCTGGGTCTTCACCGCCCCAGGATTGCATACCCACCGGAACACCGGGCCAATTTCCGTAATTTGTATATGGAGATTGCCTGGTATGCCATCCTCAACGGTACCATCCTATCATTTTTCTCGGTGTTCGCCACACGAGCGGGTGCAACCGGGCAGGAAGTGGGGTTGATCGGCGCGGCGCCTGCCATTGCGAACCTGATTTTCTCCATACCGGCCAGTATGTACATGCAGAAGCTGCCCACCGCCCGTATTGTGACGGTTACGGCGATCACGCAGCGTGTGTTCTATCTGTTGTTCGCGGTACTGCCGTTTTTTATCAGCAGTCAGCCGCTCATCTGGGCGCTCATCATCGGCACATTTTTGCTCAGCATCCCGGGTACCGGCCTGGCGGTCAGCGTCAATGCGCTCATTGCGCAAACCATCCCGATTGAATGGCGCGCCCACGTCATCAGCCGGCGGAATGTGCTGCTGTCGCTCATCACCATCATCACGCTCACCATCTCGGGGCAGATCTTGTCGCGGGTTGAATTTCCGCTGAACTATCAGATCATCTTTTTTGTCGGCTTTGTAGGTGCCATGATGAGCTCGCTGCATCTTTCGCTGATCAAACCTGTTCTGCCCCCCTCTGCACAGAAGACCGAAAAGCAAATTCAGGTAACCGAAAGCAAGACAAAGACCATCTTCTGGCGAGTGCGCCCGGATATTCGCAAGAAAATTCAACAGGCCAGCCAGCCCTCCAAACCCAGTTTTCTCGCGCTGAAAGGCAAGTACGGCCTGGTTTTGCTGATCCTGTTTTTATACTGGTTTGCGTTGTACCTTTCGGTTCCCATCTTCCCGGTTTTTCAGGTGAAAGAACTGCACCTGACCGACCGGCTCATCAGTCTCGGCAGCAGCGTTTTTTCACTCGCCACCCTGCTGGGCACCACACAGGTGAGCCGCCTGGCGCGCCGCTTTACCAATCACCGCCTCACCTCGGTGGGGCTGATGCTGTCGATGATCTACCCGTTTTTCCTGCCACTGTCGCGAACGCCGGCCATATTTATTTTGGTTTCGGCTGCGGGGGGCATTGGTTGGGCTACCATTAACAGTTGTCTGATGAATTATTTATACGAGCAAATTCCCTCATCCAGCGATCTTGCCGGGCATCTGGCCTGGTACAACGTATCGCTGAACGCTGCCATTCTGGTTGGTTCATTGCTGGGCCCTATCATCGCAGGCGGGATCGGGCTGACCGCGGCGCTGATCATCTTTGGCGTGGGTCGTTTTTTGGCCGGTCTGGCTCTGTTACGCTGGGGTTGACCGCCAGACATTGTTTCGTATTCGCCATCATCGTGTAATATCTTTTTTTGTCCACCTAAGAGTGGATATTTGTTCGTTCACATATCTGGAACCGGATTTCTCAGACATCTCCCATGTACACCCACGCCAATCTGTCATCCCGAATAAGGCGTCTTCGCCGCCATGAGGGATCGGACAAGGATAAGTCAGTGAGTTTTCCATATCTGGAACCGTTATTGGTTACTCTCGGGCGAAGGTCCGCCCGTGGATTCATCTCCGCGCAGTTCCAGATGCGGATTTGATGTTGAATTTGCTTGACTTTTTCCTTTCTCAGTCTATAATATATATTATAAATATACAGATTGTATACAATTTTTACCTCCTTCCTCGCCATGACCCCCACCGCCCTCCCCGACAACAACAACTCACGCGCCAGCGATCGCATTGAAGAGCAGCTCCGCGATATGATCATCACGCTGGAGCTGGCCCCTGGCGCGAAGATCAGTGAAGCCGAGTTGATCCAGCGGTTGGGCTGCGGCAGGACCCCCCTTCGTGAGGCTCTCCAGCGCCTGGCACAGGAATACCTGGTGAACGCCGTGCCGCATCACGGGGTTTCGATTGCCCAATTGAGCCTGCCGGATTATGTACAATTGATCGAGGCGGTATCGCATGTGGAAGGAATCGCCGCCCGGTTGGCAGCCGCACGCATCACCCCACCGGATGAGCAGCGCCTGTCGGATATTCTCAAACGTTCAGATGAAGCGCTCAAACGGGTTGACATCCTGGCCTTTGTCAAATGTGATTATGAGTTTCACGAGGGGGTGGCCGCGATCAGCCGCAATCGCTATGTGATCGATACGGTCATCCGGCTGCATCGCCTGACCAGCCGGTTTATTTATCTGGCCTGGAAGAATGGCGGCGACACGCGTATTTCCGTCACCGAGCACCGTTCCATCCTGGATGCGCTTCGCAAAAAGAACGCCTCAGAGGCGGAGCGCCTGACTTTTGAGCATACCCAGAATTCAAAAGAAAGGATCATCAATGCCCTGTAAAATGATCCTTTCGCCGGCAAGTCGGATCGGATGCAGTGGCTGTACAGGGCAGAATGGGATGCCGCGATGATCTACGGCATCGGCACCGATCTGATTGAGGTGGAACGCCTGGAAACCCTGGCCGAACGCGGCACAGCGTATCTGGAGAAAATTTTTACACCCACTGAAATCGAATACTGCGAAAATCACGGCCGAAAAGCCGAGCACTTTGCCGCCCGCTTTGCCGCAAAAGAAGCTTTCCTGAAAGCCCTGGGAACTGGTCTGCGGGATGGATTGAGCTTTACCGAAATTGAAGTCCTCAACGATGAACTGGGCAAACCGTATCTCCGATTGCATGGAAAAGCCAAAGACCGCATCCAGAGCCTGCAAATTTCTCATATCTCGATATCGCTTTCCCATATCAAAGAGATTGCCATGGCCGTGGCAATCCTCGAGAAACAGGCATAAGGAGAAAATTCTATGTCCAATATCGGGTCATACGAAGAAAGGGTGAAAGGTTTCAACTGGTCAATCGCGGAAGCAGAACTTGAGTACCAACCCGGCGGTTTGATCAACATTGGCTGGTACTGCTCTGATCGCATATGTGATATGGGCATGGCCCAAAAAACTGCTCTGCTGTGGGAAAACGCGCAAGGCGAGAAAAAGCAGTACACCTATGACGATGTGCGCGTTTACAGCAATACTATCGGCGCCTATCTGCGAGGGCTGGGTATTCAACCCGGTGAGCGGGTGTGCCTGTTTATGGACCGGGTACCCGAGCTGTATATCGGGCTGCTGGGCATCGTCAAAATCGGCGCCATCGCACAGCCGCTCTTCTCCGCCTTTGGTGAAGATTCGCTGTGGGTGCGGCTGGAGAATGCCGGCACACGCGCCATCCTCACCCAACGCAAGCATGTTTCCAAGGTGCGCAAAATCCTCGACCGGCTGCCCGAGCTGCGCCACATCATCGTGGTGGATCAGCATGGCGAGCAGGGACCCAAACGTGACCTAAAAGAACGGGAACTGGCTTTCAACATGGAAGCCGAGCGGGTGGAGCAGCTCGAAATCTTCCCCACCCGGGCGGAGACCCCGTCATTGCTGCACTATACCTCCGGCACCACCGGGCAGCCCAAGGGCGTGAAGCATGTGCACTACTCGCTCATCTCACAGTATCTCACCGCCAAATGGGTGTTGGATCTGCAACCCGATGACATTTACTGGTGCACCGCCGACCCGGGCTGGGTGACCGGCACCTCGTACGGCATCATCGCTCCCTGGGCGCTGGGGGTGACGCAGTGCGTGCTCGATTCCGGCTTCTCCGCCGAAACCTGGTACAGTTTTATCGAACGCCACCGGGTCACCGTGTGGTATTCAGCCCCCACTGCAATCCGTTCGCTGATGAAAGCCGGTGATGAGATCGTGAAGAAATTTGATCTCTCGTCGCTGCGGCATCTGATCAGTGTGGGCGAACCGCTCAACCCGGAAGCCGTGGTTTGGTCTGAGCGGGTGTATGGCCTGCCCTTCCATGATTCCTACTGGCAGACGGAAACCGGCTCGATCATGATCTCCAATTACCCGGGCATGAAGATCAAACCCGGTTCCATGGGCAAGCCGTTTCCGGGTATTACCGGCACCGTGCTCAATCCACAGACGTATGAACCCATCCACGAGCCGGGGGTGATCGGGCTGATCGGTTTCAAGCCTGGCTGGCCTGCCATGATGTGCACCTATTGGAACAATGAATCCACCTACCAGAACAAATTCCACAACGGCTGGTATTTGCCCGGCGACCGGGCGCGTCTGGACGCGGACGGCTATTTCTGGTTTGTGGGGCGCGATGATGATGTGATCAACACCGGCGGTCATCTGGTCAGCCCGTTTGAAGTGGAATCAGCTCTGCTGGAGCACCCCGCCGTGGCCGAATCGGCGGTGGTGTCCAAGCCGGATGAAATCAATATGGAGGTGGTGAAAGCCTTTGTCACCCTGAAACCCGGCTTTGAGCCCAGCCCCGAATTGGAACTGGAAATCATGAACTTTATCCGCAAACGTCTCTCACCGCTGGCCATGCCGCAGGAGATCGAATACATCGACAATTTGCCTAAAACGCGCAGCGGTAAAATCATGCGGCGGCTGCTGCATGCCCGTGAATGGAATGAAGAAACCGGTGACACATCCACCCTGGAAAATGATTAGAATTGGCATATACCTGATCTGCGCCACATTTGAAGCGGTGTTTAACCGTACTGAAAAATTCACAACTTATCTTGAAGGAGAAACACAATGGACGAAATGAAGGATGTAATTCTGGAGTACGTAAAAGATGAATATGCCGATGATGGCGACGATGTTACCTATGACACCCCGCTGATCTCCGGCGGTCTGGTCGACTCTTTCTCCATGGTCTCGCTGAAGCGTTTTCTCGAGATGAAATACAAGATCTCCATCCCCGATGATGAAGCCAGCCCGGAAGCCTTTGACACGGTCAACAAGATCGTTGCTCTGGTAAAGCGATTTAGCGGTAAATAAGTTCAAGACATTCGCATGACAGCCGCCGGTAGCATCAGCGATGATGCAAAGCTCTGGTGGCCTGTCATCCTGCCAATTATTCAATGAGGAGAGTACGATGAGTTTCAATGAACGTGTACGTGGAACGTATCAGGGGATTCTGGACGATATCCGCAGTCAGGGCATTTTCAAACAGGAGCGCTTTATTCACTCGCCCCAGGCAGCCGATATCAACGTGGAATACCCATCCGGCGCCGATATTCAAAAAGTGATCAACATTTGCGCCAACAACTATCTGGGTCTTTCCAGCCACCCCGAAGTGGTGAAAGCAGCCCATGAAGGATTGGATACACGCGGCTACGGCATGTCATCGGTGCGCTTTATCTGCGGCACCCAGGATATCCACCGCGAACTGGAGCAGGTGGTGACCGATTTCCTGGGTACGGAAGACACCATTCTGTTTGCCTCGTGCATGGATGCCAATGCCGGTGTGTTTGAAGCCGTATTGACCGGCGACGATGTGATGATCTCAGATCGTCTGGTGCACGCCTCGATCATCGACGGGATGCGCCTGTGCTCGGCCACGCATGATACCTACAAGCACAGCGATATGGATCACCTGGAAAAGAAACTGAAAGAGTACCAGGACAAACGCATGCGCGTCATTATCAATGACGGCGTCTATTCCATGGACGGCGACTGCGCCCAGTTGGACAAGATCGTGGAGCTGGCCGAAGCGTATGACGCCATGGTGTTCGTAGATGACTCGCACGCCACCGGCTTTATCGGCAAAACCGGCCGTGGCACCCCCGAGAAGTTCGGCGTCACCGGCAAGGT
>CAZHMZ010000101.1:0-12070 GCA_964532655.1 uncultured Anaerolineaceae bacterium
GTTTTTGACCCCAGTGCTCCGATATAACGAGCATTGCTTTTCAGTGCCACCTGCATGGCAGGCACATCGAACTTCTCATCATGACTGATAAAGACGATGAAAGTATTTTCATCAACATGCAGTTTTTCGAGTTCCTCCGAAGGCCAACCAATCACCAGATGATCCGCGAATGGAAACCGTTCACGATTTGCAAAAATCCGGCGAGGATCGATGACATAGGTGATAAAGTGGAGCACGCGAGCCAGTTCCACCAGGGGCATGGCAATGTGTACAGCCCCGATGATGAATAACCTGGCCGGAGGTGAGAAAACCTCACAAAAAATCTCGGTTTCCTCACCGTCAAGCTGAACGGTGATTTTATCCGATTTTTGCCGCTTCAGCGCGTCAGAAACCAATTGAAAAAGGCCTGTATCCGAATGCAAACCGGATTGCCAGTGATCCTCGACCTGATCGGGCAGGACGATTCGTTTTTCACCTGTACGGTTGCCTGATAATATTGTCAACACCGTAAACAAGCGCTGTTGACGCTGCAGCTCCAGGATCTCCTGATGAACCTGTTGGGCCGGCTCGATGAACACCTCAATGGTTCCCCCACATGCCAGGCCAACCTCCCAGGCAGAATCATTACTGATGCCATATGTTTTCAGTTTCGATTGTCCGGATGTGATGACGCGAGCAGCCTGTTCGATCACATCCCCTTCCACGCATCCGCCGCTGACGGCCCCAAAAAATTGTCCATCATCGGTTACGACCATTTTGGCTCCCAGAGGCTGCGGAGCAGAGCCGTATACCTTCACCAGGGTGGCAATGGCAACGTGTTTGTTTTCGGTCAGCCATTGAGTGGTTTTTTGATCAATTTCATTCATAGCATGGAACTCTATCTACCGTAACGGCGGTGTAATGTGACCAATTGCAAACCCAGTGGCATGATCTGGCGGTAAACCGCTCCGGCGGCGACAGCCTGCATGACAGGATTAATTTCTTTCACCAGAGCACCGGATAAATAATCAATCCCATGGTTGAAGAGAACCGGTGAAAGCGGTGTGCTGGCGCCTAAAAGCAGGACTTCGGCCGTGGGTGGGCAGAGGGCCAGCAGATCCGGCAGGGTTCCGTTCACCCAGGTCATGCCGGTGATGGCAATCAGATCAGCTGATGGGAGCACTTCCGGAGCCATTTCCGCCGGCAGGTCACCAGGGCGCGGGCGAAACTCCAGCACATCCAAGTGACCGGCGGCTGCTCTCAACTTATCGGTGAACGGGAAATGCCCGACCAGCGCAACGCGCTTTTTGGGGGCGTTTTCCAGCAGAATTTTCTCCGCGTTGCGTGAAGAGCAATCAAAATCAGGATCATTCTCCGCGGTATCGTTGATTAAAAGGATCTGCAGAAGAGCATTGAGGGCTGCGGCGGCTATCCCCGCCAGGGCCGGCTTATCAGATGATAAACGGGATGCTAATTGACGGGCAGACACCTGTTTTCCATCGGCAGAGGCGCTGAAATGACCACCACCGGATGCCGCAATGGGTTGAATGGTGGATGCCATCCCGCAAAAACGCTGGCCCTCGCTTTGAACGCTGACGGAGGTCCAGTGCTTGCCGATCACGATATTTTCCACCGCACCATCCGGAACAGTATCCAGAATCTGTTCAAGAAAATCAGCCTGTTTGTTTTCCATCAGCCTTATTGTATCAGCAGCCGGTAAAAACCGCCTCGAATTTCAGTGAAAGGCAATCGATGATGTTATGATTATCTGAAAGGTTATTATCTGACAGGTTATTGACTGACAGGATTGTTATGAAGAAATTCGGTTTTTCTATCTGGTGGATTCGACTACCGATTTTTATCGTGCTCTTTTTCAATGTTCAATGCGCGCTGTTGTTCCTGCTCGCTCCACACCGTTATGCGCCTTCATTCGATCTTTCCGGCGAACCGGGGAAACTGGTCATTCAAGCCCTGGCCATTTTATTTTTAATGTGGAACGTGCCCTATGTGATCGCACTGGCGCATCCGCTGAACCATCTGACTTCACTGGTAGAGGCGTTTGCCATGCAGTTTATCGGTGGGTTGGGGGAAACGCTGCTGTTTTTCAGTATCAATCCAGAGTCCACGCAAGTACGGACCAGCATTGCCCGGTTTATGCTGTTTGATTGGAGTGGGTTAATCCTGTTGATGGTCGCGTTGCTGTTTACCCTGCTGGTGCGTAAACGTGAGACCGGAAGAACGCTAACGTTTGAAAAAGAATGAACAGCTTTCTTTTGTTTCGGGATGATCTTTCCACAAGTATTTGACCTGCACCGGAATCCCCAATAAAGTTTCCAGAAGAAAAGTATCCATCCTGCATAATTCCGGATGCCGGTGGACCAGATGTGCGTAAGGACAGTTTTGCAGACGGACGATCGAGCCGCTGCTGGCAACCTCCCAATGCGGTTGGTAGGAGTGAGCAGTGAGACGCTCTACTGCATGGTCGATTTGTTTGATAAAGGATGCCTGCACAGGAACTACGCCTACCAGAGAAACCGCGAGGGACTTCAAACGATGGTCGAGTTCTGTTTTATCGTCTGTCGCAGTCAATGCCTGCGCAATTAACGAATCGCACAGATTCTCATAATTATTTGGGTACCTGCTTTCTGCAATCCGGTAGTACCGGATTGGCCTACCGCGGGATGGCACAGATTGATTTGTATTGGATAGCTCAATATCGCTAGTCGCCAGCAATTGTCGAAGATGATACTGAACAGCAGGCTTGCTGATGCCCAGTATCTTGCTGAGATCCGGGGCGCTCGCTGAACCAAAACGATGGATGATTTCTAAAATACGTTCGCGGAAGGATTCCATTACTTCAATTATAGTAGAGATTTGGAATTAAATAAACAAAAATTTATTTTAATCATTTGTTGACAATCAAAATTTGCGTGTTACAATACGACCGTCGAGCATATTTACAAGAAAATCAATTATTCATAAAAGGAAACAGTCATGACGGATGAAGGTTTGAATAAACCCGGTGTGGAGATTCCGCCTGAGCTGCAGCACCAGGTGGCGATCACAACGTTGGATCGAATCTATAACTGGTCACGCAGCCGTTCCGTTTGGCCCATGATGTTCGGGTTGGCCTGTTGTGCAATCGAAATGATTATGCTGGCAGCCAGTCGGTTCGATTCATCGCGGTTTGGGATGGAGGTCATGCGGGCCAGTCCACGTCAGGCCGATTTGATGATTGTATCCGGTACCGTTACCAAGAAAATGGTCCCCAACATCGTCAGACTGTACAATCAGATGTCTGAACCAAAATACGTCCTTTCGATGGGCGCCTGCGCCAATGGCGGCGGACCCTTTAAGGAAGGATATAACGTAGTATCAGGGATTGACAAATTTTTACCGGTAGATGTGTATATTCCTGGCTGCCCGCCAACTCCGCAATCCCTCCTGAACGGTATCATGCAAATCCACGCGAAAATCAACGGGCAATCCCTGAAAGAAGTAGCCTGGTATCAAAAAGAACCCATCCATGAAATTCCGGTGCCGATCCTGGGGCCGGATCTGATCGATCCACGACAGATTGAACTGATCAAAACCATCAGCCAGAACAACTCCGAGATTTTACCGGATGACACAGAAACCCAGGCATAGGAGGAACCGGTGACCGAACAAAATATACCCGCCAAAGACCTGGAATTAAACGAACTGTTCCCCGACCGCGTCACAAAAGACGAACGGTCTGGTTACCACGGCTTTTTTGTCAAACCGGAACATTTGGTCGAACTGGCGCAAACACTGCGGGATCAATATAACTACGACTTTTTATCCTGTGTGACCGCCGTCGATTATTTGAGTGATGGGATCATTGAGCTGGTCTATCTTTTCTATAAATACTCGGGCGGACCGTCGATTGAGCTGAAACTGCAAGTTTCGCGCGAGAACCCGTCTGTACCCTCATTGACAGCGCTGTACAGCGGCGCTGACTTGCAGGAGCGGGAGATCTGGGATCTGTTTGGCGTCCATTTCAGCGGGCACCCGGATCTACGGCGTTTGTTCCTGTGGGAGGGTTTTGCCGGTCACCCCATGCGTAAAGACTGGCATGAACCCTATTATGAAATGGATCACAAGCCGTTTGGCAGCCGAACCCCTGAAGGGAAGGTGAAACGGCATGAGGACGAAAATCCGTTTCGCCATAACGTGCAGTATCCGAAGGATTTTGACCCGACAGATTACGAATCCATTTCAGACCGATTATTATATGAATCGCTGGAACGATTTCCGCAGAAGGGTGAGATCAAATCAGATCGTGTGATCATCAACCTGGGGCCGCAGCATCCATCCACACACGGTGTGTTTCGAATGGCTGCACTGTTGGAAGGCGAGGAGATTGTCGATATCAAGCCGGTTCTGGGATACCTGCACCGCAACCATGAGAAGATTGGCGAACGAAATACCTATCTCCAGAACATGCCATTCACTGACCGGTTGGATTATGTCGTTTCCATGAGCAATAATTTTGCATACGCCCTCACGGTTGAGAAAATGCTTGGGATCAAGCCGCCGGAACGCGCTGAATACATCCGTGTTTTAATGGCTGAACTGACCCGTGTCATGAATCACTTCTTTGCGATTGGATTTCTTCTCAACGATCTGGGTGCGTTTTATACACCGGCTTTGTATGCGTTTGAAGAGCGGGAGTTGATTCTGGATGTATTTGAAGCGGTTTCCGGTTCGCGCATGATGTGTAATTATTTCCGTTTTGGCGGTGTAGCGCGTGATATCGATGAAGGATCCTTTGCCAAAATCAAGAAACTGGTTTTTGACCGTCTGCCGCGTAAACTGGATGAAATTGATCACTATTTGACCGACAATGAAATATTGCGTGCTCGCTGTGAGGGTGTGGGGATACTCACCCCTGAGCGGGCGATTTCCTGTTCCATTACCGGGCCAGTATTGAGGGCTTCGGGCGTCCCGTATGATATTCGTAGGGCAGATCCGTATAGTATTTACGATCGCCTGGCATTTGACGTTGTGTATGGGCGTCACGGAGATGTGTATGACCGCTATCTGGTACGAATTGAAGAAGCCCGCCAGAGCTTGCGCATTCTGGAACAGGTGATCAGGGATATGCCGGAAGGCGAAATCAATGCCGGACCTTCTGCATATCAACATCGTGTACCTGCCGGTGAGGCTTATGGGCATGTGGAAGGCCCTAAGGGTGAACTGGGTTTCTATCTGGTATCGGATGGTACGACCAATCCGTACCGGTACCATGTACGGGTTCCAACTTTGATCAATTTGACTGGTCTGGCAGATATGTCACGCGGCGGCAAGATCGCCGATGTAGTCATCAATGTGGGTTCGATTGATATCACCCTGGGTGAAGTGGACCGATAAGCGCCTGTTGGATAGGGGTACTATCCGATAAGGTCCCAATCAGATCGGGGAACAGAAAGGTAAAAGCGATGGCGATAAAAGGATCAGGCATATTTGAAGGCCTGTTGGTAACCCTCAAACATTTTACAGATACCTATCTGGATGATATTAAATGGGGTAAAAAGCGCTATAAAACAGCGGAAGGCATCCAGCATCGCAGCAGTACGGATGTAAAAGGTATTTTTACCATCCAGTACCCTGAAGAAAAACTGCCGGTTCCGGAAGAATTTCGCTTTATTCCCATTATGTTGTACGAAACGGATGAGGAGGGGAATCGCAAATACCGCTGCACAGCCTGTGGTATCTGCGCGAAAGTATGTCCGCCGCAGTGCATCTGGATTGAGCGGGAAATTAATCCCAAAACCGGCCGGCCGGTGCCAAACCCCAAGAAATTCTTTATCGATGTGGATATCTGCATGAACTGCGGTTTCTGCGCCGAATATTGTCCATTCGATTCGATCAAAATGGATCATGATTATGAAAACGCATCCTATAACCGAATGGAGAATCACATTTTTGACCTGGAAAAATTGGCGCGACCGGTAGAGTATTATGCCCGGATCCGCCCAAGGAACTATGCCAGCGAGGAAAAAGCCCGCGCCGAACGTTATGCCAGCAAGAACTCAAAGGCCTGATGCATGAATAACCCTGACACCGATCTGATCTTTCCTCTTCGTGTTCTGCCGCTTATCGAAGATTCGCATGATGCGGAGTGGAAGAAACTGACCAAACTGGCCTGTGCTGATGGGTCTGATGCCCTGGATAAGCTGGGGCTGGTGCTTACCATGGTGAAACTCGCAGGTTGCGTATCCTGTAATTCAGATTCATTTCGGGCCATCCGGGGGTGTTCGCAGTGCGCCGCGCAAACCATTCGCCGGCAGCGTGCTGGCAATGGTGAATTGATGGGTATGTTTTTGCAAAACCGTAAAGAGGTTGAAAGCTATCTCGAAAACCGGTCGAAACAAAATGAACGAAATAATGGTAAGATTGACGACTGAGGTTTCGATTGTGAGAAAATGGTCATGAATGAGAGCATAGAAAGTATTTCAAACCAGGTTGTGGGTGTGCGTTTCTCACAGGTGGGCAAAGTTTATCACTTTGACTGTGGAGAGATCAAAGACCTGCAGGTAGGTGATGCCGTCATCGTGGAAACCAGCCAGGGGTGGCAAATGGGTTTTGTCACCAATATCGTGCCTGATGAAAAAGTGGAAGACCGGAGCAACCTGAAATCCATATCGCGGAAAGCTACCCCGCGCGATTTGATCGTCAGGCAGACGTGGCAGCAAAAAGAGGAAGAAGTTGTTGCATACAGCCGGAAAAAGGTCAACGATCTGAAACTGGTTGGTATCAAGATTATCGCTGCTGAGTTCAGCTTTGACGGTAAACGGCTGCTGGTTTTCTATAATTTTGAAGGTGAAGGTGGCGGAGAGGTGAAGAATCTGCGCAATGATCTGCAGAAGCGCTATTCTTCCACCAAACTGGATTTGCGTCCGCTCGGACCGCGCGATGTGGCCAAACTCTACTGCGGGTTAGGCGCGTGCGGAAAAGAAAAACGCTGCTGCTGCTCCTTCCTTTCAGAGTTTTCTTCCATCTCGATCCGCATGGCTAAGAACCAGAGCATTTCGTTGACCCCCATCGAAATCACCGGGATGTGCGGGAGATTGCGCTGCTGCCTGGAGTATGAAGACGAGATCTATTCTGAAGCTCTGCAGGGTTTACCCAAGAAGGGCAAACGGATCGTGACCCCGCAAGGGGAGGGCCGCGTGGTTGAAATCCGTGCGCTCAGCGAAGAAATTGTGGTGGATCTGCGCGACGCCGGTAAACGGATTTACACAAAAGAAGAAGTAAAGAATTTCCCCAAGCAGACTAATTGATTTATCAATTGTATTGATTAATCTGACCACAGAGCCCCTTGTATAAAGCAGGGGGTTCTGCTATACTGGATACGTTGATTGATCCAATTAATCAGATTAATTAGAAGAAACATGGTCACAAAACGTATTTTTACGAACGGCCGTTCAGAATTGTTGTGCTACCTGGCAGAACTGGCAAAAAATGGTGAAAGCCGGGTTGAATCGTTAAATGAACTGAGTACCATTTTATCCACCAGCACAGCTACCTTGCGAGAGCAACTCGAGGTGGCGCGTGTCATGGGGTTGGTGGAGATCAAACCCCGAAAAGGGATTTCCATTAAAGAATACAGTCTGAGACCTGCTGTCCAACAGAGCGTAGGTTACGCAATTGCGATTAACCCGGATAACTTCAATACCTTTTCCGATTTGCGTAACCACATTGAGGCTGCTTACTGGAATCAGGCTGTTCCGCTTTTAACCACAGACGATCATCGCAAGCTGATCAGTCTGGTAGAGCAGGCAAAACGCAAACTGGAAACGAAACCTGTCCAGATCCCTCAATATGAACACCGGCAACTTCACCTGACCATCTACGCCAGGCTCAACAATCCCTTTGTGAACGGCATTCTGGAAGCCTTTTGGGATTTGTATGACGCGGTAGGTTTTGGGATGTACGCTGATTTGTCATACCTGCAAAACGTTTGGAATTATCACGACCGGATCGTGAAAGCCATCATCGCCGGTGATTATGCCGCCGGATATCAGGTTCTGGTAGAACACAACACTCTGATTCGAACCAGGACCCGCACCACACATAACCAGTTATTCGAATAATCACTTTTTGAGAGGATTGAACAATGCTTGATGTAAATATCCAGACAGAAAAGGCCACTGCTTCAGTCATCAATGATTTCAGTATTTTGTTTGGAACCATCAACGGCTCAGGCAGCGCCACTGCCAATACAACCATCATGCGAGCGCTTTTCCGCATGGGGATCCCTGTATCCGGGAAGAATATTTTTCCATCCAATATTCAGGGTCAACCCACCTGGTATACCATTCGTGTTAATGAAAACGGTTTTCTGGCCAGACAGGAGAAAAACCAGATTGTTGTGGCCATGAATGCGTTGACCTTCAAACAGGATCTCGCGACTTTGGTACCGGGGGGTGTCCTTTTCTATGCGGATGACATCACCCAACCGACTGGTCGTGACGATATTTTCCTGTACCCGATGGCGATCAATCAGTTGTCCAAAGAAGCCAATGTTCCTCCAAAACTGGTGAGCTATATCAAAAACATGGTGTATGTGGGCATCCTGGCGGAAATGCTGGGGATCAATCTTGAACAGATTCACGAAGCGCTTGAACAGCATTTTGAAGGAAGGAAAACCGCCATCGATTCCAATTTCCAGGCAGTTGTCAGCGCGTCTGAGTGGGCGCGAGAAAACCTTGTCAAAAAAGATCCTTACCGGGTTGCTGCCAGCAACAAAACAGATGGCTGCATTATCACCGAGGGCAATAAAGCCGGTGCCATGGGCGCAGTGTTCGGCGGTATGCAGTTCTGCGCCTGGTACCCGATCACACCTGCAACCAGTCTGGTAGAAAGATTGGATGAATATCTGCCCATGTTCCGGCGTGATCCGGAAACCGGTAAAGACACCTTTGCGGTTGTTCAGGCCGAAGACGAACTTTCGGCGGTTGGGATGGCCGTGGGCGCGGGTTGGGGCGGTTTGCGCTCCATGACCTCAACCTCTGGACCGGGATTGAGTCTGATGGCGGAATACCTTGGGCTGGCGTATTACGCTGAAATCCCGCTGGTATTGTGGGATGTGCAGCGAATGGGTCCAAGCACCGGTTTGCCCACCCGAACCTCACAGGGCGATATCACCTTTGCCAACTTTATCTCGCACGGCGATACCAACTTTGTCCTGCTGTTCCCCGGCAATATGACCGAATGTTATGAATTCGGCTGGAAGGCTTTTGATCTGGCCGAGAAGATCCAGTCACCGGTGATGATTTTGAGCGACATGGATCTGGGCATGAACCAGTGGATTTGCCCGGAATTCAAGTTCCCGGATACTCCCATTGAACGCGGCAAGATCCTGTGGGAGGAGGGCCTGGAGGCGATGCTGAAGAATCGCAACGGAGACTGGGGAAGATACCTGGATATTGACGGAGACGGTATTCCCTACCGTACGGTGATTGGTAATCAACACCCGCGCAGCGGTTACTTCACACGCGGAACAGGGCATGATGATTACTCCCGCTACTCCGAAGACCCTGACACCTGGGAACGGGTCTGTGCGAGGATTGCCAAAAAATTCAAAACTATCATTCCGGATCTGCCCAAACCGATCATCGAAAAGCTGGATGATCCAAAATTCGGTATGATCACCGTGGGTTCCAATGAGCTGGCCATGTGTGAAGCGCAAATGAAGCTGCAGCAGATGGGTATTCCCACCGATTCGCTGCGCATCCGCTCGAAACCCTTTGGACCTGAAGTGGAAGAGTTTATCAAAGCCCACGAGCACAATTATGTCATCGAGGCCAATGATGAAGGGCAGCTCAGGCAACTGCTAATCCTGGATTACCCGCACCATGCTGACCGACTGATTAAGCTCAGCAAAAACAACGGTTTACCAATTTCGGCTGAAATGATCATAAATGGTATTCTCCAACTGGAGGAAAAGTAAAATGGACGAACTTCAAGCAGATACCTTGCAGAAAAAAGTTAATCTGGTCGGCTTGAGCCGAACAGACTATCAGGGTGCAACCAGCACACTTTGCCAGGGGTGCGGGCACATGTCTATCACCAACCAGATTGTAGCCGCGCTGTACGAACTGAACGTGGTACCGGAACGGCTGGTGAAGTTCAGCGGGATCGGCTGCTCCAGCAAAAGCATCACATACTTTCTGAAGCGCTCCTTTGGTTTCAACGGCGTTCACGGCAGAATGCCCTCTGTGGCTACCGGCGCCAGTTTTGCGGATCATACACTCGAATATATCGGCGTCAGCGGTGACGGCGATACGGCCAGCATTGGGATGGGTCAGTTCAAACATTTGGTACGCCGGAACACACCCATGATCTACATCGTGGAAAATAACGGCGTGTATGGCCTTACCAAAGGGCAGTATTCCGCTACCATTGAGCAGGGTGTGGAGTTGAAGCACCATGGGAAATCGCGCTACATGCCGGTGGATATCTGCATGGAAGCGCTTACTTCCCATGCCACATTTGTGGCACGCAGCTTTGCCGGTGACCCGAAACAGGTAAAAGAATTAATCAAGGCTGCGTATAGTCATAATGGGATTGCTGTCCTGGACATCATCAGCCCGTGCGTGACGTTCAATAACGTTTCCAAGATGCATTCCTATAACTGGGGCAAGGATCACGAATCGCGGCTGCACGATATGTCGTATGTGCCTGCCTACGAAAACATCACGGTGGAAGACTTCCAGCGCGGTGAGGTCCGTGAAGTCAAGATGTTCGATGAGTCGATTTTGCGTCTGAAGAAACTCGATAAAGAATATGATCCCACCAATCGCTGGGATGCTGCTAAAATGCTCGAAGAAGCTTATGAGAATGACCTGCTGGTGACCGGCTTGATTTACGTGCAGACGGGTATGCCTACTTTGCATGATAAATTCAACCTCCCGACCCACCCGCTGAATCGCACCCCCGATGAATTGCTGCGCCCGCAAAAAGAGATGATCGACGCCGCAAACGCCTTGATGTATTGATCCGGAAATACACTAGAAACATAAAAAATCCCCGCTCTTATGAGCGGGGATTTTTGCCTTTTAGTTTTATGACTAGGGCATCTGCAGAACTTCGCGGATGCGGGGCATCGCCCAATCGATGTCTTCCTTCTTAATGATCAATGGGGGAGCGAAACGGATCACATTTTCATGCGTTTCCTTGGCCAGAATACCTTTTTCCTGAAGAGCTTCGCAGAAGCGGCGGGCGCCTTTGGCTTCGGGGTAGAGCTCGATACCGATCAGCAGACCCTTCCCGCGCACATTCTTGATGTGGGGGCTGTTGATCTCGGCCAGATGTTCCATGAAGTATTCACCCATTTTGGCTGAATTCTCAACCAGCTTCTCGTCTACAATCACTTTGAGGGCTTCTCGTGCGATTGCGGCCGCCAGCGGGTTGCCGCCGAATGTGGAACCATGTTCGCCGGGCAGGAACAGATCCATCAGTTTGGCATCTGCCAGGACTGCTGAAACCGGGTAAAAGCCGCCGGAGAGCGCCTTACCAATGGTGACGATATCCGGGTGGATACCTTCATGTTCAAAGGCAAACATTTTGCCGGTACGACCCAGACCAGTCTGGATCTCATCGGTGATCAACAGAACATTGTTTTCTTTACAGATTTTTGCGACTTCGCGCAGGTATCCTTCATCAGGCATGATGATGCCAGCCTCACCCTGGATGGGTTCCAAAATAACCATGGCCGTGTTAGGGGTAATGGCTTTGCGGATGGCGTCGACATCATTGTATTTTACAGGGATGATACCGGGGACGAACGGACCGAAGAATTCGCGGTAATAGTTTTCGGTGGACGCGGTGATTTCCATGATGGTGCGGCCGTGAAAGTTGTCACGGGCCACAATCATTTCAGCCTGGTACTTGGGGATTTTCTTGACGGTGTAAGCCCATTTTCTGGCCAGTTTTACGGCGGTTTCCACCGCTTCAGCACCACTGTTCATGGGCAGCGCTTTCTCGTAACCGGTCAGGTTGGTCAGCAAGGGGAAGGGCTTGTTCCAGGGTGAGGGCGCCGGCGAAGACGAGGGCGGTCCAT
>CAZHMZ010000101.1:12080-13868 GCA_964532655.1 uncultured Anaerolineaceae bacterium
ACAGCGATCGCGCCTGTTGGATGAAAACCTTTTCGGTCAGGTTGGTCAGTTCTTTGTAGAAGAGGGGCAGTTGGTCATTTCGAAAAGCCCGTGACGTCAGAGTCACCTTTTGAGCCTGCTCGATCATCACTTTCAGGATGCGCGGATGCACATGGCCCTGATTGATGGCGGAATAGGCGCTGAGACAGTCCATATACTTCTTACCGTCGACGTCCGTCACCCAGATACCTTCCGCTTTACTGATCACAACATCCAGCGGGTGATAGTTATGAGCGCCGTACTGATCTTCGATCTTAATATAATCTGCAGTTTTCATTTATTGTCCTCGCATCAATTGGTAAATTATGGCTTTCTGTGCGTGTAATCGGTTATGTGCCTGGGGGAAGATTACAGAGTGCGGTCCATCGGCAACTTCATCTGTAATTTCCTGTCCGCGATGAGCAGGCAGACAGTGCATCACAATTACATCAGGTTTTGCTTCAGAAACCAGTTTGGCATTCACCTGATAAGGCGGGAAGACCTTCTCCCGGATGGCGGTCTCTTCTTCCTGTCCCATGCTGGTCCAGGTATCGGTATAAATGACATCGGCATCTTTCACTGCCTCATGGGGATCACGCAGGAAACGCAACTCCACGCCGTTTTCTTTGGCGATTTCTCTGCCGACCTTGATGCCTGTTTCGCTGATATCGTAACCCTCAGGATTGGCGATTGTGAAATTTGCACCCAGTTTGGCCACCGTATGCATCACCGAGGTGGCCATATTGTTTCCATCACCTACATAGACCACGTTCAGACCTTCGACTTTCCCTTTGTGTTCCAGCATGGTCAGCACATCGGTCAATCCCTGGCAGGGGTGGTCGTAATCGCTCAGCCCGTTGATTACCGGGATGGAGGCATATTTTGCGAGCTCTAAGATGTGCTGGTGATCGAAAACACGGGCCATAATGATGTCAACATATCCCTCAAGAACACGGGCGACATCGGCGACGGATTCGCGTTTGCCCAGGCCGATTTCATTGGGAGAAAGGTAAAGCGCATCTCCACCCAGATGGCGCATGGCCATGTCAAAACTGACGCGGGTGCGCAGGCTCGGTTTCTGGAAGATCATCGCCATGACTTTTCCCTTGAGAACCGGATCATTTCCGCCTGCAAACCATTGCTTTTTGAGACGAACAGCCAGATCCAGTAAGGCTTCAATTTCAGCGCGTGAAAAGTCTGATATGCTAAGGAAGTCGCTCTTCATGTAAATCTCCTGAGGATTATGCTTTTAGTACTGGTAGTATAACATAGGGGCTTTGCAAAAACGATTGGCAAGGCACATGCACAATTCAGGCATATGTCATATGCGCGATGGATAAAAATGCAGGCTGAAGGTTTGTTGGGTTCGTTCGTATAGATGATCAGTGGTGACAGGTGGAACAGGAACCGCTGCTGCAACCGGCGCAGCCGCCACCTGAAGAAGATGATGAGCCGGTATCGGAGTGGGAATAGCATTTGGAGAGTTTGCGGTGCGTGCTGTTGCTCTGGCAGTTTTTGCAGGCGATTGGCGCATCGGCGTCCTTCATCGACCGGAGCGCATCGAACTTTTTACCGCACTTTTCACATTCATATTCGTAAATGGGCATTTGTCTGTTCTCCGCTGGCTATTTTACACCCGCTGCAGATTAGCGTCAATTTATCCCGAATGGCTATAATTAGCCTGTGATATATCCGCAGTTTACGACTATAATTGTGCGCCTATGATTGGAATACCGGCCCTATTGGTTACTGTATCTTATATCGCAGCAC
>CAZHMZ010000102.1:0-13700 GCA_964532655.1 uncultured Anaerolineaceae bacterium
CAATACTACCTTAAAGAACTGAGTTTCTGGTCTTGACAACCGGGAGTACCTCAGGTCGAAGAGTATCAACAATTCAAGCAGGTCGGGGGTCGGAAGGAGGCTTCGATCTACGAGGCCCTGCTGACGCTGCGACATTTCGAACGACTGGTTGGCGCCAGTTCTTCTCGGGAGATTACCCAGCAGAATCTGGATGCGTTCGTTCTTAGCCGCGGCGAGGAGGTGGGGAAGAACACGCTGAACAAGGACATCGCAAATCTGCGAGCCTTCCTCAACTGGGCTGTCAGGAATCGTTTCGTGGGTTCGGGCCTGGAGATCAGGAAGATCAAAGTGGCACAGAAACCAGTGGTTGCCCTGTCTGTCCAGCAGGTGCGAGATCTGCTCACGGCAACGGCGAAATACCCGACGCTCCGCCTGCGGGTATTGCTGGCCGTGACAACAGGTCTTCGACGGGGCGACATCGAAGCCATCTGTATTGGCGACATCCATTTTGACCGGAATACGATCGCGACTCGAAACCGCAAAGCGGGGAAAGCCATGCCAGAGCGGCCGATTCCACAGGAGATCATGACCGAACTGTCCAACTATGTGGTCGGACTTCCAGACGGCCAGGAGAGACTCTTTGCTGATAGGTTTAGCCCGAAGAGGTGGGACAGGATGCGCAAGCACATCAAGCAGCCCAGCCTGAAGTTCCACGACCTGCGGAAGACGTTTGCGTCTCTGCTGGCCCAAAGGGGTGTGTCGACCGCAGTGACCCAACGGTTGCTGGAACACTCCAGTCCGCAGCTCACGAATGATATCTACACGAATGTTGATCCGGTGTTGCGGCAGGCGGTCAACCTGCTACCGGTAGCGGAGTGGGTGTAATTGGCACATTGGGAGCCACGGGTTTTCGTCGCTGGGCAGGAGAGTACCTCCCATGAGCAGGATGCCAACGGCTGTGTGACTGCTCACAACCCTTGGCGAAATGCTGGACTCATTCTGTCTATGAGGACCACAGGGTACGGTGACTACCGCTCTGGATGAGCGATGGGGCGGAGTCGTAACAAAGCCCATGGATTCAGGTGGCTGACATGCTTAGGCAATGGACCGTCTTCTCTGTGGCTGGGGCGGGCTCACGGGTCATGCGTCCGGTGTGAGAACACTCACACGATTTCCACGAGCAGTATGTCGAAGGTCAAGTCCCCTCCAGCGAGAGGGTGGTTGACATCGATCATGGTGGACTGCTCTGGAACGTCCCAGACTGTGAGGTATGTGGATCGTTCGTCGGCGTCGATGGGCTGCGACTTCTGCCCAGCGTTGGGTAGCAGATCGGCGGCGTGCGTCTCCTGACTGATGGTGGGCACGAGTTCCCTCCGGTGCTGCTCGAATGCTTCTGCGACGGGTATTCTGATCGTTTTGGATTCGTCGGGTTCCATACCAACTATAGCCCCTGCAAGTGTTGGGATTGCGCTCCTCGCTCCGATCGTCAGTTCTGCTGGATCGCGGTCAATAGAGCTGGCGAACACGGTGCCGTCAGCGAGACGGCCTTCGTAGTGAACTCTCACCGTATCGCCGATTCTTGCTCGTGCCATTGTATCCTCTTTCGTCCAGCCAAGACCGACAGAAGAGCGGGGAACGGCACATACACCGGCACCTGCCCCCGACTCACTCTCAAGGAGTGGCAAAGACGAGGTTGCCTGTCAGAGCTTCTCTGGGGATTTCCGCCATCTCGATGCTCGGCGGCCGACTGTGACAGACTCGCGTTCGTAGCATGTGTTGATCGCAGCGCTTCAGTCCGGCCACTACGGTCTCCCGACCGCCCCTTACAATCAGAGTGTGGTCCTGACGCTGAGGGATGAGACCAGAGCGAACCAGAGACGATTCCCACACTGTCATGGCGTCGTGAACCTCTTCCTCAAGATCCGCGGCTCCGAAATGGAGCTTGGCTTGCACGCACGTGTGTGGACCGCATGCTCCCGCCACATCGGTGATTGCCAGAGAGCCCACGTTCAAGACACCGGTCCAGGATGCCTCGTGGGAAGACGCCGCAAGCACTGCCTTGATGCTATCAGTGACCCGGTGCGCCGGCATCGCAGGGCTTGGGCAGAGCCCCTGGTAGATGTCCAGCATCTGCTCCGTAATGGTGTCCCAGGTGAACCGTTCCTTCACAGCCTTTCGGCCGTTCTGGCCCATCCACCGAGCCCGGTCGAGATCGGAAAACATGTGGCCGACTCCCCACGCAACAGAGTCGGGATTCGGGTAGATCTTCAGCCCATCCACTTCATGCCGGACATACTCGGCGGGGCCACCGTTCTGACTTGCGATGACCGGTTTGCCGGCGCTCCAAGCCTCGAGCACGACGATCCCGAATGGCTCATTGCGGCTCGGCATGCAAACCATCTCCGCCAGTTTGTACAAGCGAACCAGATCATCTCCACTGCGATAGCCCGGGAACCGCACCGCGTGCGTCACGCCCAATTGACGAACCCGCGACTCCAGTGCATCCCTCATATCACCATCACCGGCAAACACGAAGCGCGAGGATGGATGTCGTCTGAGGATGGCAGGAATGGCTTCGACCAGGATATCGGGGCCCTTCTGCCAGGATAGCCGACCACAGAACAAGATCGTGGGATCCAGGGGGCCGATGTGATACCGCCGCTTGTCTGCGCCGGGGTCAGTAGGTTGATCGAAGCGTTCCGGACTGACCCCGTTATAAACCACCGACGTCTTCCAGTGCGGCACCTCGTACATCCAGGTGATCTCGTCTTTGGCGGCCTGTGAGACGGCTATCACGCGATCCGCCCAGTAGGTCCCCGCCCGCTCCTGGTAGCGGATGCGCTCGGATCGACCCATTCGGAAGGCGTTGCCACAGCGGGCATATTCGGTGGAGTGGATCGTAAACAGGCATTTGTGCCCGCGACCCTGCTTGATCCATATCATCGCATTGGCCGCCAGCCAATCGTGTGCGTGGATGACATCGAAACGGCCAACCATATCCTCCACCTCGAAGACACGATCTACGAACGACCGGCACATACTGTTGATGTCATCCACGAAATCGTTCTGTGGCGGGTACGTGCACCGGTGATAATGAACATCATCCGTCCAGTCATGACCTGCCTGGCCATAAGCGCGGCGGGTGAACACGTGGATCTGGTGCCCTCTCCTTGCCAGCGCAGCCGCCAGCTCGGTCACATGGGCGGCGACTCCTCCAATGGCGATGGAGTGTAACGACTCCCAAGATAGCATCGCAATTCGCATAACGAGTTCTTCTTCTGTCCGTTGATTATTTCAGGAACTCCGCTTCATACCGGTCCTGCTCATGCCTTTGTCAGCGGCAAGAAACCGGCCATTTCTCCGATGACGTTGACGAGTTCTGAACCGGTCGGAATGACGATCTTTGCATTCTGACTCAGGGACTTCTCCAGGGCCTCGAGCTTTCGGAGAAGCTGCGCGTTTCCGATGAAGTACGTGTTCGCTGCTTCATTGACAAGCCGGATCGCCTCGGCCTCGCCCTCTGCCGCGAGGATCTTGGCCTGTTTGATCCCCTCCGCCTTTTTGATCTCCGCTCTCTTGACTCCATCCGCCTGCCGCTCCGCCGCGTTGGCGAAATCCAAAGCAGCGACCTTCTCATTCTCCGCCTTGACCACCTTGTTCATGGTCTCCTGGACGTCCTTGGGAGGGTCGATCTCCTTCAACTCCGTCCGGACGATCTCCATTCCCCAGTGCTGGGTTTCACGGGCCAGTGTCTCCAGAAGCGAGGTGTTGATCTTGTCTCTTTCGCTGTTAGCCGACTTCAGCGTGAGCGTGCCGATGATGTTGCGCAGTGTGGTGCGTGCGAGGTTCACAATCTGAAACTGGTAGTTGTTGACGTTGTACTGAGAGCTTTTGACGTTCTCTTCGTCGTCCTTGACCTTAAAATAGACCTGGGCATCCACCCTGGCATTGAGATTGTCATTGGTGATGATCTCCTGCGGCTGGGCGTCCACCATCTGCTCCGTGATATTGACCTGAATCATTCGGTCGACCAGAGGAATGACCCAGTTGAAACCCCAGTTGGCGAAACGTCTGTATCTGCCGAGCCTCTCGATGAGGCCCCGGTGCGTGGGACGAACAATCCTTATGCCCGCGAGAAAGACGGCCGCAGCAGCCGCAACAATGAACAACAGTGCGAACACAATTCGATCCATTATGGTCTTCCTTTCAGGGTGGTCAGCCGACCGGAATATCGTCTGGGATCAGCAGCGTTCTGCATCCCAGACTCGTGGGCAACTTGTTCTCCCAGATGACTCGTCACATGGTGCAGCAGGTCATCGTCATCCCATGCGATGTCCGGCGCCAACCACCGACATCGAACACAAGCACACAATCGCAAGTGCTGCACTCCGATTGTGACGAACTATCTGGCGATGATCGGGCCGGGTCTTCTGTGCATTTAAGGGTCATCTCTTCGAGCGTGTCAAATCGCGATATGTAGCAAGACGCAACGCGCTCTCGCTGTTCGCCAGGAGTATTACCCATCATGAGACACGCCCTCCTTCATCGCCGGCACTCCGGATAGACTCAGTGCAGGCACCCGCTGTACTGCTCCTACGATCATCATGCCGGCAGCATCAACGCAGTGGCGATCAGGCAGTGATCGCATCGAGTACCCGATCTATCGTTCCTTCCAAGCGATCCGCCACTTCGTAGGTCCCCTCTGCAATCTGCCGGCGGATGTCCAGCACCTTGTCTCGTCGGGTGCGGGGCAGGGATGCGATCCTCTTCAGCACCTCCTCCTGAGGCGTGGCATTCATCTTCCCAAGGATCTGTTCCGTCAATGCATCGCCGTTCGGCGAGGCATCACGCTCTTGGTCATTCCCCGCCTCCAGGAGTCTACGGTGATCTGTAAGCGGACGCTCCATCAGTGCGGCTATCCTTGCCATGATTACCTCGTAGTGTGTCGTCCAAATATCTGGTTCGCAGCTTCATCCCACAGTATTTTGCGGGTCGTCCGAAGGCCCTCTTGGGCCCAAGATCAATACAGCAGTGAGAATGTAGAACATGGAGCATAGCTGTGATCCTTTCCTTTCCTGGATTCGACGCTCGTATTCGGTCCTTGGTCATCCGCAGTATAGGATTCCCCCTGCAATGGGGTCGACATTCATGGCCGACGGGTGCACGGATGCACCAGCCGGCGTCGATCCACCACCGCTCCTTGCCATTGCCTTCCTCCGTGGCTATCTGACACGTCGCACTCTCCTCTTTCCGAACGTGTTTCCCGGATCTGTCATTGAATGCATGCTATGCCACACGCCGGGTCCCCGATATGGGGTGTAACCCTACCTGGACACATTGGATGCACTTCCTGAATCCGGGGGCCAACGCCGTGGTTAGGACCTACCGCCTGATCAGCAGGCCCATTGCACAGTCCCAGCCGTTCACCTCTCGATCCGCTTGCAGATTTCAATTATCGTGAAAGTGCTGTCGGACTTTCGCCGCAATCTGATGATCCGTCATCTTGTCCACGGTCTCCATACCCACGATGCGGCCACTGAGGTCGGCTTTCTTGAGCCGCTTTTTCAGTTCTCCCTTGGCCTCGCCGGGACCAAACAGCAGAATGGAGTCGGCATCACGAATACACGCGATGACCGCGTCATAATAGATGTTGAGATGTGTCGTGAGTGTTCTCTGGCGGCTGTTGCGTGCCGGTGCCTGCGCTTTGTCATAGGCCCCCTCAAGAGGGGAATCCCCCGAGCGGCGGAGCTGCCTTTCCACCTTCGATATAATCAATCGTATCTCTTCCCCCTTGTCCGTGACCGCCACGATAATAGCCTTCCTGTGGTCGATCCACAAACCAACTTTCGTTCTCATCGGGTCTCTCCTTTGCTTATCCCTTCTGCAGGCGGCGTTACATCACGTGCCGTTCGCAGACTTTTCGAAAATGGTAACCACAGATGGCGAGGACAACGGCCTCGGGAATGAGCCGCGGGCGCCGGAACTGGGTCCAGAGCAGGAGCTTCCAGTAGTGAAACCGTCCCTGGCCCACGAGGCCCAGCCGATAGAACGACCGCAGGAGCGCGAGGATATGGGACCACCGTATGCGCCCTCGCATTCGGGGTGGCTTGTATTCACGGAGAAAGGTCCTGATCCGCCGATAGTATTGTTCCGGGGAATAGATGTGCTGCAAGAGTTCTTTGTAGCCTTCTCGCAGAGTGTCCAGATTCATCGCGGGGATGATGTTCGTGGTGCCGTCCACGTTGTCTCCCGACGAGTCCCCGCGAAGACGACCGGCCCTTTTCATCCGCTCATACAGCCGCGTTCCGGGAGGGGCTTGCAGCAAGCCGACCATGGCGGTCACAATGCCGCTCTTCTGGATGAAGTCAATCTGCTTCTGGAAGATGGAGGGTCGATCGTGATCGAAACCGACGATGAAGCCGCCGAGCACCTGAAGCCCGGCTCGCTGGATGCGTTTCACGTCCTCCACGAGGTTCCGGTTCCTGTTCTGGATTTTGCTGCACTCGGCCAGACACTCCTCGTCCGGGGTCTCGATGCCGATGAAGACCTTGTTGAAGCCAGCCTCCACCATCATCTCCATCAACGGCTGGTCATCCGCCAGGTTGATCGAGGCCTCGGTGAAGAAGAGGATTCCGGTCTTGCCCTTGCGCCATTCAATCAGCGCCGGCAGGAGATCGTTCTTCAGGAACTGCTTGTTTCCTATGAAATTGTCATCCACGAAGAACACCTCATCCCGCCAGCCGCGGGCGTAGAGGCTGTCGAGTTCGGCGATAACCTGCTGCGAGGTCTTGGTGCGCACTCGGTGGCCGAGCAAAGCGGTGACGTTGCAGAAGTCGCAGTTGAAGGGGCAGCCGCGAGAGAACTGGATGCTCATGCTGGCGTATCGCCTGAGGTCAAGCAACTCCCACATGGGTCGAGGCGTAAACCGCAAATCCGCGTGCTCGGCGGATGAATAGATCCTCGCCGGGTGGCCTTGCGCCAGGTCTTTGAGAAAGGCCGGAAGCGTCAATTCCGCCTCGTTCAACACGAAATGGTCCACGGCTTCGAACTTCTCGTGTTCGATCTGGAACAGCGGGCCGCCGGCCACAATCTGCAGACCTGCCTCCTTGCACCGGGCAATGACCCGATGTGCCGATTCACGCTGGACGACCATGGCGCTGATGAACGCGCAGTCGGCCCATGCCAGATCTCTTTTTGTCAGACTCTGCACGTTGGTGTCTACGAGCCGCTGCGACCAATCTTGCGGCAGCATGGACGCGATGGTCAAGAGCCCCAGCGGCGGCAGAGCCGCCCGCTTGCCCACGAACTCCAACGCGTGCTTGAAGCTCCAGAACGTATCCGGGAACTCGGGGTAGATCAATAGGATGTTCATCCGAGAGCGCTCCCTTCTCAGCAGTCCGTATCGTCGCCACAACACTGCGTTGTCACTGTTCGGCACATACAATCTTCTTTTCCTTCTTGGCCGTCCTGCCACAGAAGTGTTTCCCACACGGGTCTTGGCCCTTCAAGTTTCCTGATAAGCACCACCATGAAGACAACCACCCGCAGGAGGTGAATGAGCCCCTCCGACTGCGCAACTGATCAATAGCCCGAGCAGCCACGGGAAGGCCAGTAGAGCGGCAATCGTCCAGAACATAGGAGTCCTCTTTCAGTTTGCGAGATTGACGAGCCTCCTTGCTCCTGCTCCCCATGGCCATTCGATCCTTCACACCTGCCTCTATCTGCTGCTGTGCTCTTCGACCTACCCTTGCAGGTATACTACGTCATCGGCCGGCCCTTCTCTATGGGGTATAACCCTACTTCCCGTGAAGCCTGTGCTCCAGTGCCTCGCAAGCCTGGTGCAGAATGAACCTGATGCTCGATGAACTGCCGTTGATCGCCAAGATGCAGGTTTGACTGGGTGTCCTCGCCATGGGGCATAGGCTTCGTGTATGTTCGCCTTCTCAATGCTTACGCAAAAAGCGTAGCTCGGCGCGCAGACGCTCCACCTCATCGAGCAGATCGAACATGGTTTTGAGCCAGGCCAAATCGAGGCCTTGGACGGTGCGCAGGTGCTCGATTCGCCGCAGGGTATAAATCGCCTCTTCGGTGAATTCCATCACCCCGTACGGTGGTTGAACGACAGGTCGTACAAGGCCGGCGCGACAATAGATCAGAATGGAACGGCGGGGGACACCCGCGAGATGTGCAGCCGCATCGAGGCTGTACAAGACATCTGGCTTCGGCTGAAACAACTCCATCGCCAGGGGATGGGGGCTGTCGTGAACAAATCGTTTGCTCATGAGGGTTGCCTCGGGTTGAACGTCGATTTTGTGGCCAACTGTTCCCACAGGACCTTTTGTTCCGGCGTCAGATGCGTCGGGACCTGGATGGACACGATGGCATAGAGATCGCCGCGCGTTCCGTCGCTCGTGGGCAAGCCTTTCCCGCGTAAACGCAATTTCCGTTCAGTTATGGTGCCCGCCGGGATTTTCAAGGACACTGTACCATCCAGGGTTGGCATGTTGACGGTGGCACCCAGCACCGCTTCCCATGGGGCCAGATCTAAATCGTAATACAGGTCGGCGTCGCGTACGCGGAAGTCGGGGTGCTGGGCGAATTGCACCTTCAAGTACAGGTTTCCCGAATCGCCCCCGCCAATGCCTGCCTGGCCTTTGCCCGCGAGACGGATGAGCTGTGATTCCCGAACGCCGGGTGGGATCTTCACCCGCAGAGTCTGCACGACCGATTGCCCGGTGCGCGGATCGGCACGCTGCAGATGGATCGTGCGCGTCGAACCGTGCAGAACTTCGTCCAGCGTCACCAGGATGTCGCCCTCGATATCCTGGCCGCGATGGGCGCGTGTCTCGCCTCCCACGCCATCCCCCTGTGTTCGCGCGAAACCGCCGGAGGGACGACCGCGACTGCCGAAGAACTGCTCGAAGAAATCGCTGAACCCTGTGCCCTCGAAATGGACTTCCGAAGCATCTGGATGACCCCCACCGAATCCGCCCTGCGGCGGCGCCGCCTGCCGTTCCGGATGGTTCCAGTTCGCTCCCAACTGATCGTACTGTCGCCGTTTCTCCGGGTCGCTCAGGACTTCGTTGGCCTCGTTGATTTCCTTGAACTTCGCCTCGGCCGTCGTCTTGTCCTTGGCAACGTCAGGGTGATACATACGGGCGAGTTTGCGGAACGCCTTCTTGATTCCCTCGCCGCTCGCGTCTCGAGCCACGCCGAGGACGTCGTAGTAGTCCTTGAATTCAACGGGCATGACGAGCCCCGGGGGAATGGCTCCGGTCATTCACCACGACCTTGGCCGGACGAAAGACTGTATCGCCACGGCAGTAGCCACGCTGAGTTACTTCGAGGATGGTCCGATCGGGCCGGCCTGGGTCGTACCATACGGAAACAGCCTCGTGCCGGTGGGGATCGAAGGGGCGTCCCAAATCCTCGACGGCCTCGATGCCGTGGCGATGGAGCAACTGGCCCATCTGCTGCAACGTCATCATCACACCCTGATGCAATGGCTCGGAGGTAATGGATTGCTCGGAAGCCAGGACGCGTTCGAGATTGTCGAGAATGGGCAGCAAGTCGCGGATGAATGCTTCCTTTTCCGCTGCGGCTTGCTGGCCGGAATCGCGCCGTGTCCGCTTCTGGAAATTGTCAAAGTCGGCGGCGAGACGCAGGTAGTTGCCCTTCTGTGCAGCCAGCTCCTTCTGGAGTATGGCGGAGTCAGCCGACGCAGCATCAGCGACTGAAGCGTGTGGATTCTGCGCATCGGTCGCCGACCTTGGAGGTTCGGGACCGATGGTTGGCGCCTCGTTGCACTCTACTGGAACGTCTCTTTTCTTCTTCGCGTTCACGATGATATCACCAACAGAAGCTTGCTGCCGCTCAGAAGCCGCGAGGGATATACCCGAGGAGCAGAAGCACGACCGCGACCACCACCAGCAGCCCCAAGAGACCGCTGGGGGTGTAACCCCAATTGCGGCTGTAGTTCCACCTGGGCAGGCCGGCCAAGAGCAGTACGATCAACAGAATCAGTAGTGTGAATCCCATAATAGACTCCATTCGAAGTTCTCAAGAACGGCGAAGGCCACCACCGTGGACGTCACGGGCGGCCGCCGCTCGCACGTTTCAATAGGCCCCGGGGTATCCGACCGGGTCTTGGTGTGTCACGTCTCGTCCGGCTTGTAGCCAGTTCAGTCGGTTCTTCAGTTCCCGTTCGGCTTGCAGCCAGTCTTGTTCACTCTGGCCCTGCCGGCAACCCTTTTCGACGTAAATCTCATACGCATGCCTGGCAATATCTTCGTGCGTAAGCATGGTGGCAACGACCGGCCCAGGACGCGAAGCGTTAACCATCTGCTGGGCTGCGAATACTTGTTTGCCTTTCGACTGATTGCTGTACTTATTCATGGTAGAATCATCCTTTCAGAGTCAGAGCATGCGCAGCCAGTCACACACGGCTGCTCATGGTCATCAGAAGACATGCTACATCATGGGCTGCCCGTGTATCTATGGGGTGTAACCCTACCCTGAATTATGGGATACACTCTGCGAAAACGGACCCGGCAGGTGGAACAGTGCGAGGAGCCGCACAGGTTAACGAGAGCCTCACGAGCTTGGATTGCCCGCAGTCCGCAGGGAATTCTCTGCAAACACCTACGTTCTGGTCGTTTGGCATCCGGGCACTCTCACGCGATCATCTGAAGGCTTGCCAACGCGGCGAACCGGTCTTCTGCAAACTCGAACAGAGTATCAAGTCGAGCGATTGTGAAAACGCCCTTGATTGCTGGAGCGACACTGCAGAGGGTCAGCTTGTGCCCGCAGTCATTCAACAGCCTGCGCATCTCCAAGAGCCCGGCAAGGCATGCACCACCCACAACATCAACACGAGAGAAATCAACCACGACATCACAGTCGCCCCTATCGCGTACAATTCCTACGACGGTCTGGAGTTCGCTATGTTTCTCCAATTCCCGAGGCAGATCCAGAAGGATCACATCTTCCGACCAACTGTGAATGCTCATTCATAGCCTCCCTTTCCGGCGAGGTCTTACTGCTTCTTTGAGACGGCGAGGACCCCCTACGGGGTTCTGCCTCCAATGGGCTGCCCCTTCACCGCCGACTGGTCCTCTGTCGCCAGCCGGCAGCGAGCAGCGACCCTCCTTGCCCCCGGCCTTCTCCATTGCCATCTGGTTCTCCAGTCCTCCCTGTTATCCTCATGGTGTTCGGATCGCTGCAATAGAAAGATAATACGCCACGCGTAGGCCCTTGTTCATGGGATGTAAGCCTACCCGGGATCATTGTGGGTACCAGGCGGAAAGGGATCCGGTTGTGGGGAGGGCTTGGCAGGTCGAGCCAGGGACCGGCGGCTCAGAAGCCGCGGGGGATGTACCCCGCGAGCAGGAGCACGAGCACGATCACCAGTACCAGCCCCAGGAGGCCGCTGGGGGCGTAACCCCAATTGCGGCTGTAGTTCCACCTGGGCAGGCCGCCCATGAGCAGCACGATCAACACAATCAGTAGTAAAAATCCCATAATAGACTCCTTTCGTTGTTCTCAAGAACGACGGAAAATGCTCTACCAGTTGACACCGTGGCATCCGCCAACGAAAACCGCAACTGCCAGAAGGGCCGCTACAGCTATCAAGACACACCTGTGAATCTGTTGTGATTTCATGTTACATCTCCATCTGAACCTTGATCTTTGTGGATTGGTTGCGATTCGATGCCGTTTCTTCACTCTTCAGCGGCATATGTCTTTTGATTCAATGCCAACTCATGGCCTGTCTCCATTGTGGCTTTTCTCGTCATGCCTTCCTGGTGTCCAGTACGAGCAGCATGACGCCGCCCACCAGCGCGACCGCTCCGACGACCGGGGGAATGAAGTGGCTCTTTGTGGTTTCCACGTGCAGCGGGCCGATATCGACAGGCTCTCCTCTGGTCTTGTAACGGATGCCCGAGTACGCGAGCACCACGATGCCCAGCCCGATCAGAATGACGGCAACAAGCATTTTCGATCTCATAGAACCTCCCGTATTACAGCAATCGTCCACAACATAAGATTCTCGTTCTTGTTGGCCATGGGTCTGCCTCTGTCCGTCACATGAAGGAATCAATGAGGCCGACCAGCATAATCATTTCCTTGTCACGTCGCATCTTCTCAATACGCGACTCCCGGTCCTGGTCCGATTCGGGGACCTTGATCTCCGACTTCGAAGTCTCCGTGTCGCGAGAGCCTTGGGCGGGGCTCGATGTATCAAACTCGGCCGCGATCCTGGGGTTGAGGGCCCCAGTTTCGGGCCCGTGGCAGGAGAGACTCACTGCACCCAGGATACTCACAGCCAACAAGTAGCACGTACGCCAGTTCATGTTCCTATTGCTTCTCGTTCCCCACCTATGTCTTGTTTGGTTCCACATATGCGTGGACAGAAGAGACTACTATCCAAACATACTACGCCGTGCTTTGTTCCTTGTCTGTGGGGTGTAACCCTACCTGTGCTCATTGGACGCACTTTCCGGAACAGGAGCCAATCACCGGGAGGGTTCGAAAGCCCGTGACGTCGTGGTCCTGACGTGTGACGCGGCGGTTCAGTGTTTGGCGGCGGATCGCGTCATCGTCCGCGATGAGGACGGATGGCTTGCTCTGAGTTCATTCCGCTTTCTCCCCCTGGGCGGCCAGGCTGCGCGTGGCACGCAACAGGCGGTCCTCCGTGCGTTGCGTGTCGCCTGCCTCCTGATACGCTTCGCCTGCGCGCCGCAGAGTGAGCGCCATGTCCCGATAGTGTTTCGCCTTCTGGAACAGGGCTGCAGCACGATCAAACGCCGCTGCGGCCTCGGCCGGATTCCTCTCCAGCAAGAAGATGTTTCCGGCGAGTCGTTCCTTGGCGGCCAGCAGTGGGGTACTGGCGACGTGGTGTTGGTCCGCCTCGACCAGCGCGGTCCTGGCGCCCGCCGGATCATCCTGCCCACAGGCAATTGTCCCCTTCAACAGCGTGACCTGAAAGCGATGGCTCTCGTCCAGTGATGACAACAGCACCTGGTCGGCCAGCGACAGCGCCTGCTCCAGGGTGCCTTGCCGTTGAGCGATGGTTGCCTCCAATAAGAGCACGTCGGCGGGGTTGCTTCCGCTGCGTCTGAACGCTGCCTTGGCTTCGGCGAGCGAGGCACTTGCCTGATCGAGTTGTCCCAGGATGATGTGGCAGAGGGCGAGATTGTAGGCGGCGTTGCCGATCTCCGTTGCGTCGTCCATGACGAGCGCCCGGTTCAGTGCCTTTGCGTGGAGATCGATGGCCTTGGCGGTCGCGCCGTCTTCGAATGCGGCCCGGGCGAGATCCCTGGTCCGGGACAGTCCCTTGTCGTTCGGTGGAGTGGTCAAGATCGGCACAGTGGTGCAACCGGCCAGCGTCAGAACAGTCAGGGCAATGAAGAGCCTTCTCATGGCACGACCTCGCTGGGTGGGATGCGTGTGTTCGACTGGGGCTGCTCGACGTACTTGCGGATCAGCCAGTGTTTTTGGACCCCTTCGATCAGTTTCTCCAACTCGTGCAACGTCTGCTGCGTCTGCAAAACCAGCCCCGGGAGATCCTTCGCCTCGATGGCCAGGGCCTCGCTGACCGCAGACAGATTGGCGCCGGCGAACTGCATGTCTTTCAGAACGGCTTGGATTTGATCCATGGACACGCTGCCCTTGTCGAGGATGGTCTTCAAATCATCCGCGAGGGCGGGATCGGTCAGGAG
>CAZHMZ010000103.1:0-3786 GCA_964532655.1 uncultured Anaerolineaceae bacterium
GGTGGCTCCAAACGGTGAACTGGCCGCCTTTTGTGTTTGCCAGATCTTCCCTGAAGATCAGCCACGCGCCGGCGGGCAGCATGAAGGCTGGACCGATCCACTGGGGACGCATCCCAAACACCAGTTTCTGGGTCTGGCGAAAGCACTGATCCTGACCGGCATGTATCTATTGAAAGCGCGCGGGATCGATACGGCGCTTTTATCCACCACACTCAGCAATACCGCCATGCTTCATACCGCCGAGAGCGTGGGTTTCCATACGGTTTCTACCATGCGCTGGTACAGTAAAGAAGTATAGTAGGCAAACAACTGCATCAATCAAACGGAGAGTTCATCGATGAGCCTGATTTATCTCGAAACGGATCGTTTTACCATCCGGCAGTGGACGCTGGAAGACGCGCCGGCCTTGCAGGCCATCATGGGCGATGCGCGTGTGCACACCTACACCGGCGATAAGCCCTGGTCTTTGGAGCGGGCTGAGCGGTATATCCAATTCATGCTGGAAAAAGACTTCCGCACCCTTGAGATTTTCCACGGCGGGTGCTTTCTGAAGGAAAGCGACCAGTTGGTGGGTCTCACCGGTCTCAACCCGTATCTGCCCAAACAACCCGAGCTGGAATGGCAGCTGGGGGTACCGTACTGGGGCAAGGGGTATGCCACCGAGATCGGCCGGGCGGTGATCCGTACGGCGTTTGCCTCCACCGATTTGGAACGCATCTACGCCATGGCCAACCCGGAGAATAAGGGTTCCTGCCGGGCGCTGGAGAAGTGCGGCATGACCTGCCTGGGTTTGCGTGAGTTCCGCGGTGAGATGGACATGTTTTATTGCATCGAGCGGGAAGAGGTAACCGGGTAGGATAAGTTCCGGAACCGCGGGAAAACCGGTGTGAAGATCTTCACCCACCGATCAAAAATCAGAAACGCATAGGGTGGGTGGAGGGCGGTGTGTTTGCCGGTGATTCCGGTCGCATTCCCGCCCGGAACCAACCGAGAGGCATCCACCCAATACGGATGTCCGTTTTCATTCGTTTATTCGTTTATTTGTTTTCGCCAACATGTCGTGGTGGCGCATTCGTTGACGGTTTATTGCGTACCTTTGCATATGTGGAAACCCGAATCATTTGCCCATATCCGATCCTTCGTCGCGTTGAAGACACCGCTTCCTCAGGATGACACCGAATTAAGTGGTTCGACGGATCCATCATCCAAAAAAGCAAAGGCGTTGTTTATTCGTTTATTCGTTTTTGCCAACACAACGTGTTGGCGCATTCGTTGACGGTTTATTGCGTACCTTTGCATATGTGGAAACCCGAATCATTTGCCCATATCCGATCCTTCGTCGCGTTGAAGACACCGCTTCCTCAGGATGACACCGAATTAAGTGGTTCGACGGATCCATCATCCAAAAAAGCAAAGGCGTTGTTTATTCGTTTATTCGTTTTTGCCAACACAACGTGGTGGCGCATTCGTTGATGGTTTTACACCCATCATCCGGCCTGGACTGATGATTCCCTTGACAAATCCCCATGGTCTGGTAAACTATTGCGCGATGTGCACACAAAGTTGTCTGGACCACTTGCAACGCCCTCAGCCTTGATGGTTTGAGGGATTTTTTTTGCCTGGGAGAACCATATGGAATCGACACAACCTGCTGTTTTGGTACTGGAAAATGGATCGGTCTATCACGGTGAGGCGTTTGGCGCTCGAACCGACCGGGTCTTTGAGCTGGTTTTCAACACCAGTATGACCGGCTATCAGGAAATCTGCACCGATCCATCTTACCGAGGGCAGGGTGTGCTGTTCACCGTTCCGCATATCGGCAACGTGGGAGTCAACCTGGAAGATATCGAAGCGCGAGTACCGCAGGTTGAGGCGGTAGTGGTGCGCTCCATCAGCCATCAATACTCCAACTGGCGCGCCGACAATGAACTGGGTGACTGGCTGGCAGAGCACGGCGTCCCCGGTATTTCCGGCATTGATACGCGCGCCATCACGCGTGTGCTGCGCAACACCGGCACCATGAAAGCTGCTCTCTCCACGCAGGGTACCCCGGCGGACGATCTGTTGAAGATGGCCCGTGAATGGCCCGGTTTGGATGGGCGCGACATGGTCACCGAGGTGAGCTGCGCGGAGGCATTTGAGTGGACCGGCGACTGCGCCGATCACTGGATACAGCAGAATGGCGCGAAGGGCAGTTACCACGTGGTGCTGTATGATTTTGGCGCCAAACGCAATATTCTGCGTCACCTGGCGGCTCGCGGCGCGCGGGTGACAGTGGTACCCGCCTGCACCACCGCCGAGCAGGTGTTTGAGCTCCATCCGGACGGTGTGATGCTCTCCAACGGCCCCGGCGACCCGGCTGGTCTACCATACGCCGCCGAAGCGGTGCGAAAAATCATCCAGCGCGGCATCCCGGTGTTTGGCATCTGCCTGGGTCACCAGTTGATTGGCCTGGCGCTGGGCGGCCGAACTGCCCGGCTGAAATTTGGTCACCACAGCGGTAACCATCCCGTTCAGGATGTGCTGACCCAGAAAGTGTATGTGACCGCACAGAACCACAACTACATGGTGGTGCCGGAGAGCCTTCAGGCGGCCGGTACGGAATATGAAAGTGAAATCACCCACCTCAGCCTGAATGACGGCTCGGTGGAGGGGCTGCGGCTGATCCACAAACCGGTCTACTGTGTGCAGTTTCACCCTGAGGCCGCACCCGGCCCGCATGACGCTCTGGATCTGTTCACTCCCTTTTTCAGCATGATGGACCGTGCCCACACCGGCGCATAACAGGAGAAACCCATGGAAAAATCAACCATCCTTATCCCCGGATCCGGCCCCATCATCATTGGGCAGGCCGCCGAGTTTGATTATTCAGGCACGCAGGCGGTCAAAGTGCTGCGCGGCCTGGGTCACCGCATTGTGCTGGTGAACAGCAACCCGGCCACCATCATGACCGACCCTGAAATCGCGGACGCAACCTATATCGAACCGCTCACCCCCGAGGCGCTGGAAGCCATCATCGAGCAGGAGCGGCCCGATTACATGCTGCCTACTGTAGGCGGGCAGACCGGGCTCAACCTGGCTCTGGCGCTCTCGGAACGCGGTGTGCTGGAAAAATTCAATGTCAAATTGATCGGCGCCACGCTGGAAGCCATCAAGGCCGCTGAAGACCGGATGGCTTTCCGCGAGACCATGCTGGCGCACAACATTCCCATCCCCGAGGGCGGGCCTGCTCACAACCTGAAAGAGGCTGAGGTATTGGCTGATAAGGCTGGTTACCCGCTGCTGGTGCGCGCTTCGTTTGCATTGGGCGGCAGCGGCGCTTCCTGGGTGATGAACCCCGCCGAGTTGGCTGAAGCGGTGCGCAAAGCGGTCGCGGTTTCGCCCATCCAGCAGGCCTGGATCGAAAAATCGGTGCTGGGCTGGAAGGAATTTGAGTTGGAAGTGATGCGTGACAGCGCCGATAACTTTGTGGTGGTGTGCTCCATCGAAAACCTGGACGCCATGGGCATCCACACCGGTGACAGCATCACCGTAGCCCCCGCTCAAACCCTGACTGACCGCGAGTACCAGCGCATGCGCGATCTGGCCCGGCAGGTGATGTCGGCGGTAGGCGTGGAGACCGGCGGCGCCAATGTGCAGTTTGCGGTCAACCCGGAAGATGACACCATTGTAGGAATTGAAATCAACCCAAGGGTATCCCGCTCCTCCGCCTTGGCCTCCAAAGCCACGGGATATCCCATTGCCAAGATTGCCGCCAAGCTGGCCATTGGCTATACGTTGAATGAA
>CAZHMZ010000103.1:3796-13688 GCA_964532655.1 uncultured Anaerolineaceae bacterium
TCAACCCGGAGGATGGACAGATCCTGGTGATCGAGATGAACCCGCGCGTCAGCCGCTCGTCGGCGCTGGCCAGCAAGGCCACCGGTTTTCCCATCGCCAAAATCGCGGCGCTGGTGGCAGCCGGCTACACCCTCGATCAGATTGCCAATGACATCACTGGCCAGACCAAAGCCGCCTTCGAGCCGTCGATTGACTACGTGGTGGTCAAGATCCCGCGCTGGACGTTTGAAAAATTCCCGGGCGTCGATCCCTCGCTCGGCCCGCAGATGAAATCGGTGGGCGAGGTGCTGGCGTTGGGGCGCACCTTCCCGGAGGCGCTGCAAAAAGCCGTGCAGTCCCTTGAGATCGGCATCGACTTTTTGGACGGCTCCGGCCCGTCACGCTCTGCCGTTCGGGTACCCACGGTGGAAGGGCTGCGCGTTCCCACCAGCACGCGTCTGTTTGAGGTGTACCAGGCGCTCAAAAGCGGCTTGCCTGAAGATGAGGTAGCCGCCTGTTCCGGGTTTGACGCGTGGTTTCTTAGCCAGTTGCTCGAGATCGCCGCGCTGGAAAAGCAGTTGCGCCGGAGCGCTGATCTGACCCCGGCCGTGCTCAAACTGGCCAAGCAAAACGGCTTTGCCGATACGTTTTTGGCGCGCCTGTGGGGCAAATCGGCCGCCGAAATCCGGCAGCTTCGCCTGCAGGCCGGGGTGAAGGCCGTTTTTCTGCGGGTGGATACCTGCGCGGCTGAGTTTGAATCGCAGACACCTTACCTGTATAGTTCCTACGAAGATGAAGACGAGGCTCGCCCCACCAACCGACGCAAGATTCTCATCCTGGGCGGCGGACCCAACCGCATCGGCCAGGGCATTGAGTTTGATTACTGCTGCTGCCAGGCTGCTTTTGCCCTCAAAGACATGGGCTATGAGACCATCATGGTCAACTGCAACCCCGAGACGGTCTCCACCGATTATGACACCGCCGATCGGCTGTATTTTGAACCGCTCACGCTGGAGCATGTGCTCAACGTGGTGGATCGCGAACAACCCGAAGGCGTGATTGTGCAGTTCGGCGGGCAAACCCCACTCAATCTGGCGGCCAGTTTACACCGGGCCGGCGTGCCCATCCTGGGCACCCAGCCGGATTCGATCGCGCTGGCTGAGGACCGCGAGCAGTTTGCCGAGTTACTCAACCGGCTGGGCATCCCACAGGCAGAAAACGGCATCGCGCACAGCATGGATGAAGCGTATACTATCGCGCGCCGTATCGGTTACCCGGTGCTGGTGCGCCCCTCGTTTGTGCTGGGCGGTCGGGCTATGGCCATTGTGGGCAGCGAGCAGGATCTGGGCGAGGTGCTGACCGCCGCCGTGGAGGCCGCGCCCGGGCAAACCATCCTGGTGGACCGCTTTCTGGATGATTCATATGAGATCGATGTGGACGCGCTGTGCGACGGACAACAGGTGGTGATTGGGGCCATGATGCAGCATATCGAAGAAGCCGGCATCCACTCCGGTGATTCGGCCTGTGTGCTGCCGCCTTACAAGATCAGCGCCTATCACATGGGCGTTATGCGTGATTACACCGAACAGTTGGGTCTCTCGTTGGGCGTGGTGGGGCTGATGAACGTGCAGTACGCTATCAAAGATGACATTGTGTATGTGATCGAGGCCAACCCGCGCGCTTCGCGTACCGTGCCCTTTGCCAGCAAGGCTACCGCTGCTCCGCTGGCACGGCTGGCCTCGCAGGTGATGACCGGCAAAACGCTGCAGGAGCTTAATTTCACCGAGGAGCCGCGCCTGGATGGGTTCTTTGTCAAGGAAGCCGTGCTGTCGTTCAACAAGCTGCCCGGCACCGACCCGCGTCTGGGTCCGGAAATGCACTCCACCGGCGAGGTGATGGGCCACGCCGCTCACTTTGGGCATGCTTTTGCCAAGAGCCAGATGGCTGCCGGGCAGGAACTGCCATTGAATGGCGCCGTGCTCATCTCGGTCAACGATTTTGATAAGGGCGCCGCCCTGAAGATCGCCCACGATCTGCACCGTTTTGGGTTCACCATTTTTGCCACACCCGGCACCGCGGCTTTCTTCAACAACGCCGGTGTACCCTGCTCGTATGTGAACCCCATGCACCTGGGCTCGCCGCACACCGTGGATTTGATCCGCTCGGGCAAGGTGAGTTTGATCATCAATACCCCCTTCGGCACCCGCGCCCATACCGACGGCATGGAGATCCGCGCGGCGGCCATTTTGATGAATATCCCGCTTATCACCACCCTGTCGGCGGCCACGGCCGCGGTGGCAGGCATACGGGCCCTGCGCGAGAAAAACTTACAATACCGCAGTCTGCAGGAACATTACCGCCTGATGAAGAAATAGCGTGGTACGATTCTTATCCGGGCGGTAGGATGAGTGGTTCATCCCGCCGCCAGGTGAAGAAAAGGAATGGAAATGAACGAACAAAATCACGATATCGACGAGCGGCCGGCCAAAGGCAATCTGCTGACCAACCCGCTCTCGGCTTACTCGATCCCGCCCTGGCTGGTGTATATCCTGGGTATGGTGGGCGTGATCTATATGCTCAACCCCACCGCCGGTATTTTTGAGTTGCTGCCGGACAATATCCCATTGCTGGGCAATCTGGATGAAGGTCTGGCCACTGTGTTGATCTGGTCAGGGATCATGGAGCTGGTGGAAGGCAAGAAACGCCGTGTAGCAAGCCGGAAGACAGACGAATAACCTTACAGGAAGAATCAGGTCTGAATAACCTATGGAAAGTATTCAAAAACTTTATCGTATCGGGCACGGGCCCTCCAGCAGTCATACCATGGCGCCACGGAAAGCCGCGCAGCGATTCGCTTATAAATACCCGGCTGAGCAATATCGGGTGATTCTGTATGGCAGCCTGGCCGCTTCCGGCAAAGGCCACATGACCGATATTGCCATCGAACAGGCTCTGGCTCCCAGACCGGTTGAGATTGTCTGGCGGCCGGAAGAAGTGCTGCCGGTGCATCCCAATGCCATGCGTCTGATTGCCCTGGATGAAGCCGGCAATCCGCAGGCCGAGCAGTTGGTATACAGCGTGGGCGGCGGGGCCATCCAGGAGGACGGTGAGACGCTCGAGCGCACAAAAGTCTACCCGCTCACCACCATGACCGAGATTCTGGCTTATTGCGAAGCCAACGGGCTTACTTTCTGGGAGTATGTGCAGGATTGCGAAGGTGAAAGCGTCTGGCCTTTTCTCAAAGAAGTGTGGGATAAGATGAGCGATGCAGTCCACCGCGGGCTGTCCAGTGAAGGCGTTTTGCCGGGCGGTCTGGGGTTGGCGCGTAAGGCATCTTCCATTTACCGCAAGACGCGCATGGGCGGCAAACACATCCAGCAATCGGGGCTGCTTTCAGCCTACGCATTGGCTGCCGCCGAAGAAAACGCTTCCGGCGGTTTGATCGTCTCTGCGCCCACCTGCGGGGCCAGCGGGGTAATACCGGCGGTGCTGCGTTATACACAGGAGATTCTGTCCTGTTCCGATGAGGTGGTGCTGCGGGCGCTGGCAACGGCCGGCTTGATCGGCAACCTCATCAAGGTTAACGCTTCCATCTCCGGCGCGCGGGTAGGCTGCCAGGGTGAGATTGGCGCAGCCTGTTCCATGGCATCCGGGGCCGCGGCCCAGATGCTGGGCGGCACCATCCGCCAGATTGAATACGCGGCTGAAATGGGTCTGGAGCACTTTTTGGGTCTCACCTGCGATCCGGTAAAAGGGCTGGTGCAGATCCCGTGCATCGAACGCAACGCTTTTGCGTCCACACGCGCCTTGCACAGCGCCGAGTATGCCCTGTTCACCGATGGCACGCACCGGGTCTCGTTTGACGAGGTGGTGGCGGTGATGAACCAGACCGGACATGACCTGCCCTCGCTGTACCGTGAAACCGCCAACGGTGGCCTGGCTGAGATCGTTCGCAAACGCAGCGACCCTAGCTGATCAAATCACTTGATAAATTTCAAAATCCTGCCACCCGGCAGGATTTTGTTTTGCAGCGCGCCTGAGAAGGAACTTCAATCATGGTGGAGAAGTTTCCTTTTTCCGGGGTTAACCTGTAAAATTAGGGATACATCTGATCAACCGGATGACCGGCTGTGAACCATTCAGGGCACCAAATTGCCAACCCTGGCGGCCTGATCGGGGAATAACCAGGGATTAGGATCCGGTTGGACGCGGCGGATGGACACCATTTCTGTGGAGGAAACGTGCATGAAAAAACTGACGGTTTTTCTCAGCCTGCTGCTTGTTCTCCTGACCGGGTGGGGTTGCTCGTATAGAACCTCCACGGCCTCTCCCACCACAGAACTGGTCATTATTGATACCTCGGCCACCGCCACCTCAGCGGTTCGGACGGCGTTGCTGGTGTATGAAAACGCTCTGTTTGGTTTTTCCTTTACCTATCCGGGTGTGTGGACCCTCACCGAACAACCCGGCAGCGAGACCGCCAACCCGGCCGTGCTGTTGGAACGCGAGAATGCGCTGCTGGTGATCGAATATGGTTTACTGGCGGATATCCAGGGGTTGCGCGCCGTGCCGGAGCCGCCCGGAGATGGGTCACAACTGCAGCCCGTGGATTTTCTAGATCAATCCTTACCACGGGTGGAATATTTACAGAACGGCCAGGTCAAACTGGCGGCATATCCGGGCTGGCAGGACGTTTTTCAGGTGAATGACCTCTTCTTCCATATCATTTTACAGCCCGCTCAGGACGCTTCTGCGTCAGACGCTTCTGCGTCAGATGCGGATCTGGGTGATGATCTGCTGGATGAAGTCACGGGGATCATTGAATCCTTTGAGTTCATCCAACGAACGGAACCTGCGGCTGACCCATTGGCGGAAACGGGCACCGTTCCGCCAACAGGATGGGGTACCTACCTGTCCGTCGATTACGGTTTGCTGGTGCGTTATCCGGCCGAATGGCGTCTGGAAGAAATGGATTGGGAAACACGGCCGGGCATGTTTGAGAAAGCTATCTCGCTACAGAAAGACCGTGCTCAACTGGTGCTGGGATATCACTTTACCGGTGAATATGTGCCGCATGACGAGGGATTTGTGGGCGGGCTGCTGGTGGATGAGGGCAACGTACCCGTACTGGGCCAGCAGGTGACCAAGCTGGTGCTGCAGTATGAGGGCCGCGATAAGGCGGTTTTTTACAACGGTCTGAACGGGCTGGAGAGCGGTGAACTGACCTTCACCATCCGCCTGCAGGATACCACCACCGGCGCGGGCTATGATTTGATCGAGGTCACCGATTCCATTCAGGCGGAAGCGGAGAGCATTCTGGCGGCAGTGCATCAGTTTACGCCCACACTCCAGCCGCCCCAGGAGGCTGCCGTCAGCGCGGCAAAACAGTATTTTGTCACCTTTGACACTTGTCTCGATTTAGACGCCGGGCTGCAAACACCGCCCAGTGAACTCACCTGCGATTTGTCAATGAAAAAGGTGGCCGGCAGCCAGAAAATCAGCCTGCAGCCGCTCAACCAGGCCGTCTACAATTTTACCGATGGCTTCGATACCCAGCCTTCCGCGGAGGAATGTCAGGCGCTGGAAGCGCTGAATACGGTCAAAAAAACCGAATTGGAGCCGGGTGATACCTTCTACTGTTATCAGACCAGCACCGGTCGGTACGGCTGGCTGGCGCTGCGCGGCATGACCCCCGATGGGGCCAGCCTGGATTGGTACACCGGCAGCACGGCCGGCGATCTGCCGCATTCCGGCATTGCCGGCAGCAGCGAATATGATATGGGGATTACCGTAAAGGATATGACCATCCCCGACGGCACCGTGTTGAAACCCGGCGAAACCTTTACCAAAACCTGGCAGCTTTTGAACAGAGGCACCAGCACCTGGACCACCGATTATGCCCTGCGCTTTGAGAACGGTGAACGAATGGGGGCAGCATATGAGGTGAGTATGCCGTCTGAGGTGCCGCCAGGCGGGGCGGTTAACGTTTCGGTGGAAATGACCACTCCCATGCAGCCGGGTGAGTATACCGGTCACTGGGTTCTGCGGAATGCCAGCGGTCACCGTTTTGGCTTGGGCGAAGACGGCAGCAAGACCTTCTGGGTCACCATCATGGTGGAAGAGTAACTCTTTCATAGTGGAAAAATAACTCTTCCGTGGTGGAAGAATACTTTTTCGGAGCGAACGGGCCGGCGAGGAGGGGCGAATGGGCAGGCAGACAGAGCAGCAGTTCTTCCGCATCTTCAACCGGGTGATGGTGCTCATGTGGCGTTTGGGCATGGGACCACTCATCAATGTGTGGCCGGAGGTTTTTGGCAGAATCATGGTAATGATCCATACCGGCCGAAAAACCGGTTTGCGACGCTTTACACCGGCAAATTATGCAATAATAGAAGAGGATATCTTTTGCGCGGCCGGCTTTGGCTCCGGCAGTGATTGGTACCGCAATTTGCTGGCCAACCCCGGCGTGGAAGTGTGGCTGCCGCAGGGTTGGTGGGCGGGCGAGGCTGCTCCGGCAGATGACCACCCGGACCGGCTGGAGATTATGCGCCGGATCCTGATCAACGGCGGGCTGGCAGGCGGGTTGTTTGCCGGGATGGACGGCCGGCGCATCAGTGATGCCGAACTGGCCGCTCGCGTACAGGATTACCGCCTGGTGCGCTTCCGCCGCCGACAGGCCTGTACCGGCCGCGGCGGACCTGCAGATCTGGCCTGGGTCTGGCCGGCTCTGGCACACGCGGCGGGCTTGATCTGGTTGTTGAAACGTATCGGGAAGGCCAAATCCAGGAACAGGAGAAAATAAATGTCTCAGTTTTTCCAAACCATACCCACGATGAACGGCAACCTCAAGGTTGCGCAAAGCGCCCTGTATGCCACCAACAGCGGCATTTTCTATGATGGCACCAGCGCCTGCCTGATCGATCCGGGTTTGCTGCCGCTGGAGATCATGTCGATTATCAACTTCCTGGAAACCCAGCATTTGAAGACAGAATATATCCTGTTGACCCATTCACATTGGGATCACATTTTTGGCCCGGAGTTCTTTCCCACCGCGCGTGTCATCGCGCACAACCAGTTCTGCGCCGAGCTTTCCGGCGAGGGCATTGAGCGCACGCTGAACCGCATCCAGGCTTTCGACCGCGAAAACCAGGTGCGGCGGGTGCGCGCTTTCCGCATCCCCACCCCGGATATTACATTTGATGAATCGCTTACCATTCAGATGGGCGACCTCGCGTTGAACATGCTCTACTCCCCCGGTCATTCACCGGATCAATGTGTGGTGTATGAACGAACTTCAAAAATATTATGGGCCGCCGATATGCTCAGCGATCTGGAGATCCCTTTTATTTATGACAGCCTGAAATCCTATCAGCGCACGCTCGCTCGCCTGAATAAGCTGGAGATATCTCATTTAATCCCCGGGCATGGACAGGATACGTTGGATGTAAAAGAGATCCAAAACCGTTTTACCGAAGATGTAGCCTATCTGGATGAACTCGAAACGCGGGTGATGGATGCCATTCAGGCCGGAAAAAGCCTGGAGGAAACCAAACAGGATTGCGCCGGGATGCGCTTCAAGCATCAGGATGACAACGCCGAACCACACCTGATCAACATTGAAACAGCCTACAAAGAACTGAAACCGGGCAAATAAACAGCGAGGTATTAATGACCCATCCAATGCATAGTGGTTTATACAGCAGTACCGATTACCGGCAGAAACTGCTGCCCCTCAAGCGCCGCGAAGAACTGCACGATATCTGGCTGGAGCAGCGTCTGAACAGCCTGTTGCCGGATCTGATGCAGCGTGAAAATCTGGAGATGTGGATTGTCACTTCGCGTGAGTACAACGATGACCCGGTTGTGATTTCTCTAACGCCCGCACCCTGCATGTCACCGCGCAGGCGCACCATGCTGGTGTTTGTGCAGAAACCTGGCAGAGCTCCGGAAAGAATCAACCTTTCGCGTTACAGCTTTGGTCCGCTGTACACCGATGTGTGGGATCCACACAACGAAGACCAGTTTGACTGCCTGGCGCGGATTGTGCAGGAGCACAACCCTCGTTCCATCGGGTTGAATTTTTCGGACACATTCGCCTTTGCCGATGGTCTCAGCCACAGCAGCTACCAGAGCATCGTGAAAGCCCTGGGTGAGGATGTTACCGCGCGCATTGTCAGCGCGGAGCCGCTGGCGCTGGGCTGGCTGGAGCAACGCATTCCCGCCGAGTTGACGGTTTACCCGGCCATTGTGGATCTGGGGCATGCCATCATCGCCGAGGCGTTTTCCAGCCGGGTGGTACACCCCGGCATCACCACCACAGCGGACATCGAATGGTGGATGCGCGAGAAAATGTTTTCAATGGGTCTGGATGCCTGGTTTCATCCCACCGTGGATTTGCAGGGTTCCGGCGAGCCGGAGGAAGCCATGGGGCAGCACCGGGATAACCCACGCACGACAATTCTGCCGGGCGATCTTCTCCACTGCGACATGGGTTTTTACTATCTGGGTCTGGCCACCGATCAACAGGAACTGGCTTATGTGCTCAAATCCGGCGAAGCAGATGCTCCGGAAGGCCTGAAGGAAGGTCTGAGGGCCGGCAACTGCCTGCAGGACATCCACATGAATGCCATGCAGGTGGGGAAAACCGGCAACCAGGTGCTGAAAGATGCTCTGCAGCAGGCTCGCGCCGAGGGCCTTGAGCCGATGATCTATTCTCATCCGCTGGGGTATCATGGCCACGCCGCGGGTCCGGTGATTGGGCTGTGGGATTTCCAGGACGGCGTTCCGGGCGGCGGCGATTACCCCGTTTATGACCATACCTGCTATTCGATCGAGCTGAATGTGAAAAAGGTCGTTGCCGAGTGGGGCGGCCAGATGGTGACATTCGCGCTCGAACAGGACGCGGTGATGACGGGCGGACAGATGCGCTGGCTGTCAGGCCGGCAGACCGAGTTTCACCTGATATCTTAGACAGGCAGGTCAATACTGCGGGGTAGCAGGTGAAGGGTTCCCCATATCCTCGTTTTCGTGGCGGATCAGCTCGTAGATGGAATGAACCTCACGCAGCAGTTCAAGCTGACGCTGCGAGATAAACCGCGCCACCTCCAGGCGGGCCGGGTGATTGGGATGCAGTTCCACACCCAGATGACGTTTCCCGTTGGGTAAACCGGTTTTCACGTTGATGATTTTGCCCTGTAGGGTAATGGGGTGAGGACCCGCGGGTTGGTCTTCATCTTCGGAATCCAGGGCAGCCATCCCGGGGAGCTGCACCTGAATGCTGATCTCATCGCCCGGGTCGGCGTCACTTTTGACCACCGCTTCGTCCACCAGAATACCCAATCCATTCAATGAGATATCGGTCAGATCCGCTTCCACCTGGCCCATCTGCGGGGTGCTCACCTGCCCCTGCATGGGGTAGCCTGGCTCAATCCGCACCCGGGTGATCTGCCCGAGACGTTCAGGCTGGTAGGTGAAGTGGGACAACATGGCATCCATGCGGTTCGGGTTCACCAGCACCACCCCCGCTCTCACCAGGTATGGGAACTTGATGTTCTGGATATGGGTTTCTTTGGCCATATACATGGCCACCAGTTGAATCTTTTCAGTGCTTACCGTCACCGATGCTTCGCCGATACTGGTAATGCTGGCGGCGTATGAAACCGGAATCCCTTTATACAGGTTTAAAAGTCGGACTTTCCGGCCTTCATAGGCAATTTCGCGAAATATTTTGATGATCTCGTCCATACCGTTTCCACCCTTTCTCACGGCTGTAACGTGTCAGATGATGATTTGTCTGCTGTGATGTAAATCCCCCATGTGTCTGAACAGCAGATTGGGTTTGTATTCCTTCCTCCCATAAGAGGAGCGATCTGTACAGTCATTATTGCATGGATGAAACGGGTTTGTCAACCTC
>CAZHMZ010000104.1:0-13596 GCA_964532655.1 uncultured Anaerolineaceae bacterium
TTCAAATACACGGATGCCGTTAATCAACGGTTCACGCACAGTCTGCCCGGTAAGATGATGCAAAAAATCAGATTGACTGCTCTCACCATTTTCATTGTCTCTGCCGCCCTTTTCAACGGCTGCAGTCTGTTACCGGTAGGGTCTACCCCGCAATCGCAGCCCACCCCGCTGCAAAATCCGGTCATCAGCACGGCCTCCCCGTCGATGGGTGTCACACTTCCCCCGGAGCAGGCATTAACCGAAACCGCCAGGCAAAATCGCCTCATTGTTTGGCTTCCGCCCGAATTCAACCCCTCCGGTCAACCGGCAAGGACGATGTTTGAAAGCCGGATCACCGACTTTGAGCAAAATCATCCCGGGGTGGAAGTTGAGGTCCGCATTAAAGAAGTGGATGGGGCCGCGGGGATGCTGGCCGCCCTGGAGACCACGTTGGAGGTGGCGCCGGGAGCCGCACCATCACTGGCCCTCATGCTCCAGACCGATCTTGAAACCGCGGTAATGGACGGGTTGCTGCAATCTCCGCCCAGTCTGGCAGAAATCATGGAACAGGAAGACTGGTACGCTTACGCCCGCGAAATGGGGCAGGTGCAGTATGAATATTTCGGGGTTCCGTTTGCCGCCGACGCCATGATCCTGGTCGTGCGCAGTTCAGGCGTACAGACCGAGATCCAAATCTGGGACCAGGTGCTCTCAGCCACGCGCCCCCTGCTTTTCCCTGCATCGGATGCGCAATCCCTGTTCACACTGAATTTGTACCTCTCAGCAGGCGGGAAACTGTTTGACGAAGAGAATCACCCCTTTCTGGATCCGGGCGTGCTGACACAGGTGCTTGAATTTTACAAAACGGCATCGGAGGAAGGCGCCCTGGCTTCCAGCTCCACCGATTTTTCAAATTACACCCAGACCTGGGGCGCTTTCAACAAGCGCATGTCCAACCAGACCATCTGCTGGCTGTCCGATTATCTCTGGCTGGGGAGAGTGGATGAACACGGGAGTGTCATCCCTGCGCTGGGCAGTGAATCGGTCACTTTGGTATCCGGATGGATTTGGGCAGTCGCCGACCCGTATGAGGAAAGAATCGAAACCGATCTGGCGCTGCTGGCAGCGTTGACCCAACCCGATTTTCAGGCCGGATGGATCGAAGCAGCCGGGTATTTACCGGTTCGCCCCTCCAGCCTTGAGGCATGGGAGCAGCCCAGGCAAATGGCCCTGCTCAGCCAGGCGACCATTTCAGCCGTCAGCCAGCCGGGGAATGAGATCCTGAATTTGTTTGGTCCGGTATTGTCCGAAGCGGTGTACAATGTGATCACAGAAGCGGCCCAACCTGCTGAAGCCGCCCGCCTGGCAGCAGAAAAAATCAACTGAGATCAGGAAAGCCAATGTCTGAGCCTGAGCATCCGCATTCGCAAAAGTCAACCAAATTTGGGCAAAGCCTGTTTTCGCTCCGTTCCACCCTTTTGATCACGTTCTGTATTTTTGCGCTGCTGTTCGCTGCAGGCGCTCGCCATCCGGAGACTGCCGCCACCGCCACCCCACCCCCGCCGCTCGGCACACCCATGTCCACACTGGCAGCACAGCCCTCTGCCACGGTAGAGATTGATACCACCCCGGATGAGTCAGAAACCACCACCGGGTTGATTCTGGGCGCCATTCTGCTGCTTCTGATCATCATCATCGGCACCCTGGCGGTTATCCGCAACAAAGAAAACTGAACCGGCAGACTTTCACCGGTTCAGATCATCCAATCCCCCTATCTATTGTTCAAATCACCGCGCCGGTCGAACCGGGGCTAGCTCATTTCCTGCACCAGCGGGACCGGCCGTTTGAGCAGACGCAGCCCGTTCAACGTGACCAGCAAGGTTACGCCTACATCGGCAAATACTGCCATCCACATGGTGCCGATGCCCACGATGACCATCACAAAGAATGCCAGCTTGACCAAAATGGAAAAGGCTACGTTCGCATAGATCGTTCGCATGGTGGTGCGGCTCAAACGCAGCAGGAACGACAGCCGGTTCAGGTTATCACTCATCAAAGTAATATCACCGGTTTCCATGGCCTGATCCGATCCGCCCTGCGCGCTGCCCATGGCAATGCCCACATCGGCGGCAGCCAATGCCGGGGCATCATTCACCCCATCGCCTACCATGGCAATCTTGCCGTATTGCGTCTGCAGGGTACGCACCGCTTCCACCTTGTCTTCCGGCAGGAGCTGAGCGTGATACGCGTCCACACCGGCTGCCGGTGCGATCACTTTGGCCACATCGGCGTGATCGCCGGTGAGCATGACCGTGGCCTGCAAACCCGTGCCTTTCAGTGACTTCATGGCAGTTTTGCTGTTTGGCCGCAGCAAATCGCCCACCGTGATGGTGCCGATGTAATCATCATCACGCCCCACCATGACAGGCGTCAAGCCATGACTGGCATCCTGCTCTACAAGCTGACAGTATGCCTGGTGATCCAGTCCCTTTTCGTCAAAATAGGAATGACTGCCGATCACCACGTTTTGCCCGTTGACCCTGCCCAGAATTCCCTTGCCGGCCACGGCTTTTACATCCGCGGCCTGGTATTTCTGATGCAGATCCGAATCCCGGGCAGCCGCCACAATGGCGCGCGCCAGTGGGTGTTCGCTGAACTGCTCCACTGCCCCGGCTACCGCGATCATCTCCGAACAGCTCTGGCACTGCTTCAGGTGATCCAGCTTGACCTGGATATGTTCACCTCTGCGGGAAGCCAGATCGGCCGGGTTGATGCAGTTGACCGATGAGAAAGAGACCACCGCCGGTTTCCCCTCGGTGAGCGTGCCGGTTTTATCAAAGGCAAACACTTTGATCTTGTCCAGCTCTTCCAGGAAGATGCCGCCTTTAATCAAAATACCCTGCCGGGCGGCGTGGCTGATGGCGCTGATGATGCTGACCGGTGTGCTGATCACCAGCGCGCACGGGCATCCCACCACCAGCAGCGCCAGGCCGCGGTACAACCAGCCATGCGTGTTGGGATCCGGGTTGAGCAACGGCTGCTGGAACAGCAAAGGCGGGATGACCGCCACCAGAAACGCGATCACCACCACCAGCGGCGTGTACACCTGCGCAAACCGGTCCACAAAGCGTTGGGCGGGGGCGCGTTTCTCCTGGGCTTCTTCCACCAGGCGGATCATGCGGCTGATGGTGTTATCCTCCACCCGGTGGGTCACTTCCACCACCAGCGCGCCTTCACCGTTGAGGCTGGTGGCAAACACATCCGCCCCAGCCGTTTTCTCAACCGGGCGGCTCTCACCGGTGATGCTGGATTGATTGATATGCGATGATCCTTCCTTCACCAGCCCATCCATGGGGATTTTCTCACCCGGCTTTACCATGATCAGATCGCCGGGGTTCAGATCCGCCACCGGCACCGTCTGCGATTCGTAGCGGCCGTTGCTGCGGATCAGTCGCGTGGCGTCCTGCGGGACCAGTTCCATCAGGCTGCGGATGGCGTGGCGTGACTTTTCGCCAGTGAAGCCTTCGATGATTTCGCCCAGCATGAAAAGCACCATCACCATGCCGGCTTCGGTATAGGTGCCGATCAACACAGCGCCCACCCCTGCGATGATCATCAACACGTTGATATCCAGCGAGCGCGTGACCGCGACGGATTTCCAGGCGCTTTGAAACACCGGTACCCCGGCAGAAATCAAGGCCAGCACCGATGCAATATCGATCAGCGGGTGCTGAATGCCAAAGAACTCTTCCAAAAACAAACCCGGCAGGATCAGCGCCAGGCCGATCAAAAAAAAGACCGCGTCGTCTCGGGAGAGCAGATAGCGCACAAAGCCCGGTTTGGGCATTGGCTGCGGCATGGGCGCCGCTGCCTCTTTTTCGATCTCATATCCCAGCTCCTTCACCCGGGCGATGATCTCTTCCTCGCGTGCCGGCCCCACCACCTTCAACTGCTGGGTGGTGAAGGCAATCTCCACCTGTTTTACGCCATCCAGTTTCTCAACGCCTCTTTCGATAATCCGCGAACAATCGGCGCAATCCATGCCGATGACTTTATATTTTTGTACTTTTTCGGTTTTCTCTTCCTGCAAATCTTTTTCCATTCATCATCCTCAATGATGCCTGTTTATATACCAACAGACAGCATTGTATACCTTCAACACGAGTTGAAGGTCAAGAGGGGAATTTGGGAGATAAAGAGATAAATTCCTGAGTGGCAGGCAGAAGTTTTATAGGGTGGGTGAAGGGGCCATGCGCCAGGATTGTTTTACACGAATTCTCGCGGCCCCGTAACCCACCGAACCGTATGCCTGTCGGTGGGTTACAGGCGGAGTAATACTTTGAAAAACGAATTGTCCTTCCGCCTTCCACCCACCCTATGCGGGCAACAGGGAACAAATTTTGACTTTGAAAAAGTTGGTAGGTTGGGTTGAGAGGTCCTCCTCGAAACCCAACAATAACCACCCAGAACCCACCGACAGGTAAAATTATGTTTTTTTCGGCGGTTTGCGGTCGTCCGGTTCACAAGATGAACCTGACATGCTCTACCCACCCTATGAGGTTTATTTATTTTTGATAATGCGAGATGCGTTGTCTGGAAATTTTTCCGATAAAACACCTACGATTAGCAAGCTTCTGGTAAACGGGACGACTGTCCCGTTGCCATTACTCAATAAAGAGGCGAATTATCCACCCTAGTGACCACAGTACTGGCCCCTGCAGGGTTTTTATCTAATCACTTAAGACATAAGGCTCTGAGTAACCAGAGCCTAATCATTCATTCTCACTTCAGGATGGGGGATCAATAATTCGCATTCTTTGATAACCCATACTCATTTTTAATTGAGTCAAGTGTCGCGAGAAATTCCATCCTAGACTTGATCTTATCAATTATATGGATATATATCTTGCGAGGAATAGCGACGTTTCTTGCCCCATGAGGTAATTCTCTATAAAGGGTTTTTTCATTGAGATACCGCATGGTCTGAATATTTTGGGAAATTCGTGATTGAGGGAGTGAGTTTAGGCAGGCAACTATGTAGTGGGCTTCCACAAAATTAAAGGTGCCCTTTTCAGGCGAATAGAATAATGGGTCGTAGGATACGTACAAAAGAAATTTCTTTAGGGCAGATTGCATAGAGAATAAGCCAACCCATTGGAAACTTGTTTTTCCAGATCTATACAGAAACGTTGAATCGAAACCCGGAACCTCGGTATATCCCCTAATATATTTTTCTGGTGGCTTGAAGGATTGCTTCTTAAAGAGATCAGTGCCGGTCGTATGGATAAGTTGCAACCGATCAGAAATCGATAGGCTGGCAAAATTTACCCTTGCCTCCGCTATTAGAAGTTGATGATCCTTCACCTTGACCAAAGGCTCAAGGACCCTCTGCATTCTTCTCTCCAATGTATTGGAAAAGACCTGATCCGGATTATCCCAGGGGATAATATTCTTCATCTGAAGATCGAAGTGGACTCTGAGATTACCCTGCGGATCATCCTCCCGCGAATGAAAGTGATCTCCTCTTACCGTGTAAACAACTGGTATTCCCTTCCCAACCGCATAACCAGCTTCATAATACACAGAGGGTCTCGCATATGTTATATCTGCAATTACGATATCAGAAGAATCCAGAAGCTCGAAAATCTTGTTATCGATATCCTCATTATGCACGATTCGATCCACCCTCAAAGGAGTCACGCGCAGTTTATTCAATACTGGAATGATGCATTGATCATACACCGCGTCAACATCATCATGTCCAAAAGCGGATGCGATGAAACACTTCATAAAAGCCTCATCTCAAACAACCGATTGACACTGGATTTTTCAAGCCGTCGGATGAGAAAATTATATAATACATCCGGGAAAAGTATAGGTGAACCTGAAGTACTCCGCCCGCCCTCTGAGGTTCCACTAAAAAAGTGGTAACGAAACGATCCGCCTACACGCCCGAATCGCTTCTCCCGTCGATCTCAAGAAACAGGCGCGCGATGATAAAGGCGTGCTGACCCTTCACGGTGAGTTCAAACCCGTCATCGGTGCGTTCCATTTTGGAAATCAGGTGTTCGTGGCGATCCACCCGGCAGTCCGACGCGATATCGGTGAACTGCCGCAGCACCTGCTCCACTTGCGGATCCTGGCTGACCACCAGAATGGTGTAGGAATTGGCGTCACCCCACACGTGGATGTGCTCGTTGCGCAGCCGGTTGATGGCATCCCGGGCCGATTGTGAGGTGAGCCGGCATCCGGCGCGCTCCAGCAGGCGGTCCAGCGCGGTGCGATCCGAGCGGTTGAGCGGGTTCAGGCAGATGTGATCGATCAATTCGCTCAACAGGGTGGCCGGGATCTGTTTGGGGCTGGTCTGGTAGATATCCTGCAAAAACAAACCCAGCTCATGCTGCAACGCCAGCAGGGCGGTCACCTCGCGCTCCAGCACCAGGTAGCGCGTTTCAGCCGTCTCCACAAACGCCTGTTGATCCAGATTCCCGTCTCTCCAGCCCTGTAAAAGGGTTTGAATGTCAGCCAGCGAAAAACCAAGCTGCTGCGCGCGCTGGATCAGGCGCAATTCTTCCATCACTTTGGCATCATACTGCCGGTATCCGGATTCGCTGCGGTCGGCCGGTGTGAGCAGGCCTTTTTCTTCATAGAACCGGATGGCTGAGGTTCGCATACCAACCTGTTTTGCAATCTGTCCAATGGTCAGTTTTTGCATAAGGCACCCTCTCTCCCCATCCACTCAATTCTATCAACGAAACCTGAAATATGCCCCGCCGGATGATGTATAATTTTTAAACATCCATTCAGGGGTTTTCATGAACATTCGGCGTGAACTTTTAACCTGGTCTGACGTAGACATTTTGATTGATCATCTGATGCCTCAGTTTGAGGTGGAATTTGACGGTATTGTTATGATCACACGCGGCGGCATCGTTCCGGCGGGTTTGTTGGCGGAATTTATGCATACACAGTCCATTTACACCGCCTCGGTCGATTTTCCGGCCGAGATTGAAACCGAACAGCAGCGCAATAAAGAAGGCAAGCTGCTGGCCTGGCCCAAGTTCATCCAATTCCCGGCCCCTGAAAAGGTGGTCGACAAAAATATTCTAATCGTGGATGATGTGTGGGGCTCGGGGCGTACCATTACCGCGGTGAAAAACCGCCTGGCTGCGGCGGCTGCCAAACCGTACACCTGCGTGCTGCATTACAACCCGTACCGAAGCCTGTTTGGATCAGTCCGGCCTGATTATTACGCGGCCATCACCGATGCGCACATTATCTATCCCTGGGAAGTGGAACGCGGCAAAGATCCGGCTCTGAATAACCTGGAACCCCCGTTGTAAGGGTCAGACTCAACCGCTGAACCTTCAATCACCGGTTAATTCACGCAGATAAGCGTCCACCATCATTTCAGACGAAAATTTCTCTTCGGCTTTCCGGCGGGCTGCCTCGCGGAAACGCGGTAGATCACTTAATATTTCCTGGGCAGCCTGCACCAGCCCGGTGATCACCGGCGCTTCCAGATTCCAGTAATTGCTGCCATACGGAGCCACCCGCCCGGCATCTCCCTGCACCAGCTCGGGCAGTGACCCGGTAGCATAACCCACCACCGGCAGTCCGCAGGCCATCGCCTCGATGACCGAGTTGGGACAGGCCGCGTTCAGGTCGGATGAAAACAGCAGGTGAGCGGAGCGATCCACTTCCGGGATGCGCTCGCGCGGAACCACGCCCAGCCAGTCGATCGGCACGCCGCCCTTTTGATCCCACATTGATTTCAGGTTTTCGGGCACGTCACCAGCCACCGCCAGTTCCACTTTGCCGTTGTTCGCCTGTTGAAGCGCGCGCGTCAAATGCACAGCGTTCTCCAAACCGCGCTCATACCCCCCGCCCACGTGCGCTTCCACCAGCAGCAGCCGGATGCGGTCTTCCGGCGGTCTGCCTGGACCATCCGGTGAATACTGCGCCAGATCGACCCCGTTGTAGATAATCTGACTGGGCGAAGGAGTGGTGTGAAAAACAGTCTGCCACCAGCTTTTAGCAAACTCGCTCTGGTACACCACCCGGTCGGCCAGCCAGCGGCGGGTGTATGCCAGCAATCTGTTGTTATACTCGCAGCGGAGATAATATTTCCAATCCATGCGGGTTTTGCGGTGCATCCAGTTCATCCCGTTCAGACGCTGAACGATTCGCACACCGCGCCGCTTTGCCCGCCACAGCAGATCCACCCGGCTGATCCCCCCAATCACCAGCACCGATCTGCACTCCGGATCCAACGGGGACGCAACGGTCTTGTATCCGCGTTCCGTCAATCCCTTCACCAGCCGGTAACGAAAAGAGACGGGGCCGCCGATGCCCTTCATGACCGGAAGAATGCAGATGCCGCTGCGTGATTCTACGGTTTGCGTGATGGGAGTTCCTCCGTCCGCGTTTCCTGCTGTTTGAGCAGGATTTTGACAATCCGTTCGGCGGCGTGACCATCGCCAAAGGGGTTGATGTGTTGATACTCAAATGGCTGTCTGACGGTATTTTGAAGCAGCCGGTTGGCCTCGGTCAGCATCCTGTTCGGGTCGGTGCCCACCAGCTTTAAAATGCCCGCCTGGATTCCCTCAGGGCGTTCAGTCACCTCACGTAGAACCAGGGTCGGGATCCCCAGCGCTGTGGCTTCTTCCTGCACGCCGCCAGAATCGGTGAGGATCAAAGTGGCGCTGCGCATCAGGTGAACCATGGGCAGATAGTCCTGCGGATCCAGCAGGTGAATGTTAGGGGTCTCGCCCAGCAGACGGTGTACCGGTTCCTGCACATTGGGGTTCAGGTGAACGGGGTAGACCATCTCAATATTGGGGTTTTGCAGCGCGATCTGCTTCAGGCCCTCACAAATCTGTTCCAGCGGACGTCCAAAATTTTCGCGGCGGTGTGCGGTGACCAGCACCAGCTTTTTCCCGTTTTCACAGATATTCAGGTCATCCAGCAGTTTCATCGTGGCTGGCGGCGGGGTATGCTGCATGATTTCATACAGGGCATCCACAATGGTGTTGCCGGTCACATGAATACGCCAGTCTTCCACGCCTTCACCCAGCAAATTAGCCCGGTTGACCGAGGTGGGCGCGAAATGCAGATCGGCCACCACACCGGCCACCCGGCGATTGATCTCTTCGGGGAAGGGCTGCCATTTATCACCGGTACGCAGACCGGCTTCTACATGCCCCACCTTGATGCGCCGGTAATAGGCCAGCATGGCGGCGCACATCACCGTGGTGGTGTCGCCCTGCACCAGAATCCAATCCGGGGCAATCTGCTCCAGCAGCGGGTCCAGCCGGGTGAAGATCTCGGCTGTCAGCCCGGCCAGGGTCTGATTGCTGCGCATCAGGTTCAGGTCGTAATCCGGCTCAATTTTGAAGAGGGTGAGCACCTGATCCAGCATCTCGCGGTGCTGGGCGGTCACGCACACATGTGATTCCACTCCCTCCGTGATGGCTAACTGCTTCACAATGGGAGCCATTTTGACGGCCTCAGGTCGTGTGCCAAAGATGGATAAAATTCGCAAGGCTGCGGTCCTTATGCTGTTAACGCGAATATGCTTTTGAGGATGGTTACACTCATCGTGCCAGGCTATTGGAGGGCAGACGGTTGACGCCCAGGCGATTCAGTACAAAACCGCTGCCGGGCAGATCCCGGTCTGAAAATACATTAACCGTATCCACCACGATGTTCGCCGGGGTCATACTGCGCAGTTGAGCCGCATCCAGATCGCATAACTCGCGGTGCGCCACCAGTGCAACGATGATCTCAGCCTGTTTCAGTGTATCCGGCAGGTCTTTGCTTAGCTTTACACCCGCGATTTCCAGACCGTTCAAATACGGGTCATAAGCGGTCAGCAGAGCGCCCTCGTCCAGAAGGAGTTTCACCACTTCCACAGCCGGGCTTTCGCGGAAATCATCCACATCCGGCTTGAAGGACAGCCCCAGGGCTGCGATATGTTTGCCTTTCAGGCTACCGCCAGCGGCGCGTTTAACCAGCTCCACCACAAAATGCGGCTGGCTGTCATTCACATGCCGGGCGGTGGAGATGAGCGGGGTCAAATCCGGCGCGGCCTCCACAAAAAACCATGGATCCACCGAGATGCAATGACCACCCACGCCCGGACCGGGTTTGAGGATCTTCACGCGCGGGTGCAGGTTGGCAATCTGGATGGCCTCCCACACATCCACGCCAAAGCGGTCCGCCAGACGGCTGAACTCGTTGGCAATGGCGATATTGATATCGCGCGAGGTATTCTCCATCAACTTCACCATTTCGGCGGTGGTCGCTTCGGTGAGGATGATGTCACCCTGCACGAACAGACTGTACAGATCGCGACCCAGCTCGGCCGAGACCGGGTCGATCCCGCCGATCACGCGCGCGTTGTGGATCAATTCATCCAGGATCTTTCCAGGCAGCACCCGTTCGGGGCTGTAAGCCAGGTGAAAATCGGTCCCGGCCTTCAACCCGGACCGCTCAAGGATGGGAGCGATCAGATCGACGGTGGTGCGCGGCGGTGAGGTGGATTCCAGGATCACCAGATTTCCCGGACGCAGATGCGGGATGATCGATTCAGCAGCCGATACCACACAGCGCATATCGGCCTGTTTGTTATCCGGATAAAACGGGGTGGGGACGGCGATAATGAACGCATCCGCCGGCTCAGGGGCTGACTGCACTCGCAGGTTGCCGGAGTGCAGTGCTTCCAGCACAACAGAGCGAAGACCGGGTTCGTAGATGTGAACCTGCTCGTGGAGCAGGCACTCCACCACTTTAGGATTGGTATCCACGCCGGTGACTTGCAGACCATGTGTGGCAAAGGTGCTAGCAGTTGGCAGACCGATGTAACCCAATCCGAGTATGCAAAGCTTCTTGAATCCCACACACACCTCTGGTCACAAAAGAATACCTGATTATGCCATAAACGCAACCTTTTGGAAAGCAAGCTAAAGGTAAGAAAACGGTAACAGCCTTATGACTGATTGCTGTCAGGGCTATTGCTTCTAAAATCGCCCCATGATACACTTTTATAGATGCGAAGGAGGGCTTCAGGCAGGTTGGAGCAGAATGAGATATACTGAAGTTCCGTATTTATTTCCTTCCAAATCGAGAAACGCGTTATGGGGTTTATCAGGAAACCCATCCATCGTCATGTTTTATCATCGGCGCAAAATACGCACAGGATGACATCAAAATGAATGAAGAATTTGTTCAATTCCCGACCTCAAATGATGAAGGCAAGAAACCGGATGATGATTTTGAACAGTTCCTGTCCGGGTTATCAGACGATGATAAATCACTGGACTTTCCCTCGATAATGGACAAGGCATCACTTGAGAATGAGCCGATGCCCGAAGATCAACCGTCGGCTGATTCTCAATCGATGCCCGAAGGCCAATCGGCGCCCGAAGATCAACCCGTGGAAGCGGAACTTCCCGCTGCCGGAGTGTTTGATGTCTCAGGTGAGAGTGAGCCTTCACCGGTCAGCTCGGAGTGGAGCCTGCCGGACGAACAGCCATCCGAACCGGCTGAAGCGGAGGATACCCTGGCGGAATCTATCGGTGCGGAATCTTCCGCTGCGGAATCTACCGCGGCGGATCCGACAGTGAACCTGCAGGCGGAGCCCGCCGCGGCGCCGGAGCCATTTCAGGCGGATGCCTGGCTGGCGGAGCAAAAGCAGAACGAGAATTATCACAGCCTGCTCATCCTGAAGGGCAGCAAAACGTGGAAGTACACCGGCGATCTTTCGCTTTCCGATATCCATGAGGTGGAACGGATCATCGCCGAATCGAGAAATACCCGCGCCATCGACATGGCGCGTTATGCCCGCTTGGGTGAGAGCCAGCACAAATACCTGCTGTACACCACCAGCATTTCCGGTTCGCTGATCCTGTGTTCGGTGAACTACGCGTTCCGGCAGCTCAGTGAGATCCGCAGTCAAACGCGTGCATCCGCCAGCCAGCTATCGCTCACCGATGATGAGGTGGTGATCCCGGATGTGATCGAGACGAAAAAAGTCGTTGAACCGGAACAAGCCCATAAACCGGTCAAACTGGAAACCGGCGAGGCTGCCCAGGTGATGCTGGATGATCTGCTTCGCAGCCCGGCCCAGCAGGCTGATAAAGACGAGACGTTCAAAGAAAGCGACGGTTGGGTCCTTGAGAACAGTGATGCACCATCAGGCGCTGTTTCGTCTGTGCCGGATGATGAAGCGGAGATCCTCCCCGGCCCGGAAACGTTGAATGGAGACTCTCAGCCAGAACCGACCGAATCGGTCATCATTCCCAAGGGCGGTTACGGGCGTGTGAAGAACGGCAAACCCATGTTTGGGAAGCTGTTCCACCTCACGGAGGACCAGATCGCGGGCAAAACCGGTCTGAACATCCTCAAACCTGGTTTTAAGGGTATCAGTAAAGTTGACTCTGGTCTGGCTGCGCCGCAAATCGCAGATTGGATCAAAGAAAAATTTGCAGATTGGAGCCCGGTATACACCGATCTGCTGGCCAACCGCACCCGGTTGAAAAACCGCAAGCCGCCACAGCAGTTGAAACACTGGCGGCCCGCGCCCCCCGTGCAGCCCAATGCTGCCGGTGAACCGTTTGACAAAGACGTGGCCGCTGCCGGGTATGTACCCGTGATCACAGAAGCAGTGAGCGAATTACCTGACGCAGAGGCGTGGCCGGCCTTCGAAGCCGAAGAGGTGGAACCGGTTCTCTCCACTGAAACCCCGCCTGCTGCTGAACGGATTGAAATTGCCCCGGCGGAAGAAGAAAACGTTGAAATACCACCCCAAATCGCGGAACCGGTTGATCTGACGCCGCCTGAGACCCTGGAAGGGATCGATTTGAGCGCCGGTCTGGCAGCCCTCGACGATATGGAAGTGGCTGACGATGCGGAAGCCGCGGCTGAACCCTCTGCTGAAATCGCCGATGAACTGCTCGCGGAGCTGGAACCCGCCGAGAGCCTGGATACCACGGAAGCCATCCTTGCCGAAGAACCCACTGACCTTCAGACTGGGGATGTGGAAGAAGATCAGGTATTTGTCGATGAAAGCTCTGACTTCCTGAAAGAACTTTCCAACGGCGGCACGCTGGACAGTCTGGATCAGGACCAGGACGCGACGGCCTTCTTTGAAGAGTATTTCAACCGTTCAGGCGAGTTGATTGAAACGGAGGAGCCCGATCAAACCGGTCAAACCGGCCCGGTGATCGAAGAATTCATCCCCATGGAAGAGGTGACTCCCACCCTCATAGACGCTGCGATAGACGAAGAGGGTGAACTGACCGCCCCGGAAGATCATGCGCCAGCCGCGGATGAAGAACCTCTGCCCGATTTCACCTTCAACCTGGAAGACCGTCTGCATCTGAATTCTGCGCCGGAAACCGGTGATCTGGAAATGAAAGCGCTTTCCGATGCGGCCGAAGAGATCTTCACCCGCTCACCTGATGCGGACGAGACCGCTTTACCTGAAGCACAGGTGGAAACGCCCGCGGAAGAAACCCCGGCGGGAACCCTGGCTGACTTTGACTTCGAGGTGGAAGACCTGGAAGAGAAAGCCGCGGCACCCGAGCTGGAAATTGCCTCGGATACAGTCGCGGA
>CAZHMZ010000105.1:0-11220 GCA_964532655.1 uncultured Anaerolineaceae bacterium
CGTTGAACCCGGCCTTGTCCCACTCGCCCTGGTCCAGCGTATCGGCCACAAAAGCGGCTGCCGCCAGAGAGCCCATCTGCCCGATGCTGGAGAGGCCCAGCTTTTCGATGGCTCCGCCCAGCGAGCATTCGTCCACCGGGTAGGGGGCCAGCGAGAAATCAAATCCCTTGCATGGGATGCAGAACTCGGCAGCTACCTCCGAGGTGATCGCTTTGATGCGAGCGGCGTGTTGATGGATAGAGCGCAGCAGCATATGACGCGCGTTTTGCAGGCTGTCAGCGCGGGTGAACTCAGTCACCGCCAGATCCGCCGATTCAATCGCCAGCGAGAAGGCGGGCTCATCCCCCAGGTGATAGCCGGCCGGAAAAAACGGCCCATTCGGCGGTACATTGGCCGAGGCAGTGAAGCGCAAATTGGTGAAGCCGTCCGGGGTGATAGTGGCGGCTTCGGCCACCACCTGCGCCGCGGCGCGGATCGCCTTCAGATATACCTGCTGATTGGAGGCGATCACCGCCGAGAAAAAGGCTCCCTGCGTGGCGCGCAGGAGGGCCGGTAGAATTTCATAGCTCTGGGGGAATTCCGGGATGGCCGGCCCGAAGGAAACGTAATCGAAGCCCCGTTCTAACAGCAATTTCTCCAGCGGAACCAGCACCCCCAGCACATCATCAATTGCCAGTGTGCGCGACAGAAACGGAAAGGGGATGGTAGCCAGGCGGACGGTCTGCACCTCAAAACCGAGCTTGTTCAGGCGTGTGCGCGTCTTTTCGATCAGACGGGTGATTTGATCCAGGGTTTTGGAGCTGTCAGGAAGGATAGGGTTATAAAAACAGGTGATGGTTCGAATTTTCATGTGGTCCTTTGTCGAATCACTTCAAAAATCAGGATACTGGCCGCTGTGGAGGCGTTCAGCGACTCAATCTTGCCCTGCATGGGAATGTGGATAAAATCGTCAGCCTGCTCTCTGGCCTGGCTGCTGATGCCGGCCGCCTCGCTGCCGATGATCAACCCGACCGGTTGCCTGAGATCGCTGGCCCAGCAGCTTTTTCCGCCGATCATCTCGCTGGCCAGAAAGCGCATACCGGCCGCTCGCTTTTGCTTCAGCGCCGCAAGCTCGTCCCACTGGTAAATACGCAGCGGCAGATAAAAGTGAGCCCCCATAGCCGAGCGCACCACCTTGGGTGCAAAGGGATCGGCGCTGCTAGGGGTGAGCACAGCTATCTGCACACCCGCGGCGGCGGCTGTGCGTAAAATGGTACCCAGGTTGCCGGGGTCGGATATGCCATCGAGGATCAGCAAAAAGTCCAACGGATCAGGTTCGGGCAGGGCGGGGATGGGGAAGACTCCCACCAGGCCCTGGCTGGTTTGTGTATCACTGACCGATTCCAGGATGGAGGGTTTGACCTCGTCAATTTCCGCTCCGGTAGAGCGAGCCTTCTCCACCACGGCCAGTGCGCGGGGCGAATCGCTGCTGTAAAGCAACGACTGCGGGCGGGCGCCGGTCAGCATGGCTTCTTCGATCAGGCGCGTTCCTTCGAGCACAAAACAGCCCTGTTGAAGGCGGTCTTTGTGACGGGTGAGCAGGGTGCGCACGCGTTGAATTTTGGCATTTTGAGCAGATTGAATGATCATCTTGTAAATAATTATAACGGGGGTTAAATAATTACGGGATGCCGGTGAAGCGACATCCCGTTTGCATGCTTTGGCTCTAAATGATTATGCTGCTTTAGCCCGTTCAACCACGGCAGCGAATGCCTGTGGATCACGTACGGCAAGATCAGCCAGCATTTTTCGGTTCAGGGTAATCTCAGCGGATTTCAGCGCATGGATGAAGCGGCTGTAGGTGAACCCGTTGAGGCGGGCAGCCGCATTAATGCGGGCAATCCACAGCTTGCGCAAATCACGCTTGCGGACGCGGCGGTCGCGGTATGAATACCACAGACTCTTGAGCATGGCTTCATTTGCGCGTCTGAACAAACGATGCTTTGAACCGAACTGGCCTTTGGTTATTTTCAAAACCTTTTTATGCCGGCGAAATCCCTGTGGTCCGCCTTTTACACGTGCCATATTACTCTCCTTTGCGTACCCCTGAGCGTCGAAACCGGTTCTTTACCGATTATCCGTTGTGAACACTCAACAGCCGCATAAACCTTTTAATGAACAGTGATTGTTATGATAACAACGTGTTCCCGTGAAAAACAATTATCTGTTTTTCTTCAAATACGGAACCAGACGACGGATCCGTTTGATGAAGCCCTCGCCTTCGACGGGGATCATCTCGCTAAGTAATGTCTTGGTGCGGTCCGGCGTACGTCTCCGGAAGTGGCTCTTGCCACCTTTGGTGCGCACCAATTTCCCGGAACCCGTTAACCGGAAGCGCTTAGATGTCGCTTTGTGGGTTTTTAATTTGATTTTTCCGTTCTTCTGCTTGCGTGGCACAATCATTCTCCTGCATGACGATAATGGCGGCTGGCTCACCCAACCGCATCAGACAACTGTCTCTTCAGAGCCGAGGCACAATTATATCAAAAAAAAGAAAAATGTGTCAGGTTACAACCGGGTGTTATTCGGATTTCTTTGCGGATTTTCCCAATTTAGCGGGGGCGAGCACCATCATCATGGTACGGCCTTCCATACTGGGAGCCATTTCAATGGTGGCAGCATCCGATAGTTCTTCTGCGATTTCGCGCAAATCTTCCAGGGCAATCTCAGGGTAGGTGATCTCTCTTCCGCGGAAGCGGATGGTCACCTTGACCTTCATACCTTCTTCGAGCCAACGCCGTGCATCGCGCACTTTGAAGGAGCGGTGATGATCATTGGTTTTCGGCCGAAGTCTGATCTCTTTGATTTCGATCTTGGTCTGCGATTTTCTGGCTTCGCGTTCTTTTTTGGTTCTTTCGTATAGAAATTTACCAAAATCCATCACGCGGCAAACGGGTGGGGTGGCATTGGGGGCAACTTCAACCAGATCCAATTCCGCTTCTCGCGCAATACGCAGCGCGTCATTGATGGGAAACTCACCCAGGTTGTTACCGTCAGGGCCAATCACCTGCACGGTTCGGGCATGGATTGTCTCATTTACTCTGTATTGTTGTGTTGAAATAGTAATTCTCCTCGATTATCTATAACAAAAGTACAATACGGGAAGTTTTCTTCCCGTTATCAAAATATACCATATTCGATAATTCTCTGCAATTGTTAAGAGAATGCGAGTTTAAAAACAGTCTCGCAAGGGCATTACGCCTATCGACGCAGAAAAAACGGCGCGGCAGATTCACATCTGCCGCGCCATCAATCCGTTCAAAATGGCCCAGGCGTTATGCCTTGCTCTCAATATCCTGTTTTGCGCGCTGAATGAAATCTTCCAGGCTGACAGGTCCTGGATTCTCACCCGAGCGCAGGCGCAGCGCCACCTGCCCGTTCTCGGCTTCTTTGTCACCCACCACCAGCATGTAGGGAATCTTCTGGTTCTGCGCATCGCGGATCTTTGCGTTCATGCGCTCGCCGCGTTCATCCACATCCACGCGCAGGCCGGCTGCTTTGAGTTTCTTTTTAATCTCATAGGCATAGTCGATATGCCGGTCGGCGATGGGGATGATCATTGCCTGCACCGGTGACAGCCATACCGGGAAAGCGCCGCCGTAATGCTCGATCAGCACACCAAAGAAGCGTTCCAGGCTGCCCAACAGGGCGCGGTGGATCATGTAAGGCTGGTGCGGCTGGCCGTCTTCGCCTGTATAGGTTAGCTCGAATCGTTTGGCCTCGTTGAAGTCGAACTGGATGGTCGTGAGCTGCCATTCGCGTTTGATGGCGTCGCGTACTTTCAGGTCGATCTTGGGGCCGTAGAAAGCTCCGCCGCCCTCGTCCAGCTGGTACTTCATACCGGCGCGCTCCAGCGATGCCTTGAGGGCTGCTTCGGCTTCGCGCCACTGTTCCGGTTCGCCTACAGATCCTTCCGGCTGGGTGCTGAGGAAAGCTTCAATCTCCTGGAACCCGAATGAGCGCAGGATATGCAGTGAGAACTGCAGCAAAAAGTCGATCTCAGCCGGCATCTGTTCCGGGGCGCAGAAGTGATGCGCGTCATCCTGGGTGAAGCCGCGTACACGCAGCAGCCCGTGCAGCACACCGCTGCGCTCGTAACGGTAAACCGTACCCAGTTCGGCATAGCGGATAGGCAGATCGCGGTAGGACCGTCCGTGGCTCTTGTAGATGTTGATGTGGAACGGGCAGTTCATCGGTTTGAGGAAGTATTGCTGGCCTTCCACATCCACCGGCGAATACATGTTTTCGCCATAGAACCCCAGGTGACCACTGGTCTCCCACAGTTTGGCACGGCCGATATGCGGTGAATACACAAAGTCGTAATCGGCCTGTTCATGCTCGGAGCGCCAGAAGTCCTCAACAATCTTGCGGATCATGGCGCCTTTGGGATGCCACAGAATAAGCCCCGGGCCTACCTCATCGCTCATGCTGAACAGATCCAGATCGCGTCCCAGCTTTCGGTGATCACGCTTGCGGGCTTCCTCCATCAACGTCAGATAATCCTGCAGTTCCTGCGGATTCTCCCAGGCTGTCCCGTAGATACGCTGCAACATGGGCTGGTGTTCGTCACCACGCCAGTACGCGCCGGCCGTATTGATCAACTTGATGGCTTTCGGGTTGAGTTCGCCGGTTCGTTCCACATGAGGCCCGCGGCAGAGATCCACAAAGCTGGCGTGCTTGTAGATGGAAATTTCCGGGGCGGCTTTGGTGGGGTTTCCGTACTCATCCACCCCGCCTTTTTCAAGCCCTTCGATTAACTCGATCTTATAGGGTTGATCGGCAAAGATCTTTTTGGCTGCATCGGCTGAAACCACTTCTTTTTGAAAGACGTAGTTGCCTTTGATAATCTCGCGCATGCGATCCTCGATGACCTGCAGGTCATCAGGGGTCAATGGGCGCGGAAGATCGAAATCGTAATAAAAGCCGTCTTCAATGGGCGGACCGATGGCAACCTTCCCCTGCGGGAAGATCTCAAGAACCGCCTGGGCCATGATGTGGGCCGCAGAATGACGGATTCGATAGAGGTGTGATTCCTCATATGCGTGTGCTTTTTCTGCCATTTTAACCTCCATACACTCCTTAAACAAAAGCTCTCGCCACAAATGGGGCGAGAGTGAGATATCACGCGGTTCCACCCAAATTGTCCTGCCGTTTCCAGACAGGCAACTCGACCATCAAACTTTTGATTTGATGAAGCCGGTAACGGGGCTATGCGTCTGCCATACTCAGGTCAAAAAGACCGTTTTCTGGTTGCCGCTCGCAGGTGGTTTTCGCGGGTTTGAGTGGTGGAGGACTCTCAGCCTGTGGTCCTCATTCTCTGTCGACTCGTTTACCGTTACTCGTCCTGGTCAACGCGTTTGATATTTTGATTGCGTCAATTATACAGAGATTATCCCTGAAGTGCAATAGGGAGATTAACACTGAGGACATCACGGGCGGTTTCAGCCTGTCATGGAGTTTCGGATCATTTTTCGTTATAATCTCTCATCATATCCGTTTAGCGAGGTTCTCGTGGTAACTATTCTGACCGACAGCACTGCCGATCTGGGGCAGGAATTGTCCCGCAGCTATCAAATTCAAACCATCCCGCTCTATGTGAACCTTGCCGAAAAGACCCTGCGCGATGGCATCGATGTAGATCTGGAAACCCTGTTTTCGTTTGTAGATCAAACCGGCCAACTGCCCAAAACATCAGCGCCCATGGTGGCTGATTTCACAGAAGCGTTTTCAGAGGCGGGTGAATGTGTTTACATAAGCATTTCCAGTCAGCTATCCGCTACCTACGAAAACGCTGTCCTCGCGCAATCCCAGTTTTCTGAAAGCGACGTACAAATTATCGATTCCCGTAACCTGTCCACCGGCATTGGATTGCTGGCACTCAAAGCGGCTGAACTGCGGGACCGGGGCTTTTCTGCCGCTGAAATCGCGGTCTTTATCCGTTCCATGGTATCAAAGGTTCGAACGGCTTTTGTGATCGAAACGCTTGATTACCTGTATAAAGGCGGGCGCTGCTCGGCTCTGGAAAATGTGGTGGGAAGCCTGTTAAGGATCAGACCGGTCATTCAGGTGCGTGAAGATGGCAGCATGGGTGTGAAAGCCAAAACCCGCGGAACCCGGCGGAAAGCCCTGGAAGCGTTACTGGAAGATTTTGAAACGCAGATCCCGTTGATCGATATGGGACACGTGTTCATCACGCACTCCGGTTGCGAGGAGGATGCCCAATTCCTCCACAGCGAACTGACCAGAATAACCCCCGATGCCCAGGTGCATATCACCCAGGCGGGCAGCGTGATCGCCAGCCACTGCGGCCCCAATACGATCGGCATTTTGTACTTGCTGCAGTAATCTGCCGCAGTAATCTGCGGCAGCTCATCCTCGCAAAGGAACAAAAAATGGAAAAAAGCAGTTGGGAATCATTTTTTGACGCGTACGCGCCGCAATACAAAGATGAGCCTTATGTTCATAACACCCAGGCCGAAGTTGATTTTCTGGAGCAGAAGTTTGGCCTGCAGCCCGGGATGAGCATTCTGGATGCCGGCTGCGGAACCGGAAGACATTCGCTTGAGTTTGCCCGCCGGGGTTATCAGGTGACCGGCGTGGATCTGTCAGAGCAGATGCTGCAGGTGGCAAAAAATATTGCAGCCAAGGACAACCTGCAGATCGACTTCATTAAAGCCAATTTGACCGAGCTTAAACTGGAGAAACGCTTTGACCTGGTTGTCTGTTTATGCGAGGGTGGGTTTGGCCTGCTGGGTGTGGGTGAACAGCCGTTTTTACGCGATGTGGGGGTCCTGAAAAACCTGCATGCCTGTATGAAGGATACAGGACGGTTTTTTATGACCACCCTGAATGGCTACCGGTTTATCCGACAGTACCAGGATACTGATGTGGAAAATGACACCTTTGACAACATCCACTGCGTGGAACATCTGCCGATAGAGGAATACACACCCTCGCTCAAAGGGCTGATCCTTTCACAAAAAGGTTTTACACCCTCCGAAATGCAATTGATGCTGTATCTGGCCGGTTTTGTGTGTGAAGGGATTGCGGGAGGCACGGCCGGGCATTGGAATGAAAAGAAGCTGCAAATGGATGAGATGGAGCTGATGGTGTGGGCCAGAAAAGCCGCCTGAAGTACCGGTTACAGGATAACAAAAAGTCCAGTGTTCCTGGACTTTTTATTTGGTGGGCGGTATAGGACTCGAACCTACGGCCTTTGCGATGTCAACGCAATGCTCTAACCAACTGAGCTAACCGCCCGACTTGCGAAACAAATTATACATGGGTTGCCTCATTTATGCAATGAAAAAACACAGAAAAATCGTCGTCAGGTCTGTCTGCGCTTACTCCACCTGCCAGAGTTCAATATCCCTGTAATCGCAACGGGTTCCGTAATCAAATGATGAACCGGCTTCCACCAGATATCCCACCCAGCCGATGGTCATATCTTCATTGTACAGGCGGGTAACCAATGTATTGTTGATATACACGCTCATCCAACCCTGATCCACCGCCAGGATGAGGTTGGCATGCCCGGCCGGTTTCTCCAGTTCGCCATAATACTCCGGGGTGGATTGGGTGGTGATGCTGCCCACAATGTTCTGGATGCGCACATTACCGTCCAGTGTGAGGATCACACGGTTCTGGTCGTTCATTTCCTGGTAGCCAAACACGAACCCGCAACCGGCGGTGGGAAAAGAGATCTCTTCGCCGGCATTATCCCACAGCACATTGGCCCGCATGACAAAGTTGAGCGCCTGGAAATCGCTGAATGTGATGTTGTAATACCCCGGCTTATTGAAGCTGATGGATTCGTCATCAAGCTGGTTGTAGTATCCTTCTGTTTTAGAGACTGCCCCATCTTCGTATAGAATTCTCACGATGTCACTCATGGCGCGCGCGCGCTGAGTGGCTTTTTCCATGCCAATCTGGGCGGTTCCCTCACTGTCGATCACCCTGGTGGAAGTGGGGGTCACGCTGGGGGTGGGTGACGGTTCGGGAAGAGGTAAAGTTGCAGTGGAAGTTATAGCAAACACAGATGTGTAACTTTGCGCAATGGGGGTGGATGCGGTTGACAGAGCTTCGGCAGTCTGGAGAGGTTCCGTCGGGGTGGCAGGCAGGCGTGAGTCAGAGGAGCGGCGAACGGCGAAAAAGAACAACACCAACATCACAAGCACACTGATTGTAAGGGCGATCAACCGCCGACGAAGATGGAAAGGCTGCATGTGTTCCTCAAAGTTACCGATCTATAATAATTGCATCACAGGAAGACAGATACCTTACAGATTATATATTAAAGTTTTTCCCTGAGATAGACAAATCTGCTGGAAATCCTGTGATATAATCTACAGCGCTCGCTTGACCGGAGTCGGTCAGGCGGGAACACGTCAGGAGAGGTAACATAGTTTGGCCTAATGTGTGCGCCTGGAAAGCGCGTGTACCGCAAGGTACCGTGGGTTCAAATCCCACCCTCTCCGCTAGCCATTCCCCGCGTATTTTCGTGGGGAATTTTGTTTTCATTGGATAAGTCGCAGTCGCAAAATATGCCTGTTATCAGGAAAGGTTTTGCTTAATCGGCAGGGTGATCACAAAAGTGGAACCCTGATCGGGTGTACTGTGAGCAACAATTTGGCCCTGATGCCGTTCAACAATTTTTCTGGCGATGGACAACCCCAACCCCGAGCCCTCGTAGGCCGACCTGCCGTGCAGACGCTGGAAAGGCTGGAAAATTCGCTCTACATGTTCCGGCAGGAAACCGATTCCGTTGTCCTGCACCCGGATTTCCACCATTTGCGGTTCATCTGTTTGCTGGTGGTTCTCCGCGAAGATGTTGATCACCGGCGTGCTGGCCAGGTTCTGGAATTTGATGGCGTTCCCGATCAGGTTTTGAAACAGCAAACGCATCTGAAGTTCATCCGCTTCAACAGTGGGCAGGTCTCCGATGATGATCTGAGCGTTCGATACCCGGATTCGTGCTTCCAGATCAGAGACCACATCATCGAGCACACTCTTCAGATCGATCCGGGTAAAATCACCACCCTTTGAATTGACCCGCGATAACTCCAGCAGGCCATTGATCATCACCTGCATGCGTTCTGCGGCGTTCTGCATCCGGTTGAGATAATCAGCGGCAGTCTCATTCATCTGCCCGTGAAGCTGCCTTTCCAGACTGTTGCCAAACATGATGATTTTTCGCAGAGGTTCCTGCAAATCATGTGAGGCAATAAAGGCAAACTGTTCCAGTTCCTGGTTGCTTCGCTTTACTTTTTCTTCATTTTCTTTTTGAATATGAATGTCGGTGGCCGTGCCGTACCAGCGGATGATGTTCCCCTGGTCGTCTTTAGCCGGAATACCGCGGCTGAGATGCCAGCGGTAGGTGCCATCGTTCATGCGCACACGGTGTTCGATCTGATACACCTCGCCGGTTTTTACCGCCCGATCCCATACATCCACTGTCGCCTGTTGATCTTCAGGATGCAGCACAGGGCTCCACTCCCAGATATTTTCTTCCAGTGGGCCAATGCCATCATATTCCTGATAGCGCCGGTTGTAATAATCCACCATTCCATCCGGTTGGGCTGTCCACACCAGTTGAGGCATGGCATCGGCTAACTGCCTGAAACGTTCTTCGCTTTCACGCAGAGCCTCTTCACTTGCTGCGGCAGCCAGTTGGGCGCGTTTATGCTGGTTGATATTGGTAAACAAAACCGCAATCTGACCCGGCGCCTGCACAGGATACGCATGCGCTTCAATCCAAAGATCAAGCGATTTCGCGTAAGATTGAAAATGTTGATGATGACCGGTTTGTAGTACCTGATCGTATAACATCATACGTTCGGGTTCCGGGTTGTGCTGCAGATCCCGGACGGTTTTGCCAACCACATCAAACAAACCGGTGTGGCTTTCAAAGGCAGGGTTGGCTGCGATGTATCGAAAATCTAACGGCTGACCGGGAGGTGTATCCACTTTTTTGATAATACAGAATCCCTGATCCATTGAGTTAAACAGGGTGCGATATTTTTCTTCTGATAATCGCAGGTTTTTTTCGGTGCGCGCTCGCTCTACCGCTTCCCAGATCAGTTCGGCTGTCTCAACAGCCAGATCGATTTCAAAATCAGTCCACTTGCGCGGTGTGGATAGGGTGATGCACAGGATGCCGATCGGTTTGCCTTCCTTGATCACCGGCACATCGATGAAGGATATGATCTGTAATTGAATTAAGTTCTGGCGCAGCGACTCATCCAGGATTGTTGAGGTAGTGGCATCCTCTACTACAAACGGGCGGCCGGCTTCAATCACGGTTTTAAAAGCAGGTAGGGTGTTGAGCGGGTATATCCTCTCAACAGAAGGCAACCCTTCCTTTGAGGACTCGCGGCGGATGACGGCGTCATCACCGATGATCTCACAATAGTAACAGCGGTCCGCGGTAAAATGATGCAGGGCTGTTTGGGTGATGGTTTTCTCAATCGTCAGTGGATCCGCCACCGTACGAAGTTGGTCAACCAGTTTGATCAGATAGGCATCCCGGGCAGCAGCATCACCGCCGGGGGTATCAGCGCTGGGAGTAGCAGCGCCGGTGTTATTTTTTACCGATAATTCAGTTTTCAGGCGTTGAAGTACCGGGTTCAACTGGTTTTGATGATCATCAGGCAACTGCGCAATGAGTTGAGCCAGTTCATCGAGAATACTCTGAGCTTGAATGTCTCCTGGAACCGGTCTGTTTGGACTCAATGATGGTTTCTCCTGTCTGAAATTTGCGCATTGAAGTGTAAACGATATTTGAAAAACGTGTATTGATCACCCCTTAATCACCGGCAAATCAAACCTGAAATAGATTACCCTTACTGTGTAAATATCACACTTTTTTATCCCGCCTGCGATAAATTATATCAACAACAAACCAAAAGAAATACTTAATCAAAACCAATCAATATGAACATTCATTTGCTTCCAATCTGATGGACTGTAAATCCCAGGGGGAATCCGGTAAATGCACCACTTGCTGAGAACAACTCTATGGATCCCAAAGCAATGATAGAATAGGTGCAAATTGGTTCCGGTGTGCCGGACAGTAAAAGCATACGTTTGACGAAACAGTAGAACAGGATACCCCTTGGACGACCCCAAATTGATCGATGTTGAAATTCTCCAGCTTGTGTATGGCGGAGACGGTATGGCGCG
>CAZHMZ010000105.1:11320-13319 GCA_964532655.1 uncultured Anaerolineaceae bacterium
CCAACCCACCGGTTGAACCCATCATTGGCTCGCCGCAGGAATGGAACTATCGCAGCGAACTGCAGTTTCACCTCTCGGAGAGCGGCGCGCCGGGTTTCATGGCTGCCGGATCTGACCGAATTATTGAAATCCAGGAATGCCACCTTCCCATGCCGGGCATCGATTCGGTCTGGCCACAACTGGATTTTGAAGAAGAACCCACCGTGCGGCGGGTGGAAATCATGCAGGGCAGCGACGAGCAGGTGCTGGTCACCCTGCAGGGAGAAAATGATTTGCCGGAACTGGAACTGGATCTGCCGGTATCGGTGGTGTACCAGAATGAACAGGCCGACTGGATTCTGGCGGGCGACCCGTACATCCTGATGAAGGTCAAAGAGCACGTCTTTTCGGTTTCAGCAGGCTCATTTTTCCAGGTGAACCCGTACCTGGTGCCGCACATGGTGGATGAAATTCTCACCAACCTGCGGCTGGACCCGTCTTACACCGTCATGGATCTGTACTGCGGGGTGGGGCTGTTCAGCGCGTTTCTGGCCGACCGGGTAGGCCAGTTGATCGGGATTGAACAATCAGAAAGCGCGTGTGTGGATTTTTCGGTGAACCTGGACCATGCCAGCAACGCCAGCCTGTACCAGGGGGCAGTGGAAGAGGTACTGCCGGGTCTGGATGTGCATCCGGATATCATCATTGCCGATCCGCCGCGGGCAGGTCTGCACCGGTTGGTGGTGGATGACATTCTTAAAAAGGCTCCCGAGCAACTGGTGTACGTGTCGTGCGATCCATCTACCCTGGCGCGTGATCTCAAAAAATTGATTGCGGGCGGCTATGAGCTGAAAAAAGTCATCCCCTTTGACCTGTTCCCGCAGACCTATCACGTGGAAACCGTCGCATTGTTGTCAAAGGCAAAGGAATGAGTCCGTAACAAAACCCGGAAAAGGCAGCTTCATCCCAGGGTTTGAGCAATTGGAAAACGATCCCGGTGAGCAGGAAAGACAGTTTGCTCACCGGTTTTGCGAATTTTCTCCCAGCTTTCTACGATCTGATTTTCTGTTTCCGAGTCATGGCTGCCCGGTAACGGCAAATCACCAATGAAGATACCCATTCCTTCGATCACGATGCTGATCGAATCATCAGAATGCCCGGGAGTATGAATGGTGTAACCCGGCAGACCGAATCTTTCAAGGAATGCATCCCTGTCATTTTCCTGGATGATGTTATGTGGGTTTACGATGATTTCTTGGAATCCGGATAATCGCTTGAGTGACCGGTTAGCCGGTTCAATGAAAGCTTTTTGCGCATCGCTGATCACCAGTTGAGCGCCTGTCTGCTGAAGATCCTGAACGATGCCACAATGGTCAGGGTGAATATGCGTCACGAGTAGATGCCTGATGTCGGAAATTTCTGCGCCGTATCTATGAAATGAATGCATCAGCTTCTTCATGGTCCCGGGTAAACCCGCATCAATGAGCACATACCCTTCAGGTGACGCCAGGGCGTAGTAATTTGCCGAGTCATATCCAACATTAATCCAATTCATCGGGTGTCTCACCTCAGTTTCGTCATTTTATCATTTTCAAAGTAAAATCCCGCTGTTTCTGTCGCCAATCAAAAGGATGGTGGTGTTCACCAACGCGTTTTTTTTGATAAACGTAAATCAGGCCGCGGGACGGGAGCGAAAGACAGACGAAGGAAAACCATACACGGAGAAAATGAATTTGGGACTCAGAACTGGTATTTATATCATCACCGGCATCATGGCTTCCGGAAAATCAACCATCGCGCAGATGCTGGCGGAACAGTTTGAAAGGGGTGTGCATGTACACGGTGATGTGTTCCGGCGCATGATCGTCAACGGCCGAATGGAGATGACACCGGGGTTTTCGGAAAGCGCTCTGCAACAACTCCTGCTGCGGTACCGAATCACGGCAAAAGTGGCTGAGATGTATTACGACGCCGGATTTTCCGTGGTTGTGCAGGATGTCTATCTGGGGAAGGTGGTGGA
>CAZHMZ010000106.1:0-3715 GCA_964532655.1 uncultured Anaerolineaceae bacterium
GGGGAAGCGTTGATTTTTCATTTATCTGTTCGGAGCCTCATTCTCCCCACGATACTTCGATCCCGCTGGCGCGCAGTGCGGCCACCGCCGAACCCAGCACCGAGCCTTTGACCATCAGATAATCGGTATCATAGGTGGATGTCACAAAGATGCTGATGCGGGCTCTGGAAAGAGGCTCGGCGATTTGCAGCAGCACACCCACCATGCTGAACTCCAGCGGCCCAAGCACCTTGATCATGCGCCAACCGGTTTCGGCTTTCCAACCCGGCTGCACCCGGTTTTCCGGAACCACCAGGGATAGCTCATCGGGGGTGCGGGTGATGGAAAACCAGGTCCCCTGGCTCAATTCAACCGGGATGGGGGCATCCGGCGGCAATTTACAGACGGCGAATTTATCCTGAATAACTTTCAGCGTGAGATTGTGCGGCATAACTCACTCATTTCTACTCATTAATACAACTAATTGTACCAGAGCGCACATATCCTCCGGCAGTCAGGCAGAAAAACAGACGGTCCAGGTATGGAACCGTCTGTAGACTTCAAAGTGATGTGATATTGCCCGGGTCAGGGAATGCTTCGATCGCGGAGTCTGGCCAACGCCCTTCGGAAGAAGCCCTTCCAATCCAGATTCGGTTTGGGGATGCGGTAGCGCAGCCCCGGCGCGGTCAGCGGACGGGTTTTCATCTTCAGTGTGTAATACCAGCGGCGAAAATCCGGCAGTTTGAAATGCAGTTTTGCATTCGAGAACAGGCGGTAAGTCACCCAGCCAAACATAGTCAGACCGGCAGGAATTCCAGCGCCCCACAGGACAAAATGAACGCCGTCCTGTGCCCACACGGGCAGCAACCCGGCTGCCGCCGAAAACAGGATAAATACCCCGCTGAACAACAGCCAGTTCCTGGATGAGATGTGCAAACCTGTCGGTTGGGGATCCTGAACCGGTTGTGACAATGCCTGTCGATCTCGCTTGCGGGAGAGCAGGAACAACCCGATGGTCAGACCGTACAGAAGCGCGGCGATCACATGACCGGGCCAGTTCGGGAAGGCATCCGGCCGCAGGCTGAAGGTGAGCACCAGATAGTACGCACCCAGCAGGAACAGAAAGATCTTCCACTGGCCGGAGGTTGGCATGAGTTGTGAAAGGGTGAAGATGGTCTTGCCTGCCAGATAGCGCCAGATGCGAATAAGCAGCCAGATGATGAACGTGGATGACAAAGCGGAGAAGAGCGCCTCCACCGGATTGCCAATTGCCGAGCCCTGTATTAACCCCAACAGGGCGCCCAATCCCATAAACAGAAAAACCGGTTTGATACGCTTCAGGCGTTCAAAAGGCAGAAAAATCTTCAATGTCCTGTGCGCGTTCAGCAGACCGTCGGCGGTGAAGAGCGGCGCCACCATCGACATGACCGGATGCCAGAAAAAGATCAGCATCAGTGTGCTGGCTACGGCCACACCACCCACAAACAGATCCACCGGATATACCACCGGTGACCAGATCTGCTTGGTGATGTACGCTTCAAACAGGCCAAACACCGCTCCGGCCAGATACAGCGTGCCCAAACCCGGTTTGCCCGGCCGGAACAGCACCGGCAGCAGCGCCATCATCTGCAAAAAGTACAGCGGTGTGATCACCAGCAGGCCGTAAATATTGACGAATGCCGCCGGGGTATTTCCGCTGACCACTTCGGTAAAGAACACCGACAGGGCGGCGATCAATATCCACGCGGCCCAGCGGATTTTTGCAATATTTTTCCCCGGCGATACGGGGGAAGTGGTTTTGAAATCTATTCTCATCGTTTTGAACCAGTTCTGTTTCCTGCAGATTTTATCGGGTGGGAGTTGCCCGCCACGTATTTGGAAAACAAGAGGGGCGAAACACGGGTCTCGTCTACAGAACCCAATCGCCCCTTTTGTAAGAGAGCAATCCCTTTGTAGCAAGATTTAGGCCAGTTTTACGGCACTGATGGGATTACAATGGATACGCTCATAACCCCTGCTTCAAGGAGATGTCATGACGGATTTTTCCCGTGTTGAGAAATTCATTTTTCAAAAAATGTCTGAATCACGCCTGCCCAGTGTGACTGCTGCTTTGATGCAGAAAAACGATCTGGTGTGGTCCACCGCGCTCGGGTTCCGTGATCTGGAGAATGCCCAGCCGGCCAACCCTGACAGTCTGTACGGGATCGGTTCGGTGACCAAATCGTTCACCGCGCTGGCCATACTGCAGCTTGCCGAGGCCGGCAAATTGAGCCTGGATGACCCGGTGGAGCGTTTTCTGCCGCTTCCCCTGCGCCCCTTTGACGAGCCCGTTCGCATCCGGCATTTCCTCTCCCACACATCAGGTTTCCCGGCCCTGGCCATGTCGGAGAGCACCAGCGCCAACAAAGTGGGTGCCGGTGATCACTGGCTGCCGGTTTCCAGTTATGACGATCTGCTCACCTTCATTCAGGATGCCCAGGATTGGGCTGTGACTCGCCCGGGTGAACGCTGGTTCTACATGAACGAGGGCTACATATTACTGGGCAAGATCATTGAATTATGCTCCGGCCAGCACTGGTTTGAATACGTGGCCGATCACATCCTGCAGCCCCTGGGCATGCAGCGCACCTGTTTCTACGCAGACCAGCTTGCCGCGGCTGAAAACACCTCCATCCCGTATGAAATCACCGCTGAAGGAAAACGCATTCCGGCCACCTACGCTTTCAGCGACATCAACTGCAAAGGTGGGCTAATCAGCAGTGTGACCGAACTGGCCAAATATGTATCCATGTTTCTGGCGCAGGGGAAGTCATTGGAAAACGCAATCATCAGCCCCGCTTCCTATGTGGAAATGACCACCCCGCGCGTGAACACCCCGCCCAAAGAGGGTTACTTTGGCGATTCGTTTTACGGCTACGGGCTGGGTATCAACCATAACTTTTTTTGCCACAACTTAATCGGACACGGCGGCTCGGTGCGCGTCTCCACGGCATATATCGGTTTCCTGCCCGAAGAGGGTTTGGGCGCGGCGGTGCTGGCCAACGGCTCGGGGTACAGCCCTCAGTTTATCGCCATGTACCTGCTGGCATCTGCCCTGGGTGAAGACCCCGATGACCTGCCGTTTGTGAAAAACGAGAACCTGCTGAAAGGGTTGAGCGGCAATTACAAAACCTACCAGGGCACCATGCGGGCGCATGTCCGCAAAGCCGGGGATATGCTGATGCTGACCCTGGAGGATAAACATGCCCCTGCCACCCTGCCCCTGCTGCCATACCAACTGGACAATGATCCGTTGGTGTTCTACACCCTCTCCGGCGGAGCAAAACTGTATGTAGAGTTTTACCGTAAGCCGGAGCACACCACCCTCATCTACGAGCGGTACGCTCTTCGCAAGTATTAGAAAAAAACTACCCCCGCACCAGGAAAAAAGTGCGGGGGTATTGTTTTGAAAAAAGGTTGGAACTAGAACCAGCCGCGCAACTGCATGGCTTTCACCACGCGGTCGATGGCAACCATGTAGGCAGCGTCGCGCATGGATACGTTCTTGCTCACTGAAACATCCAGCACGCCCTTGAACGCAACGGTCATCTTCTGATCGAGTTTTTCGATGACTTCTTCGCGAGACCAGTAGAAGTTCATATCGTTCTGGACGCCTTCGAAGTAGGAAACTGTCACACCGCCGGAGTTGCACAGGAAATCGGGAACCATGAAGATGCCTTTTTCCTTGATTACGACA
>CAZHMZ010000106.1:3725-5422 GCA_964532655.1 uncultured Anaerolineaceae bacterium
GGGCCGTTGGCGCCTTCAGCGATCAATTTCACCTTGGATGAAATCTTGGTTACGGTTTCAGCATTGACCTGGCCTTCGAGGGCGGCAGGGATCAATACATCGACGTCCTTGGAGATCCAGGCATCGCCGGCTTCGATTTTGTAACCGGCTTTGATGGCTTTTTCTTTGTCGATCGAGCCGTACTGATCGGTGATGCTCATCAGGAAGCGGGCATCAACGCCGTCATCTTTGGCGACGGTGTAGGAGGCTTTGTCGGTGCGATCCCAGTAGGATACGCAAACAACCTTGCCGCCCAGGAGTTCAGAGAAGCCGATGGCTGCATACTGCGCCACATTGCCAAAGCCCTGGATCGCTGCGGTGGATTTCTTGGGGTCCATCTTGAGGTGTTTCATGGCTTCGCGGACGTTGTAGATGACGCCGAAACCGGTCGCTTCAGTGCGGCCCAGTGATCCGCCGCCACCAACAGGTTTACCGGTGATGACACCAGGGGTATATTGGCCCACCAGTTTGGAGTATTCATCCATCATCCAGCTCATCATCTGGCCGGTTGTTCCTACATCGGGTGCGGGCACGTCATTGCGGGGGCCGATGAGTTTCCAGACAATATCCATGTAACCGCGAGCCAGTCGTTCTTTTTCGCCGACAGACAGGGTTGCGGGATCCACGATGATGCCGCCTTTACCGCCGCCCAACGGGATGTCGGCGACAGCGCATTTCCAGGTCATCCAGGTCGCCAGAGCGCGGACGGTGTCCAGGGTCTCGGCGGGATGCCAGCGGATGCCGCCCTTATTGGGGCCGCGGGCGTCATTGTGCTGAACACGGAAGCCCTGGAATACACGAAGGGTACCGTCATCCATGCGAACGGGGATGCGGAAGCAGAATTCGCGCATTGGCCAGCGCAGCATTTCACGTACTTCGCTGTCAAGACCCAGCAGATCAGCTACGTGATCGAACTGTCTTTGTGCCATTTCAAAAGCATTGGTTTTGTCTGACATTCAATTACTCCTGAACTTAGAATAGTCACCAGATCTGAAGTCGAAACGACGTCTTAAATAACTAACGGGCACTCTGCGAGTGTGCCCGCCCGGAATGAAAGACGTAAGGATCGCTACCTTGACAGTTCAACCTCATACCTCGGTTAAAAAACCCCGGTTTTCGTCATTTCAGCGTTTCTCATCTGATTTTCATGGAAGAACCGTGGTTTTAATTATAGCTTAACCTTAACAAACAATGAGGTTCGAGTCAAGATGATGAACATCGTCAAGTGGCATGTATACTTTCATGCCTGCAAGGCGCCTGTCATATTTTCTGCTGTGACGCCTTCCTCTGCTCCAGCGCCTGATGCAGCTCGTCACGCAGTAAATCAGGGTTGCCTTTTCCCTGCAACAGCCGCATGGCCTGCCCGAAAAACCAGTTTTCCAGGGTGATTTTGCCGTTCAAAAGGTTATCCAGTTCAAGCGGATGATCATTGATTACCTGCTGAACCGCCGCAGTGATCGTTTCGCGCTGGCTCACCAGTCCCAGATTCTGCTCGGCGATGATTTGCGGGGCGGTCTTCCCGCTGGTCAGCATCTCGGTGAGCACCTGGCGGGCGGTGTTGAGATTGATCACCCAGTGTTTGGGCTGCAGGATCAGTTCAGACAGCGCTGGCAGCAAGGCTGCGCGATCTTGCACCAGAGCGTGTTGCGCTCGAGGCA
>CAZHMZ010000106.1:5432-13143 GCA_964532655.1 uncultured Anaerolineaceae bacterium
CCCGGTGTTTGGGCTGCAGGATCAGTTCAGACAGATCGTCCGGCTTTACCTTCAGGTGCTCAAATGAGGTGCCGGTTTCGTTCATCCAGGCAAACAGCGGCCCGGTGATCCAGTTGGCGGCTTCCACCGGTTGTATCCCCATCACTTCGGCTGCCCGGGCGGTTTCTTCAAAATACAGGGCGGCAGGCAGATTCTCCACCAGTACCACGGCCAACGAGGCGGGCAGGCTGTACTGCTGCTGGTATCGCTGGACGCGTTGTGTGGGCAGTTCGGGCAGCCCGGCGTGGATCTGTTCCACCCAGGCTTCTTCCACCACCAGCGGAGGCAGATCCGGCTCGGGGAAGTAGCGGTAATCATGCGCTTCTTCCTTGCCGCGCTGAGCATAGGTAACTCCAGCCGCGTCATCCCAACCCAGCGTCTGCTGTATCACCGGCTGTCCGCTTTCCAATAAGGCGGCCTGCCGTTCAATCTCATAGGCAATGGCACGCTCCATGGCCTTAAATGAGTTCAGATTCTTGATCTCCACCCGCGTACCCAGCACCTCACTGTCTTCCGGCCGCAGCGAAACGTTGGCCTCAAAACGCATGACACCCTTCGACATATCACCGCTGTTGACACCCAGACACACCAGAATGTCATGCAAAATTTTTGCATACAGGCGCACTTCCTCGATGGAGTTCATATCCGGCTCGGTGACAATCTCCAGCAGCGGCACCCCGGCCCGGTTCAGATCCACCAGTGTATAAGAGCCGCTCTCCTCATCAAAGTGCGTCAGCTTGCCGGTGTCTTCTTCCAGGTGGGCGCGCCGGATGCGGATGGTTTTATCCCCCTGCGAGGCAGGCACCACCAGCACACCGTGCTCGGCCAGCGGGTATTCGTACTGCGAAATCTGGTATCCCTTAGGCAAATCAGGATAGAAATAGTTTTTGCGAGCAAACAGGCTGGTGGGGTTGACGCGGCAGTCCAGCGCCAGCGCCACCCTGATGGCGTACTCCACCGCTTTCTGATTGACCACCGGCAGCACACCGGGCATCCCGGCGCACACCGGGCAAACTGCCGTGTTGGGCTGCGCCTGGGTGGGGTCGACGGTGGGGCAGCTACAGAACATTTTGGAGCGTGTCTGCAGTTCAGCATGTACTTCCAGGCCAATAACAGGGATCCAATTCATCAGACGGTACCTCTCACATGATGGGTAATGGCGTATTGTATCATTCAATCTATGCGACTGTTGCGGAGGACGTAAAGAAATCCAGCCCTTCTCAATCCGCATCCGCCTTGTTGCTATTATAATAAAGCGAAATTAATAAGAAGTATCATTTATCCGTGTTCTTTCTTTCCCCGTCAAGGAGAATCTGATGTTGCCCATTAAAATGCGTGAAAAAATTTACTGGATCGGAGTCAACGATTTCAAAACCCCCCTGTTTGAGGGTCTGTGGCCTATCCATGAAGAAGGCGTGTCGTATAACTCGTATTTGATCGATGATGAAAAGAAAGCCATCATCGACCTGGCCAATGAATTCTCCGGAAACATGATTCTGGATCAGATCGGGCAGATACTGGAACCGTCAGAGCTGGATTACATCATCATGAACCATATCGAGCCTGACCATTCCGGTGCGCTACGGGTGATTTTGCAGCAGGCCGAAAAAGCACAGATTTTGACCACCCCGCGCGGGCAGCAGTTGATCGAGGCTTTCTTTGGCCTGGGCAATCGCGTGCGGGTACTTCAGGATGGAGAAACTCTCTCGCTAGGAAGCATCACGCTTAAGTTTGTTTCCACCCCCAACGTGCACTGGCCGGAAACCATGATGACCTATGCCGTGGAAGACAAGATCCTGTTTTCATGCGACGCATTTGGCGGATACGGCGCGCTGCACGGCGGCATTTATGATGACCAGTACGATGATCTCAGCTTCTACAAGCGCGAAGCGCTGCGGTACTACGTCAACATTGTGGCCACCTTCAGCCGCCCCGTTTTGCGGGCCATTGAAAAATTATCCGGCGTACCGGTCGAAATCATCGCCCCATCGCACGGGCTGGTGTGGCGTCACCCTGAAGAGATTCTCGGCTGGTATCAACACTGGGCCAATCTGGCCTTCGAGCCGGGTGATAAGGGCATCACTTTGCTGTACGGCAGCATGTACGGCAACACCGAGCGCATGATGAACGCCGTGGCCCAGGGAATCGCCCGCGAAGGTGTGCCGATCAACCTGTTTAAAGTGACCGAAACCCATGTGAGCTATATCCTGCCGTCATTGTGGATAAATCGGGCGGTGGTAGTGGGAGCACCCACCTATGAAGGGGCGCTTTTCCCGCCCATGGCGCAGGTACTGGAGATGGCCGGCGTTAAACGCATCACCAACAAACTGGTAGCCCGTTTTGGCAGCTATGGTTGGAAGGGCGGCGGCGCAGAAAAGCATTTTGAAGAGTTGATTGCACCGTTGAAGTGGGATCTGGAAGATACGTTTGAATTCAACGGCGGACCTACGGTAGATGATCTCATGCGCGGCGTGGAGTTTGGGGCTGCCTTTGCCCGGCGCGTGAAGAACAGCTAACGTACCGCTGTTTTCGTTTCCCAATTTTGGATACAGGTTTGGCGGAATATCGTATTTCGCCAAACAACAGACTCTATGGATGATACAGGAGGGGTATCCTATCACCGACAATACCGTGTTACCCATCAATCGATATAACGCCGCCGGCGGGGTTGTGATCTGGAAGAGCAAGGTGCTGGTGTTGTTCCGCAAACTGCGTAACGACTTCAGGCTGCCCAAAGGGCACATTGAACCGGCTGAAACTCCCCTGGTCGCGGCGATCCGCGAGATCGGCGAGGAAAGCGGGTACGTGGATCTGCATTTACGCGCTGATCTGGGGGCGGAGGTAATCGACTTTGAGCGCAGCGGGCGGCGTATCATCCGCAATGAACATTATTTTGTCCTGGAAGTGCTCGGGGAACCGCGCCAGATTGCCCATGAAGATGACCGCGATCCGTTGTGGGTAGGCTGGGATGAAGCCCTGAACCTGCTCACGTTTGAAGCAGAAAGAGAGTGGGTTCGCCGCGCCCGAGCCGTGTCAGGCGGGTAACGCAAGATAGAACATCAACTCGATCCGAAGGCTCGCATAGGGTGGGTGGAGGGCGGTGTTTTGCCGATGATTCCAGTTGCATACCCGCCCGTAACCCACCGATGACATATTTCATCAGAAGGCTCGCGTAGGGTGGGTGAAGGGCGGAATTCTATCCGTTGATCCCAATAAACCTCCGCCCGGAACCCACCGACAGGCTACCACATCGGTGGGTTGCGGGGCAGGCAAGTATTCTCATTCATCTGTTTACGTTTGCCCCTCCACCCACCCTACGGCAGATTTTATTCGAAGGCCGGCGTGGATGGAAAATTCGCATGGATTAAAAATATCCCCGCCCCTGGAGGGGCGGGGACAAAGGGGTGGGGTGAATAAACCCCTAATTACTTCTCAGCACTGCGCCGAGTTCTTTCTCCAGCTTGTTCACAATCTTCGTGCGGATACGAGTGGCATCCTTGTCGGTCAGGGTGCGATCCGCAGCCATATAGGTGAGACTGTACGCCAGGCTCTTCTTGCCCTCGCCGATCTGACCCCCGCGGAAGATGTCAAACAAGCGTACATCGGCCAGCAGATCACCGCCGGCTGCATAAATCACCTGCTCCACCTGCCCGTTGGCGATGCTTTCATCCACGATGATGGCAATATCTTCCAACACAGCCGGGTAGACCGGCACCGGCTTCACGTTATACAGCAGTTCTGAGGCCTCCAGCAGCACCTTCAGCCTGAACTCGCCTGCCAGCACGGCCGTTTTGTCGAAATCATATTTCTGCTTCACCAGCGGGTGCAGCACGCCGAACACGCCAGCCGGCTGTCCATTGACGGTCAGCGCGGCATATTTACCAGGCTGGAAGGAGGCATGCGGTTGTTTTTCGCCCTCTTCAATGGCATAGGAACCCGCCGGAATGTGGAGGCCGTCGAGCATGCCTTCCACCACACCCTTCAGATCGTAGAAATCCAGCTCGACGCCGGCTTTGCGGTCCCAACTGGGTTCGCTGGTGATACCGGTCATGGAGATCACCACAAACGGCTCCTCCTGGGGCAGCACCTGGCCCTCGCGCGGCCAGTATACCGGCCCGATCTCGAAGAAAGCCAGGCGGTCTCGCAGGCGGCTGTTACGCTCCACAATTTCCAGCATGGAGGCCAGCAGGCTGCGGCGCAGCACGGTGCGGTCCTGTGAGATGGGGTTCTCGATGCGCAGATAGTCACCGGCAGGCGCCCCGGATGGCGTAATGCGAGCTTCTCGCTCGGGGGTGGTCATGCGGTAGGTGACAATCTCCTGCAGCCCCAGATCCACCAGCAGATCCTTCAACTTTTCTTCCTTCTCCAGGGCGGGATCATTTTTCTGGTACGGCAGCGCGTCATTCAACGGCTCGGCCGGGATGTTGTCATACCCGTAGATGCGGGCGATTTCTTCCATCACGTCCGCCAGGCCAATCACACCCTCGCCGATATCGGTGCGGAAGGCGGGTGAGCTGGCATAAACGGTATTGCCGTCCACGCGACACTCGAACTCGAGCCGTCGTAAAATATCGGCCATTTCCTCCGCGCTCAGATCGATGCCCAGATGGCGTTTCACATCAGCAACGGTTACCGGCACGGTGGGATCTACATACACTTTGGGGTACTCATCCACAAATCCGGCCGCGATTTCACCACCGCTCCAGGCCGCCATACGGTCGAGGCACAGGCGCACTGACTCGGTGCACAGGGCCGGGTGGATGCCGCGTTCAAAGCGGTAAGCTGCCTCGGAGGGTAGTTTTTGCGCCTTCACGGTCTTGCGGATGTTGATGAAATTCCACGCTGCGCCTTCCAGCAGGATGTTGCAGGTACCCGGAACCACTTCACTTTCCAGGCCGCCCATCACCCCGGCCAGCGAGAGCGGACCGGCCGTATCGGTGACCAGGATGGTGTAGTCGTCCAGCTTGCGGTCCTGGTTATCCAGGGTGGTCAGCCGTTCGCCGGGGCGGGCTGCGCGGGTGATGATGGTTGGAGCCTGATTCCCGGCGCGTTTGACCAGCGTATCGTAGTCAAAAGCGTGCAGCGGCTCGCCTAGTTCCAGCATGACGTAGTTGGTGGCATCTACCAGGCTGTTGATAGGGCGCATGCCGGCCAGCGTGAGGCGCAGTTGCACCTTATACGGGCTGGGACGGGCTTCCACCCCGCAGATCATCCCCAGCACAAAGCGCGGGTTCAGGTTGGGATCCGTAATCTGGATTTTCGCCTTTCCGTCAATGGAGGAGCCTTTTACCGGTTGAGTCAACTGCGGCTTGCGCAGCGGTTTGCCGGTAGCTGCCGCGATCTCGCGCGCCACACCCAGCACATTGGCGTTGCGGATCATATTGGGGTTGATCTTGATCTCCAACACCGCGTCGCCCATGTAGTCCACCAGCGGCATACCGGCCGGGGCGTCGTCATCCAGGATGATGATACCCTCATGCGAATCGGAGATGCCCAGTTCTTTTTCCGAGCAGGCCATCGAATAGGATTCAACCCCGCGGATTTTTGCCCGCTTGAGCGTGACCAACTGCAAACCTGGCTGATGACCATCATATATCTGCGAGCCCTCGGTAGCATAAGCCACTTTTAGCGGTTTAGCGAGCGGACCCTTGCCCTTGTATTCATACAGGTTGGGCGCGCCGGTCAGTACAATCTGCTCCTGCTGCCCGTCGAACAGGCGGCACAGCACCAGCCGGTCGGCATTGGGGTGCGGCATGACTTCGTCGATGCGCCCCACGATGATTTTTTGCGGATCCCAACTGATCCCGCTGAAACGGGTGGCCAGGCGTTCACCCTGCGGCATGGGCAAGCCCACCAGCTTCACTTCTTCCACTTCCAGCCCCAGCATGGTCAGCAGATGCGCCAACTGGTTCACCGAAAGATCGATATCCACGTATTCTTTAATCCACGAAAGCGGCAGTTTCATAATTTTATTCCCTTCTTCCCATCTCTGATACTTTTTCCAGACCCATCAACGCTATTCACTGCGCGTGAAAGGATGCCTGGATCAAGCTAAAACTGCTCCAGGAACCGCACATCATTGGCCCAGAAGTAGCGGATGTCTTCGATGTGATGGCGCAGCATGGTGATGCGATCCGGGCCGATGCCGGCCGCGAAACCGGTGTACTCGCGCGGATCGTATCCGCCGTTCATCAGCACGGTGGGATGCATCATGCCGCAGCCCATGATCTCCAGCCAGCCGGTGTGCTTGCATACCGGGCAGCCGGCGCCCTTGCAGATGAAGCATTCCACATCCATTTCAGCGCTGGGCTCGGTGAACGGGAAATAATCGGGGCGCAGCCGGATGCGGGCATTATCGCCGAACATGCGCCGGGCGAAATCTTGCAGGGTGCCCTTGAAACCGCGGAAGTCGATGCGTTTGCCGATGGCCACCACTTCCACCTGGAAGAACTGGAATTCGGAACGGGCCGTCACCTGCTCGTAACGGAAGCACATGCCGGGTAGAATGGCGCGGATAGGGTTGGGATGGTTCTCGCGCATAGAGTGAATCTGACCGGGCGAGGTATGCGTGCGCATCACCACCTCAGGCGTGGAGGTGAAGAAGGTATCCCACATATCGCGAGCCGGGTGATACTTGGGGATGTTGAGCAGCTCGAAGTTGTATTCCTCGGTCTCCACATCGGTGGCGCGGTAAACTTGAAAGCCCATCTGGCTGAAGACGCTGGCGATCTCACGCAGGGTCTGCGTGGATGGGTGCAGCCGTCCCTCCAGCGGGCGCCGCCCGGGCAGGGTCACATCCAGCCGCTCCTGCCGCAATGAACGTTCCAGCGCGGCCTGCCGGATGGCTTCCAGACGGGCTTCGTAACCCTGTTCAAAGGCTTTCTTGACCTGGTTGGTGAGCATGCCCACTTTGGGGCGCAGATCTGTCGAGAGATCAGGGATCTCTTTCATCACCTGCAGTACCTCGGCTTTTTTACCCAGGTAATTGACCTTCCAGTCATTCAACTGCTGTTCGTCCTGCACCTTTTCCAGGTCTGACAGGCCGGCTGTTTGGATTTGCTCCAGTTTTGATATCACTTCTTCTTGCATGGTTCCTCCTGTAATGGCTGCATCAGCGGGTACGCCGGCTGACGGGTTTCCATCTTGCTGCTTTCTTTGCTGTGTATTAACAAAAAAACCCAATCCCAAAGGGACGGGGTTTCCGCGGTACCACCCTTCTTAGCTGCATGCACAACTCTCTCGATCCAACAACCAAAATGGCAATCTTCTACCAACTGGTATTGGCTGCGCCTGATAACGCTGCGCTGTGCGTCCCGGATTACTGGCGGTTTCCCGCGTTCCCCCGGGAGGCTCGAGAGGGAACTTCAACCGGTTTCCGTCCCGCTGGGGTCTCAGTCTGCGCCCCGGCGTCCCTGTTGACTTTCGCCAGTCTACTTTCCTCTGTCCACGCCTTTTAAGTAAGTATATTATGCCACGCCAGCCGAAATTGTCAAGGAAGCGGTATTGGCAGGTTGAGGACATTTCGGTGGGTTCCGGGCGGACGGATGTTACGGATCAACGGCGTTCATCCTGGCGAGATTTATATGCATACACATATCGCCGTGTGTAAAAGATTGCCAATCCTGTCATCCCGAACGACAGTGAGGGATCGGCCAGGGAAAAATATCACTCG
>CAZHMZ010000107.1:0-9612 GCA_964532655.1 uncultured Anaerolineaceae bacterium
AAACGCGATCAATGAGCAGCTGATCGTCACCGAGATGGCTGCCAACACACTGACCACAATACTGTTCCTGAACCAGGCAAAGAACGGGGCCGCTTTCCACACGTTCACATAGTTATTCCAGGATACCGGATCCGGGATCCACTCGGTGTTGAATACCTCTGAGCGCACCTTGAGCGAGGCGCTGACCAGCCACAGTAAAGGCAAAAGGAAAAGCAAAGACAGCAAAACCAGAAGCAGTACTTTAAAGAATTTATCCGCCCGAAATACATACTGGATCTTTTTTTCACGTTCGCGGGGGGCTGTCACTGTACCTCGCAGTGCAGTTTCAAGTTGATCGTTGTAAGAATATTTACTCCCCTTCATAGTAAACCCACCTTCTGCTCAATCGCATTTGAACGATGGTCAGGATTAAGATGATGGCAAACAGTATCCAGGCCATTGCCGAGGCATACCCCATACGCAGATATTCAAAGGCCGTTCTGAATAGATAAATCACATAAAACAAAGCGGAATCCGTGGCAGAGGTGGCATTCATGCTGCCAAAATACATGGTGTACACCTCAGTAAAAATCTGGATGGAGGCAATCGTGTTCACAATCACGGTAAAGAAGATCACACTGCTGATCATGGGCAGGGTAATCTTCGTAAACTGCTGCCACGTCGATGCGCCGTCCAGTTGAGCGGCCTCATACATCTCATTGGGTACATCCTGCAACGCTGCCAGATAAATGATGACGGTGGTGCCCAGGCTCCACAGACTCATCAACACAATGCCGGGTTTTACCCAGTTGGGGTCTGAAGTCCAGGCGGGCCCATTGATCCCGATCAGCTCGAGACCCCGGTTGACCAGGCCCACACGCGGGTTCAACAGCCACAGCCACAGCGTACCGATGGCTACCGCCGGTGTAATGGAGGGCAAATAAAAAATGGTTCTGAAGAAACCCGCCACCCGTTTTACGCTGTTAAGCAGCATGGCCAATGCCAGTGAAACGATTATGGAAAGAGGTACATGTAAGACTGTATAGAAGAAGGAGTTGTACAGACTCTTTGCCACCTTTGGATCATCTATCAGGCGGGAATAATTGTCCAGTCCAATAAAGGATGGACTGTTCAGCACATCATAATTAGTGAACGATAAGTACAGGCTGGCGAGCATTGGGCCCAGCGTAAAAACCAGAAAACCGATTAGCCAGGGTGAAATAAACAGCAATGCTGCCAGCGTTTCACGTTTACGAAGGGCGGAGACCCGCCTTCCAGAGGAAGGGCGGGTCTCCTTTGTTTCATTTTTTGCCATTAGGGCGTCGGAGTGACTATAGTCCACGTATCCGTTCCGGTGCCGGCGTTCGTACCAGTCCCGGTCCCGGTGTTCGTTCCAGTTCCGGTTCCGGTATTGGTTCCGGTTCCAGTGCCGGTGTTCGTTCCAGTATCGGTGCCGGACGTACCGGTACCAGTCTGACCCTGATTCACGGCATCCAAAGCGGCTTGAGCCTCTTCCTGTGCCTGATCCAGAGCTTCCTGGGCCGTCTGCTCGCCGCTCAAAACGCGGGTCACAGCATCCTGCCAGGCCTGCTTGAATTCAGCACCAGCGGCATTGGCCGGCATGGTGATGGCATTTTCCTGTGCGGTCTTCACCACCTCAAGGGCTGAATCCCACATATCGCTGTCGGTCGACTGCATGATGTCATTGAAGATGATATTGTCGGCCTGTTCGTTGGCGGTATACGTTCCAGTGAACAGAACACCGTCAGCGTCGCGGGCGTCCGCGCGAGCCTGGGCAGCCATCTGCCAGGTTTCGGTCGCGGTCATGGTCTTCATGAATGCACAGGCAGCGTCCACGTTTTCAGCCCCGGCCGGGATGGCCCAGGCATTACCCGTGGCATAGCTGATGTCATTACCTTCTCTATCCTGGAAGGGCAGTACCGTAATTTCCACGTCCGGTGAGTTTTCCACCAAAACGTTCAGGTACCACTGTTCCATCGGGAAGACAGCGATCTGGTTGGCAACCACCTGGTTGTTTGCACCAAATAAATCCCAGGTATCACGGAAAGCCATGAAATCGGCATTCCCGCCGGCTGCTTCCTGCAAGCCAGCCGTAAATTCAAGCGCCTGCACAACCTCAGGGCTGTTCAGCATGGCCGTTTTTCCGTCCTCGGAAATCATCTGACCGCCATTTGCCGCCACCCACAGGGGGAGGAATTCCGGTAGTTTGGGGTCGACGCCGATGCGAGTCAACTCGCCATTATCCATTACCGTCAACTGGTCATTCAGGGCTGAGAGCGAATCCCAATCAGAGATATCGATATCATCCACCGTCAGACCGGCTTCATCCAGAGCCTGATTGTTCACAATCAAAACAACCACATTGTAGAACTCCGGAATACCGTACACCTGACCGTTTACAGTCACTTCCTTAACGGCTTCGTCACGGTACATACTCATGTCGATGTTCTGACTGGTAATACAATCCTCCAGCGGCAGCAATGCACCGCGCGAGGCATACGTTGAAAGAACATCACGGCTCATATAAACAACATCCGGCGGGTTGCCTGATGCAATGGCGGTCAGCAACTGCTGGTCATCCAGAGCGCCTTCAGCCAGCGTCAGATCCACATTCGGATATTTCGATTCAAATTCATCCACACGTGTGGTGGCGATTTCATCACCCAGGCTGAAACCAAGTACATTCAGCGGTCCGGAAATGTCACCAGTCACAGCAATACCAGCCTGCGAGGTACCGGTTGTAACCGTACCCGTGGTCATACCGGTTTGAGTCCCGGTGCCGCTGGTCTGAGTGCCCGTCCCCGTGGTGCTGGTTTCGGTTCCAGTTGTGCTGGTACCCGTTGTCTGGGTTCCAGTGGTGGTGGTACCGGTGGTTTGAGTGCCCGTTCCAGTCGTGCTGGTTCCGGTGGTATCCGTACCAGCCTCCGACGTTCCAGTTCCAACGGCCGGAGTACCCGTGCCGGTCATACCGGTTTGAGTACCCGTTCCAGTCGTGCTGGTTCCGGTGGTATCCGTACCAACCGCCGACGTTCCGGTTGTATCCGTTCCCATCGCCGACGTGCCTGTACCGGTTATTTCATCAGTACCGGTTCCTGTTTCCTGTCCAGTAACAGGAATTCCTTCATCCGTGCTGGTTCCTGTTTCACCTCCGGTCACGGGAATACCTTCATCGGTTGCCTGGGTGCCGAGACCTGCTTGACCTGTTTCGGTAGACAGTGCGGTATCACAGGCTGCGAACAGCAGCGATGCGACCATCACTACACCTAACAGTTTAATCGCGCTAAACTTTTTTGCTTTCAGGAAAAACATACTTCCCCCTTGCTTGAATCCAATGGACGTTTCATCCACTGGTGGTAAACGACGTGAATCCTGTCGTTGTACGACCAATTTCGATAGTCTCTTTACAGCTCCCTTTTATGGAGTGCAGTAAAGGTTTATTGATTTGATACTCAATCCCTGTGGTGTTGGCCTGTAATGTATACCGATAAAATTTTCGTACGTTTTATCAAATCAACCAGTAAACCCTCATCAGTAAACCTTTATGGTTTTTATCATCTTTGTTTGACCATCCTGCACACCGCATTCGGGATCTTTCTTTTGAACCCCGTCATGAAGGTTCAGGATGATGTGTATTTTTGTACCTCCTGAAATTCATCGTATCATCTGTAAATTGGAGTGTCAACCTCTTAATTACCACCCATCGGTGACTGAATGAAAATCTATCAGAATCATTTAATGACATTTCCAGGCTATTTCACATGTCATGCTTTTTCAGACACACAATCACCTTTCATAATATGACTGCCAATCGTCAATGTTCACACCTTTTGATAAAAATGAGCCAGGCATTTTCAGAAGAAAATCAAATGATGGAGGAAAAATCTCACTATGTCAGATTAATTGTTCTTTGTATGATCAGTAACATGAGTGAAATTACCAAATTCAAGTATCTGCCCATCTTTCGAGATATCTCAGTCGATGAACTCGAAAGAATTGGGGCGTTATTTGACATTAAGAACATGACGGCCGGTGAAACCATTTTTCACCAGGGCGATAAAGCTGAAAATCTGTTTATCCTTTTGACCGGCAAGGTATCCATCCGTTACAAACCCTACGACGGTCCACCCATCAACATTTCCAGCATCATCCCGGGGTGGGTATTTGGTTGGTCAGCGGCATTGGGTCGCGATACGTACACCTCTGAAGCCCTGGCGCTGCTGCCCGGATCGGCCTTCTGCCTCAGCAAGCGTCACCTGCTGGAGATTTGTAACCTGCATGATGAAGCTGGTATAATTTTTTTGGATCACTTGACCAGCGTCATTGCAGAACGTCTCAATCAGACTCCAAAACAGGTATTATCTGTGCTGGCCAGGATGGCAGATCAAACTGAAGGGTGAGAAGATGACCGATACAGGACCAAAGTTTTCAGAGCGGGACCAGATAAACGGATTGATCGAGCAGCTTGATTCGTATATCAGCCATTACCATGGCGGATCTGTCCAGCTTGTTTCATTTGACGGGAAACACGTCAAGGTACGGCTGGGGGGAGCCTGTCTGGGCTGCCCGTTACAGGCCAACACGCTGCACGGCTGGGTGGAAGGAACATTAAAACAATTCTTCCCGGATATTGAAGACGTTGTCTCCGAAGAAGAAACTGCTGCAAAATAGATAAATCTCTTGCTTTGCTGATTATTCGATAAAAACTTCAACCAGTTCCTGATCCGAATCGTGTACCAGATCGAAGATGCGGCCTGTCGTGCCGGCATCTACATGTTCCATGATCTGATCCATATCCAGGCCTGAAACCTCAGGAGAGAAGCGGGCGCCCAATTTGGAGCCTGCTTTGACCACATTAATGGGCAGATGAATATCGACTTTGATTTTTCCGGTGATCTGATCGGTGACTCTGACTCTGAACCAGCGGGCGGTTTTCTTGACGGGTCTTTGTTCTGGCGCCGATTTAGGTTTCTCCCGGCTGCCGTCGCTCAGGGCGTCCATCAGCCTGATCCCCTCTTCAGCGCTGATCTTGCCTTCCTGAACCATTCTCAACACCCGTAATCGTTCGTCTGAGGTTACCATCAATCTTCGCTCCCGGTTTTAGCTAAGTTTAGTTAATTGTACCTCGATTATTTACTTGCGGATGTAGATTCTTTCAGGTAGAAAGTCATTTCATTTCATTTCTTTGATTGATATTCAGTTTTATTTAAGCACCTGACAGAATTTTCAAGATCAATGGCGATTCACCGGTTTGGTGCGCTTTTCCCAATCGGAGATGGCTGACCGTATCACCTGTTTTGCTTCCTGGTCTTCAATGGAGTCCAGGCTGCGGTAGCTGTTCAACCCCACCATGAATACCACTTCATGGTTGAGATCCTCCGTAACGTGAATTCGCTTTTGGGTAAGCCCCAGAACCGCTAGTTTTTCCTGCAATATCGCGTCGACCTGGTTGGGGATACTGTCGGTCCGATAGACCTTATGCTCCGGGTCCGCCTCAATTTTGCGCGATTCGATGGAGGTCGCGTGTTCCGCGGGTGCTTGAACGGCCGCTGCCGGAGAAACTGAAGGCACATCAGCCGGCGTGGCTGCTTGAATCCCGGGGGCAGGGGTCGATTCTGCGGGAGATTGGGCTTCATGCGCAGTTTCCTGTTTGTCGGTGGAACCCATCCAGGCCAGCCATTCACGGCCGGTATGGGCCAGTATCCGCACCGCGTCCTTGCTCAATGCGTTTCGTTCGGTATACAGGGTTTCGTCAATTTCAAATGCCAGCGCGCCGCCGTCATTTTTCCGCCACAGGCGAAATAATGGACGATAGCCTTCATGAACAGATTCTCTTTTGATTTGCTCGCGGGCTGTTTCTTTTTGTTGAATGAGATTCTCTTTGGGCAATTCGGCCGGCGAACGGCTTTTCTTTCCCGCAAAGAAGCCTGTCACCATGCCAATAATGAAACCGCCGGCAACCCCGGCCAGAATGATGATAGTTACCGCTGAATCCATAAAACCCTCCTGAAAAAATCAGGCAAACGATAACCTAATTCTACAAAAAAATGAAAAAATGACAAAGTCAAAATCAGCAGGAATTTTCAATACCTTTTTGATCAGGCTGACAGACCGGGCAAAAATGGGTGCCCCGCTGACCGACCGTGATCTTTTGAATGGTACTGCCGCATGTGTAACACACCTGGCCCGCCCGGCCATAAACCTGAAACGTGTTTTGGAAACCCCCGCCCCGGTATACCCAATCGATGCTGGCGCCGTTTGTCTCAATACCCTTCTGTAAAATATAGCGAATGGCAGTCAAAAGCCGGGTTGAGTCAGCGAATGAAAGTCGGTCAGAGGGCGTAAGGGGGTGCAGGTGGGCGCGGTGCAGGGCTTCATCGGTATAGATGTTCCCCAGACCGGCTAAAAACGTCTGATCCAACAGCAACGGCTTCAACTGCCTTTTTACCCGCAGCAGCCGCTCATGAAAGAGCTCGGGGGGCAGGCTGAGATCCAGCGGCTCCGGACCCAAACCGCCCACCACATCAGCCGGATTTTCCGCCAGCCAGATACGCCCAAACTTGCGCGCATCCTCAAAGATCAGCCTGTACGGTTCCTCAAAATAGAACGCCGCCCGGTCATGCTTGCGAATCGGCAAGAGCTGCCCGCATTCATCTACGAGAGGCTCCACTCGGATATCACCGCTCATGCGCAGGTGGATGAACAGATAGTCATGCTCCAGTTTGATTTGCAGAAATTTCCCGCGCCGGCCTACCTCCAGCACCTGTTGACCGGCAATGCGGTGCAAAAATTCCTCAACCGATGGACTGTGCAGAGTGCGCTGCCAGAACAACTCAGCCCGTACAATACGCAACCCAACAATACCCGGGCCTCGCGGACCGGGTTGTCTTAATGAACGGGCAATGGTTTCTACTTCAGGCAGTTCTGGCACGGCGGCTCCACCTGACCGTCACCGGGGGCTGGCGCTGACCGGGCTGAACCGGGTTACTCGTTGAACATTTCACCCACGCTGCGACCCTGGTTTGCCCGCAAAATCACCTCACCCAACAAATTGGCGATGGTCAATATCTTTATTCTATCGCCAAAATAGGCCAATTTTTCCGGAGGAATTTGCAGCGTATCGGTGGTGATAAATTGCTTGACCGGCAGCGCGGACAGTTTTTCGGCTGCATTCAGCGAGAGAACCGGATGCACAAACGATACATACACATCGCGCGCGCCGCTCTGCTTGACCATGTTCACAGCGTGACCGATCGAACCGCCGGTATCCACCTCGTCATCCACAATGATGACATCGCGGTCGGATACATCGCCGATCAACGTCATCGCCTCGGCTTTTGAGTCATTGGAGATGCGCCGTTTTTCGACAAAGGCCATCGAAGTATCCAACCGGGCGGCAAAGTTACGTGCTTTTTTGGCAAAACCCAGGTCGGCGGTGACGATGACCGGTTTGTGCATTTTATCTTTGATGCTGATCAGATAATCGCTGATCAGATAGAAAGCCGTCAATACATCACCGGGGATGGAGAAAAAGCCCTGTATCTGACCGGCGTGCAAATCCAGGGTCACATACCGGTCGGCACCGGCGGCTTCGATCATATCGGCCACCAAACGGGCGGTGATGGGCACACGCGGCTGATCTTTTTTATCAGAGCGCGCATAGCACAGATAAGGGACCACCGCCGTCACACGCGCCGCCGAGTCAAGCCGCAGGGTCTGCAGGGTGATCAGCAGTTCCATCAGGTTGCGATGAACCGGCCTGCCGGTGGTTTGAATCACATAACAATCCTGCCCGCGTACGCTGCTGTGGAGTTTGATGAACAGATTCTCGTTCGGAAAATCAATAATTTCGTGCTCGCAGACTTTAATATTCAGGTAACGGGCAATGCTGGTCGTGAGGGGTCGACTGGCGGTACCCGCGTACAATTTGATATCTCCATACATGAGTTCGTGCCGGTGCATGTCAAAATATCCTTTCGACTTCTTTTCCTGATCCAACCGTCTTAAAAGTTAGAATAACATTAAAATTCAATTTTTGTTGATATTGCCCGGGTTTCATATCTGACATTTCAAATACCGAGTATTTGCCTCACCGCCCGGTGCGGTGAAACCTTTCGCAGAACAATTTGATCCAGGGTGGATGCGATTTGTTCTTCAGATACCGAAGACCGCCAGGAGGTATACAGTTGTTCCCGGATCAGGCGGTTAAATTCGGTGCTCATGCGCTGACGGTCAAATTCCTCCCGCAGGTGATGAGCGGCCAGAAACTCCTGGTGCCGGATGATTTCTTCCAGTAAGGCGTCGATTCCCGTGGCCTGTGTGGCAATGGTTTGCAGCACCTGCGGTTTCCAGCCCAATTCTTCAGCCGTCTTATCGGATGAATTCTGGTTCAGGGTAATCCGTCCGTGATGCTGCATATCGCGATAGCTCACATGCGCCAGTTCCAGCATGCTGCGCAGCGCCGATACGGTATTCTCGGCCCCAAAGCGATCCGCCTTGTTGACCACCAGAATATCCGCGATTTCGAGGATCCCGGCTTTAATGGCCTGGATATCGTCGCCCATGCCGGGGGCCTCCACCACAATCACCGTGTGAGCCAGCCGGGCAATATCCACTTCGGTCTGACCTGCGCCAACGGTTTCGATGATGATCGTTTCAAAACCCGCCGCGTCCAACGCCTGAACCACCTGCCCGGTGGTTTGAGCCAGACCCCCCAGCGCTCCGCGTGAAGCCATCGAGCGGATAAAAATGCGCGGATGGGTCATCAGCTCACGCATGCGAACCCGGTCACCCAGCACGGCCCCGCCGCTGAAGGGGCTGGTGGGGTCAACCGCCACCACCGCAATGCGGGCGTCCGGTTGATCGGGGCGGGCCAGAAGCTGCTGTACCAACTGGTTCACCAGAGAAGACTTACCCGCTCCCGGTGAGCCGGTGATACCAATAAAATGAGCCCTTCCGGTATACGGAAAGAGCTCATCCAGCATCTCAAGACCGCTTTCGGTCTGGTTTTCTATTTGAGTGATAATCCGCGCAAGCGCCAGCCTGTCACCGGATAGTACTTGTTGGACCAGATTCATGGAGATCGATCACTTAACCTGCGATGACTTTTTCCTGCAGGGCTTTGCTGATTTCTTCCACGAGTTGGGTTGTGGAGGTTCCGGGGCCGTAGACTTCATAAATCCCGTGCGCCTTTAATTCTTCCACATCCTTTTCCGGGATGATCCCGCCGGCGAAGATCAGCACATTCTCCTGGCCATTGGCTTTCACCAGATCAACCACGCGCGGAACCAGCGACATATGCGCGCCGGAAAGAATGGACAGACCGATCATATCCACGTCTTCCTGCAGCGCGGTTGCGGCGATCATTTCAGGGGTCTGACGTAAACCGGTATAAATCACTTCCATACCGGCATCACGCAATGCTCGGGCAACCACTTTGGCTCCGCGGTCATGACCATCCAACCCGGGTTTGGCAATTAAAACGCGAAATTTCCGTTCCATAAAGATACCTCGCAATAATTTTACGGTTAGATTATACACTAACGAAATAACCTGCCAATACACGATTTCCAATTCGTAACTTTCTATCTGATTTTCAGGATGAATAGCACCATA
>CAZHMZ010000107.1:9712-13070 GCA_964532655.1 uncultured Anaerolineaceae bacterium
ACACGATTTCCAATTCGTAACTTTCTATCTGATTTTCAGGATGAATAGCACCATATAGCGTGTTTTCATCCTTTTATGCGAAAATACTGTCTCTACACACAGTTTTTTTCTGTGAGAAAGTAGTCCGGCAGCGAATCTCGACCCATATTGTCATCTTTTTGTGAAGACTTTGTCTTCACACCGAGATTCGCCCAAGAGCCTTTAATAGTGCCTCCAGATATGGAAACAGGAATTATTAGCCATCGGGCGGTCCTCCGCCCGTGGATTCTCTGTGCCTGGCTTCGCCAGCCACGGCGAAATGACACGTAGAGGGTATTTTCACAACTGATAGGTTACCCTTAATGTCATCTCGCAGCGAAAACGCAGTTTTCGCGGAGAGATCCGCCCGGGAGCCAATAATAGCGCTTCCAGATATGGAAACGTTATCAACCAGCCCTCGGGCGGTCCTCCGCCCGCGGATTCTCTGTGCCTGGCTTCGCCAGCCACGACGAAATGACAAGGAGGGCTGAGATTACATCATCCAAAATATGGGTAACAGGTTGTCCATGATTCGAAGCGTTCACGTATCAAAGTCTCTACGTCCTTATTTCATTGTTTTCAGGTTGTCGATCACTTGCTTAAATGGTAAACTTGCAAAGCACTATACTTGAGCGAAGGATACAAAGGAATCTATGCCTGTCATTTATCCATTTACTGCGATCGTGGGACAAGAACGCATGCTGCGCGCCTTGATCCTGAATGCTGTCGATACCCGGATTGGCGGTGTGCTCATTCGGGGAGAGCGCGGAACAGCCAAATCGACGGCTGCCCGGGCTCTGGCGGCTCTGCTGCCCTTTGTAAACGTCATCGAAGGCTGCCGGTTTGGCTGTGATCCCAATAATCCGGCCAGTTGGTGCACCGAGTGCCAGGAGCGCTTTACCTCCGGGGCACAGATCCCTTCCTCAACCCGCCTGACCCCCTTCATCGATCTGCCGGTTTCAGCCACCGAAGACCGTGTGGTGGGCACACTCGATATTGAGAAAGCCATCCAGCTTGGTGAACGGCATTTTGAGCCCGGTATTCTGGCAGCCGCCAACCGCGGTCTGCTGTACATTGATGAAGTCAACCTGTTGGATGATCATGTGGTAGACGTTCTGCTCGACTCAGCCGCCATGGGGATGAACATCATTGAACGGGAAGGTATCTCCTTCAGCCATCCTGCGCGCTTCATCCTGGTGGGCACCATGAACCCTGAAGAGGGCGATCTACGCCCGCAGCTTCTGGACCGCTTTGGCCTGTCCGTCGAAATCCACGGCATTCCCAGCGCCCGCGAGCGCATCGCCATCATGGAAAGAAACCTGGCTTTCGAAGCCGATCCGGCCTCTTTCCGGCAGTCATTCATGACCAATGAAGCCCATCTTTCACAGCAGATCGAAGAAGCCCGCAATCTGGTGGGCCAGGTGGAATACACCTCGTCCAACCTGCTTTCCATCGCCACGCTGACCACCTCCTTAAATGTGGAAGGCCACCGCTCCGACCTGGTGATTCTGAAGGCTGCCCGGGCGCACGCCGCATTTGAAAAACGCACCCGCATCAACGACCGCGATATCGCGCTGGCTGCCGAACTGGCGCTGCCGCACCGCATCCGCCGTGGGCCGTTCCACCAGGGTGAAATCACGCCTGACCAGCTCATGGAACGCATTGAACAGTTGAAGAGCCAGACCGTTGCCGACGAACAGATGCAGGAAGTGCCCGAGGCAAGCGAAGAAAGCTCCACTAAAAAAAAACAATAATTGATGGCGAAGAGGAGCAGGAATCCTTCAACCCCGAACAGGTTGAACCTGCCCCTCAAAACGTCTTTCCAGACCGCGACAGCTACTGGTGGGACGGCGGGAAAAATGTGAAAACCGGCGAAACCTTCAACCCGCGCCGGTTGGACACCCCGCTCGACCAGATGACGCGCCGCAACTCCGGGCGCCGCTCGCAAACCCATTCCAAAAATAAACGCGGACGATATATTCAGGCCAGACCCATGGATGAAAAATCCAGTGATCTGGCTTTTGACGCCACCATCCGCGCCGCCGCGCCTTTTCAGCGGGCTCGCCAGGATCCAAAAAACAAGGTCGCCTTCTCCATCCGCCGCTCCGATTACATGAAAAAGGTACGCGTCCGCCGTTCAGCCAATCTGGTGCTGTTCCTGGTGGATGCCTCCTGGTCGATGGCGGTTTCCGAGCGCATGTCGGCCACCAAGGGCGCCATCCTGTCGCTGCTGACCGATGCCTATCAGCGCCGCGACCGGGTGGGTCTGGTGGTCTTCCAGAAGGATCGCGCCCATCTCATTCTGCCGCCTACCAATTCGGTCATCCTGGCGGAGAGAGCCCTCTCGGATATCCCTGTGGGCGGGAAAACCCCCCTCTCGGCGGGTTTACGGCTCGCCTATGAAGTGCTGCTGCAGGAACGCAACCTCCATCCGGATGTGGTACCCATCCTGATTGTGCTCACCGACGGCGCCGGGAATGTGTCAATTGGCCGTATCCCCCCACAGGAAGAAGCCCATCAGCTTGCCGATATGATCTCAGCCGATAAGTTCCACAGTGTGGTGATCAATATGGAGCAGCCCGCTTTTGATCAGGGTCTGGCGCAATCACTGGCCGACCACCTGAAAGCGGAATGCTATTCGCTGCCGGAATTGAAGGCCGAAAACCTGTATCAGGCCGTCAATCAGGCCCGCAGTTCCATGCTGGATGATAAAAAATAATAAAAATTTACCCAGCAGCCTGGCTTTGTACGGCCAGGCTGCAAAAATAGAAATTCCTTGCCTTCACTGGATGAGAATGTTATGATCAAGCAGACGCAAAAGGACGAATTTATCGATGTTTTCCAACCTCGACCAACGAAGTCGGCTTAGAACGCTGTTCGTCGTGATCATCCTTCTCACACTGCCGTGCTACTGTTTCGGCATGATTTTGCTGTTCAGCGCCCAGGGTAACAGCGTCCGCACCCCCACCGCCACCGGTTCGGTCACCGATACACCCACCGTTCTGGTCACCGAAACTTCCATGCCGCTCACAGAAACCCTGAGCGCCAGCACGACCGCCACGGTGACACCCACCTGGACGGCTTCGGTTACCTACACGCAATTCTCCACCTACACACCCACCATCACCCCGACCTTCACAAACACCGCTACCAATCCGCCGACTTCCACTGACACCCCCGTTCCGGATACGGCCACCCCCACGGAGACGGAAATCATGTCGTTCCAGGCAATCAGTACACCGGTGGCCGGATTACTCCCCTGAGTGAGCATCATGATTCAAATACACGGATGCCGTTAATCAACGGTTCACGCACAGTTTGCCCGGTAAGATGATGCAAA
>CAZHMZ010000108.1:0-13057 GCA_964532655.1 uncultured Anaerolineaceae bacterium
CTGGGGTGGTATGCACCTGCCGTGGAGTCGCTGCAGAACCTGCCGGAGGGTTCAAAGACGCTGATGCTGTGGGAGGCGCGCGGGTATTACGCTCCGCTTACCAGCACAGCCGATCTGTGGATTGACCGCTGGCGGGTGGATTTCTGGGAATATGGGGATGCGCAACAGATCCTGGCATCCTGGAAGGAACAGGGCTACACCCATCTGTTGTATTACAAAAGCGGGGCAGATCTGGTGCGTTCCGAAAAGAATGTGCTTGAAGACGCGGGCTGGCAGGAACTCGACCTGCTCGCCGTGCTCTTGCCGACGGTGGAGGATTTTGGCGGCGCCTACGTGTTGTATCAATTGCCATAAATCGTGATAGGATGAAAAAAACAGGGCAGCCATTTGGCTGCCCTGAATTGTCTTTTGAGAAGAGGATTATTCCTCTTTTTCCTTGGCGAGTTCTTTCTGGCGTTCGGCCACAATTTGCTCGGTGATGTGGTGCGGGACGTTCTCGTAGTGATCCAGCTCCATGGTGAACAGACCGCGTCCGCCGGTGAGAGAGCGCAGTTGCGAGGTATAGCGCAGCATTTCCGCCAGGGGGACCTGGGCAGAAATGATGGATTCACCGCGTTCCGATTCCATGCCCTGTACGCGGGCACGGCGGGTGTTCAGATCGCCGAGGATGTCACCCATGTTGGCTTCCGGAACCACAATGCGAACGTTCATGATCGGCTCACGCAGTACCGGGCCGGCATCCTTGAAAGCCAGTTTGAAGGCTTCGCGTCCGGCAATTTCAAAGGCGATTGGTTTCGAATCGACTGGATGTTCCTTGCCGTCAAATACCTCAACCCTGAAACCGGCGGCGGGATATCCGGCGATGACGCCCGTTTTCATCACGCTTTTAACGCCTTTTTCGATGGGCGACATGTAACTGTTGGAGATGGCGCCGCCGAACACTTTGTTCTCAAATTCATAATCGCCTTCTGCCAGCGGCATTACACGCAAATGGACTTCACCGAACTGACCCGAACCGCCGGTTTGCTTTTTGTGGCGATACATTGCAGTGCCATCTTTCGAGATGGTTTCCTGGTAAGGCACTTTGGGGGTCTCGATCAGCAGGTTGACCTGGAACTTGGCTTCAGCGCGGCGGATGGCCACATCGATGTGCTGGTCACCCATACCCTGCAGGATGGTCTGCAAGGTGGCAGCCTGGTTGAACCAGGTCAGGGTCATATCTTCCTCACACAGCCGGGTGAGCGAAGAACTGATCTTGGTGGAGTCGGCCTGGGTCTTGGGGAAGACGGCTACCTGGAAGAGCGCATGCGGATATACCGGGATCGGCAGAGTCAGCGGATGGCTCCGATCGCACAGGGTGTTGCCGGTGCTGGTTTCAGACAGCTTGGGCACGGTTCCAATATCGCCGCTGTGAATATTTTTTACCGCGAAATTTTCAACGCCGCGGGGAATATAAGCAGAACCAATGCGTTCTTCTACATTGTGGGCCGGGTTCCAGAACTTAGAATCGGCTTTGACAACGCCGGAATACACGCGGAAGTAGGTCTGCTTGCCCACAAACGGATCGGCAGTCGTCTTCCACACATAGGCGGCCAGCGGGCCGGCATCGTACTGGTTGAGAGTCTCTTCGCCGGCAGATCCCTGAGCAACACGCGGGGTTGCGTCTTTGGGGGAGGGAGCCAGATCCACAATACCATCCAGCAAGCGCTGAACGCCGATTTCGGCTGATGCTGCGGAGACGAACACGGGGACGAATGAACGTCCGACCACGGCGATTTTCAGCCCGCGCAGAATTTCTTCGGCTGATAGCTCGCCGGATTCAAGATACTTCTCCAGCAGAGCGTCTTCGCCTTCGGCGGCGGCCTCAACCAGCGCCATATGGGCGGCTTCGGCATCGGCCTTCAGATCGGCGGGGATATCCGTTACGGTCTTTCCATCGCCTTTGTAGGCTTTCATGGTCAGAAGATCGATCACACCCTGGAAGGCAGCTTTTTCACCCCACGGGAGTTGAACGGGGATGAGGCGGATGGAGGAATAATTGGCCGCTGATTCGAGTGCCTTCTGGAAATTGGCATTTTCGCGATCCATCTTATTGACCACCAGCAGGCGCGGCAGTTTGAACTGATCGCAATACTGCCAGGCAATTTCGGTACCTACCTCAAAACCGCTCACCGAATCGACCACCACCAGTGCACAGTCTGAAATATTCAGACCCGAGATCATTTCACCAATGAATTCGTTGTACCCGGGGGTATCGACGAAATTGATTTTATGATCACGGTATTCAACCGGGACCACCGCTGAATAGATTGAAATCCCACGCCGTTTTTCTTCATCGTCTGAATCGGAGACGGTTGTACCTTCTTCGATTTTTCCTAGCCTTGTGGTGGCTCCGGTGAAGTGAAGAAACGCTTCCGTTAGCATGGTTTTCCCGGCGCTGCTGTGGGACACCAATGCAATATTTCGGATCGCCTCAGTCGAATATTCTTTCATATTTTTTCCTTCTCCAAGCTGGTTGTATTCGCTATGCCTTAACGGCTGAAAACGAAGACCTGAAAAAGTCTTCATTCGCATCCGTTAAGGCAAGCCTATCAATTTTATATGTTCTCGGCTTTTCTGTCAAAGTATTTTGCCGATTAGAGAAAAACTGGCTGTTGAAGCACTTTAATTAAGGAAAAGAATCACGCATGAACCTGAGATTACCTGGCTGGCAAAATCCTGAACCGCAGATGAATTCTCCCTCCCGGCATCTCAACGGTTTTGATCCTTTCCAGCCGGATGGGATCCAGACCGATGTCTTCAAAGAAGCGCAGACCGCCGCCCAGCAGGATGGGGACGATATCCAGATACAGTTCATCAGCCAGCCCCGCCTGCAACACCTGATGAAATGTGTTGGGCGCACCAATCACCGTGACGTCTTTGGCGCCCGCAGCTAGTTTGGCCTGTTTGACCGCACTCTCAATCCCGTCGGTCACAAAGGTGAAGGTAAGCCTGTCATTTCCCTTGGGCCTTGTCTGCGGCGGATGATGTGTGAGTACAAAAATTGGGCATTGAAACTCGTAAAAGTCGGCGTATGTATCCGGATCCTCCGCCAAACCAAACGAGTTGCGCCCCATGATCACTCCACCGGTACTTCGGATCAACTCCTGTAAAGGTTCATTATGCAACATTGCTTCTGAATCGGAATTCAGTTCAGACATACTGCCGTTTCGATCCTGGATATATCCATCCAGTGACATGGTAATACCAATGACGACTTTTCCCATGGTTTTATCCCCTCTGATTTATTCTATCCAGAGATGTTTTGAGCTTCAAGGTGGGAAATGCAAAATGATTGAATCGGCCCTAAGGCCAGGGAATTTCCAGAGGAAGGGTATAGCCGTGCTTTTCAACCCCATACACGCGACCATGTGAAGTTTCTTCGCAGTCTTCACCATCCGTAACGGTCAGGCTGGTCTCATACACGCCATACGGGACAAACACCAGTCTCCCATCCTGGCAAAGCCAGGTCTCCACCAGATACGGCTCCTGTTCTGAATCATCACCGGCGCGCAGCGATAGAGGGCTCCACGAAATGCTAACCTGGTCGCCGTTGCGAACCGCATTCACCGAAGCCAGCGGCCCGTAATAAGGTGACCAGGGCAGGGAAATGCTCATGGGATCAATCGGCTCGAGGCTGGCAGTATCCCCTTTCACATTCATCCATTCCAGGTTCATCCAGCACGGGTTATCCCCGCCGATGGCGCGCACCTCGATATAACCGGTATCCGGTAGGATGCCCAGGATCTCCAGATTGCTGCCGCCCAGCAGACCGTACTTATACAAATAGGCTTTCGATGGGCCATAGAAACACATCACATGCTCCACATTCACCTCTCCTCGTAGAATTTCATACACCGGTGTTGGCGTGAGGGTAGATGTGTGACTGGGTCGCGGGGTGAAGGTCTGGCCGGGAGTGGATGTAGAGGTTTCTGTGTGAGTGGGCGTCAGGGTGAGTGAAGGGGTTGTGCTTGGAAGCAACGTGGCAATTTGTGATGGTGTTGCGGATCTTTCTATGAAGACAGTCGAGGAGGGCAGAGTACTCTTCTGTGGCGCACAGGATACTGTGAGGATGAGAAAAACGAGCAAGATTATTCCTGCAACAGGCTTGCTCACGCGTTTATGATCATGGACCTCGCCGCGCGCTTGCATCCTTACAGGGTTTTCTCCATCCGCCAGGCGGGCTCGTTGACGTGCCGCCATTTGCCCTCGTGGTCGAGGTATGACCAGACCCCCGGCTCCTGCCCTGTCACCTTGAAGCCATCTCTTTCATACAGTTTTCGGGCACGCGGGTTGTCTTTAGCCACGTTCAGGGTCAGCGTGGTATATCCTCTTTTTCGCAGATCGTTTTCAACGGTTTCGAGGATCAGTGACCCAAGACCCAGATTGCGGAAAGCGGGCTGCACACGGAATGAAAACAAATAGGCATGCGTGCAGCCGTTGGCCAGCTCCGGACGGCCGCAGATCAACTGGATAAATACCTGCCCGATGATGCCGGTGCCGGGCAGATCCGCCACCCACATTTGTGATTCACCGGCCAACACCTTTTCATAGGAATCGGCGTACAAACGGCGGAAATGCGTGAACTCGCCGTCCCATTCCAGCGCCTTCAGGTCCTTTTTGACCAGCGGGCGGACGTTGATACGTTCCAGAAATGGCTTCGAATTAGGCCGGAAGAGACTAAATCGCATCGTTCCCTTCCTTTTGCTTCAACTCGATTAATAAAGAATCCAACAATTGATCCTCTTCATCGCGTGTGTGGATTAAACCATCCAGCCAGGCTTTACGCAGCGTTTCCAGAAGGTCGCGATACACCGGACCAGGCATAATCTGGTGCCGGCGCAGTGTGCTTCCGTCAGCGTAAGGCTTCACTTTTTGCCAGGAGATGACATAATCACGGATAGCCTGGCGGACGCCGGCGTCAACGCTGAGCTGGTACAGCACGTACAGACTGATCGAAGAATTACCCTGTAGGATTTTCACATACTGGCTGGGTAACCTGTCGGTCATCCGGTTGAGACCGGCTCTGGCGTGATGCACTTCCTCCACCGATTTACTGATATTGCTGGAGAGCTTCAATCGCCTGGTAACGTACATGGCCTGCTCCAGGGGCATGGCGCTGAACCAGGCCAGATAGATCATCACCTGCCGAATGGAATGATTGCCCATTTTATCCGTCAGTTCCCAGAAGGGTTCGGGCGTTTCAGCGATGATCTTGCTGACCGACTCGCTCATGCGGGCATCCCAGGTGAGATAGGGAGAAATGGCCTTGAGCAAACCCAGTTCAGACAGGCGATACAGCATGGCAATCGCTTTGGGTTCACTCAAAATGGCGTTCAGCTCATGGCGGATGCGATCGCCGGAAACCTGGCGCATCAATTCATGCGCCTCGGCCATCAACTGCAAAGTGCGGTCTTCAATCTCGAAATCAAAGCGCTGTTCAAAACGCACCGCCCGCAGCAGACGGGTGGGATCATCGACAAATGAAATGGAATGCAGCACGCGGATATATTTGTTTTTTAGGTCGTCCAGACCGCCCCAGTAATCATACAGATCGCCGTAATGCTCACCGTCCAGTCGAAGCGCCAGTGTGTTGATACTGAAATCTCGCCGATGCAGATCCAGGCGGATGCCGCTGCGTTCGACGATGGGCAGGGCAGTGGGATGATCGTAAAATTCGGTGCGCGCGCTGATCAGATCCAGACTTTCAGGGAGATCCAATGGATTGAGCGCACCGTCATGCGACATCGCTTGAGCCAGGTTTTCCCGGCAGGTACCAATCTGCCATTTGGCGGTGCCAAACCGGCGATGGCTGACCACCTTGCCGCCAAAACGTTTTGCCAGTGCCTGGGCCAGGGTGATGGCATTGCCTTCCAACACCATATCCAGATCCAGGCTGGGTCGGTCAAGCAGCAAATCGCGCACAAAACCGCCAACCAGGTACACAGGGATGTTCTGGGCAGCGGCTTCTTCCGCGACCACCTTCACCAGCGCCAGCAGCGCGCTCGGCAAGGCCTGATCCAATTTTCCAGCCAGATTTTGACGAGCAGGTGGCTGCTCGCGATATGCCAAAGTGCGGATCAAATCGGTGCGGGTGACAATACCCATCACCTGACCGTCTTCCGGATGGACGACCGGGATCTGGCCCCAGCCGGTTTTGTTCATGAGGGCCTGCAATTCGTTCAGGGTTTGCCCGGGCAGGATGGTCACCTCACCGGCTTCCATCAGACTGCTCACTTTTCGTTCCAGCTTGTGTGCAATGGCTCGATCCACAGCGCGTCGGGTGAGTAAACCCACCACGCGGCCATGCTCCACCACCGGGAAACCCTCAAAGCCATAGCGCTGCATCAGCACAGCGGCCTCTTTCACACTCTGTGACGGTGACAGCAGCAGCGGGCGGGAGGACATGATTTCACCCACCGAAACAACCGGTTGGATGAAAGACGGCAGGATGGCGATTAACTCGTCATACACTTCTTTGAGCAGCGAGGCGCGGTCTGCGCGGGTGGATTGTCCTTCCCGCCGTATCAGCGCCGCGGCTGCTCGCTGATGGCCGCCGCCCCCAAAGCGAGCGGTCATCGCTGATACATCCATCCGATCTGTGGTGGAGCGGGCAACCAGTCGCACGCCTTCCTGGGTGTTGATCACCAAAAACAGGGCATCCGGTTCCAGCAAGTCACGGATTTTATGCGCAGCGCTGGAAACCTCATCGGTCATCTCTTCCGCAAAGGCTGTCGAAAGCACAATTTCAAGCCCATGAATGTGCAAATTCTGTGTGTTGGAAAGCAATTCATCATACAGGCGGCGCTGATCGGCAGACAGGGGCGGGTAGATAAAATCGCTGGCAGTTTGCAGACTAGCCCCGTTTTCCATCAAAAAAGCTACCGCACGAACATCACGAACGTTGGTGCGGGTATAGGTCAGTGAACCGGTATCTTCATAAATGCCCAACAGCATCAATGTGGCCTGCAGCGGGGAAAGGTGAATACCGGCTTCCTGGATGAGTTCAACGAAAATGGTGGTACAGGCACCCAGGTCAAACAATTCGGTTTCCCAGTCTGTATCCAGGTTGGGGCGTCTGGCATGATGGTCAATCACGCAGATTTTTGTCCGGCTGGTCATGCCCTTAATGGTGACCAGCGACTGTGTATCCACCAGCCAGGTGGCCTCAACGTTGCCGGAGGGCAGCTCTTTTGGGGTGATGAACGGAAGTTCGACTGAGAATTGGGTTACAAAACTCCGTACGTTGCGGTTCATGCGGTGGGGCAGCAGGGGAACAGCCTCTTTCACCAGGTGTACCCCCAGCAGCGAAGCAATAGCATCAAAATCGGCCTGTTCATGGGTAAGGGCGATTTTCATGCCTCTATTGTATCCGAAAAAGATCGACCGGATTGCCGCTATTCATTCAAAAATTAGTGAAAATTGTTGACGCACCAGGGGGAGGGTGGTAAAATCATCGGGCAATCAGGGCGAGTAGCTCAATGGCAGAGCAGTGGCCTTTTAAGCCATTGGTTGAGGGTTCGAGCCCCTCCTCGCTCATCAAAACCTGACCTATGTGTCAGGTTTTTTGTTCGAAATTTTATTCTGCTTAAAGCAATTTTTGCCGGAAATAAACCACTCCTTTTAGAAAAAAACCGGCAATTCGCCGGTTTTTTCTATAATCCTTTTTGCATACCAAGAGTGTTCAACCCCCTAAATAGGCTTTCTTTACCTCTGGGTTGTTAAGTAAATCTTCCGATTTACCCTCCAAAACAATATTTCCATTTTCCAACACATAACCACGACTTGAGAGTTTTAGAGCCATGCGGGCATTCTGCTCTACCAGCAAGATGGTAGTGCCTTCCTTGTTAATTTCCCTTAGTGCTTCAAACACATTTCCCATCAGCAGAGGTGAAAGGCCCATTGAAGGCTCATCGAGAAGCATCATCTTACGGGCACTGACCAATGCCCGCCCGACAGCTAGCATTTGTTGTTCGCCGCCGCTCAGTGTCTCAGCATGTTGCTTCATTCGCTCTTCCAGACGTGGGAAAATCATGAAAACTTGTTTTAGATCCCGTTGGATTCCTGCTTTGTCTTTTCGAGCAAAGGCTGCCAACTCAAGGTTTTCCATCACCGTCAGGTTGCCGAACAATCGCCTTCCTTCCGGAACATGCGATATACCCAACTGGCTGACCACCTTGTCCGATGGAAATGTGGTCAGATCATGACCTTCAAAAGTCATTTTTGATCCGGATTGAACAGGTATCAGCCGAGAGATGGCACGCAGCGTTGTACTTTTCCCTGCTCCGTTGGCGCCGATGATGCAGACAATTTCCCCTTGATCCACCTCAAAACTGATGCCATGTAATGCCTTGATACGGTCATAAGATACCTGTAGATTTTCGATTGTGAGCAACATCAGGTTTCCATCTCCTTGCCTAAATAGGCATCAATGACAATGGGATTGTTGCGGATTTCTTCCGGCAATCCTTCAGCAACCACTTCTCCAAATACGAGTGTCTGAATTGTGTCACACAAATCCATTACCAAACGCATGCGATGCTCAATCAGGAAAATGGCTAGGTTAAACTGATCTTTTACCTGGCGGATGATTTTCTCCATGTCCAGCATCTCTTCAGGATTCATCCCGGCAGTCGGTTCATCCAGAAACAGGATCAGCGGCTCAATCGCCAGTGCCCGGGCCAATTCAACCCGGCGTTGCGCACCGTAGGGTAAATTGGTGACCACAGTATCCGCCAGGTGACTTATCCCTACTATGTTTAGTAATTCCAGCGATATATTGGTGATCTCGTTTTCTTCCTTGACCCGTTTTGGGGTGTTGAAAAAGGCACCTGCAAGGCCATAGGTGATTTTGGAGTAGCGGGCGAGTTTTATATGCTCCAGGACGGTCATATGTCGCCATAGACGCAAGTTTTGGAAGGTTCGGGCTAATCCGGCTGCAGCGATCAGGTGGGGAGCCATCCCTTTGATTGATTTTCCATCCAGCAGAATATCCCCTTCGCTGGGAGTATAAATTCCGGTGATCAGATTAAAAATGGTGGTTTTGCCAGCTCCATTCGGACCGATCAAACCATGAATGACTCCTTTTTCGATGTTTAGATTATAGTCATTCACTGCACGTAGGCCCCCGAAATAATGTGTCATATGATTAACTTGCAGGAGGGACATTTTTCACCTCTCCTTTCGTGGAAGCTGTTTTTGGCTGCAAGATCTTAAGCAGGTTGAACTCGCGAAAGGCAATTAAACCGGTTGGGCGGAAAATCATCACTAAAATCAGAAGCAGCGGAATGATGATCCACTTGAGCAGCTCGAGCGGTCGCAGCATTTCACTCAACAGGTTATACCCAATTGCGCCAACAATGGATCCCGTAATGGAATTCAAACCGCCGAAATATACCATCGCCAGCACCTCGGCTAATTTTTGCAGACCAAAAGTTCCAGGATTTACATATCGGATTACATGCGCAAACAAACCACCAGCCACGCCAGCCCAAAAGGCTGAGAACAGGAAGGTCACCATCTTTGTTTTGCGAGTGTCCACTGTCATTGCATCGGCGGCTAATTCGTTGTCACGGACTGCGTTGAGGGCTTTTCCCATGGATGATTGAACAAAATTGTTGATGATCCAAATGCAGAGCATGGTCCATATAAAAACAACCGGCAGTGTGGCCAAATCGGGTTGGTTTCCAAACCCTCTTGCACCTCCAAGTGATTCGATGTTCTCAAAAAGGCTTTTTACGATAAACATAAACGCCAGGGAAATGATCGCAAGGTAGTCACCGCGGGTTCGGAAAGAAGGAACCGCAACCAGAAGTGCTCCCAGGGCGGCTGTCACTCCTCCAAGGATCAAGCCGATTGGGAAAAGTATTGGACCCAGAAATGCAGGTAAATGAATGGACCCAATATTTCCACCTACAAATAGACCAACGGTGAAGAGTGAAGCAACATAAGCTCCTAAAGCAATGAAACCGGGATGGGAGCAGGAAAATTCACCCATGTAACCGTTAATTACATTCAAGCTAAGTGTGATCATGATGGAGATCATCATCAATTTAGCTACCAGTACCCGATAATCGTTCACGTTTGTCCATAGGGCTAAAGTTGCATACAACAATGCCATATGGGCCAGTGCTGAGACCCACATTGGATAGCGGAGCATCCAGGCTGCGAGACGATTGGCTAGCGGGTTCAGGAAACGAATGACCAAAACGACGGGCAAGACATAGATGACCAGATCATAAAGTAGTGTAGCCGGCAAAAGGTGAGGTGTTTTCAGTGCGATATCTACACCGAAGAGTACTGGGGTTTTGCTAAGCCCGATTCCACGTGCCAGCACAAAACCGATCAGGTTTTCCAGTGCAGCCGCCAGCAGTAATCCAAACAACCAACTCAATGTTGGTGCCTGAGCAAAAAACTGGCGTATTGACGACCAGTAACGACTGATCCCCTTGCGTGGCTTGGACGTTGAAATTTCTTGTTTATTATTCATTGTTTTTCCTCGTCTTATTCCTTAGCTTGGGGTTACAGGCGCAACTGAGCGCTGTGCGGCTGTCCAAAAAAGCCGTGAGGCCGGAATGTCAGGATGATCAGGATGATGGAAAAGGAGATCAGGTTGCGCATTGTGGATGGGAAGTAAGTAGCCACAAAGATATCCAGAAATCCCATTAGAAAACCTGCAATCACCGTTCCTACGATCGAACCACGACCTCCTAAAATAGCTGCGACAAATGATTTCCATCCGTATTCAATGCCCATATAAGGATCCAGTACCGGGTAAGCCATGCCATAGAAAACGCCGGCAGCGGCTGCCAATGCTGAACCAAGCGCGAAGGTGATGGCCGCGATGTTGTTAGCTGAGACGCCCATCAGAGGAACTATCAAAAAATCGTAGGCGGATGCACGCATTGCCATACCCCACTTACTGTGTTGGACGAACTGGTGCAAGGCAATCATCAGAAGGATGGAAATCAGAACGATCAGGATCTTTGTATCTGTTACGCTAATATTACCGATCTGGAATACTGTGGTTGGGATAATCTCCGGGAATTTCTTTCGGGAAGCACCCAGTAGGGCGAGGTTACCAGTTTCCAGAATGATTCCGATCATCAAACCAGTAATAGCTGCTGATGCACGGGGCGCGTTACGCAGCGGGCGGTATCCGATTCGCTCAACGAACACTCCTACGAATGAGGTCATTAACATTGCTAACAGGAGTGTGAGAACTAGAATTAACCAGCCAGGCAACTGAATAATGCCCAGTGAAGCCAGACTTATCAGGGCGGTTGCAATAAAAAATCCGATATATGAACCGACCATAAAAATATCGCCATGGGCGAAATTAAAAAGCATCAGCACCCCGTAAACCATCGAGTAGCCTAAAGCAATCAACGCATAGAACGAACCCCATTGCAGGGCGTTGATTACATTTTGAAGGAAAGTATCCATAACCTATGCTCCTCGGGATTAGTGAGGGCGGGCACTGGGTTTGAACCACTGGCCCGCCTTTTATTTTCCATGCATGTCAGGGAAGGATGTGATTGATAGGCTTCAAAGACATGAAACGGGATTTGATTTATGGGCAAGATTGCTGGTAGAAAGTAAACTCACCTTTATCGTTGATCTTAACGATTACTGCGCATTTACTGGGATCACCAGTACCTTTGAAGGTCATCGTTCCGGTGATGCCGGGGAATTCTGTTATTTTGGCAAGTGCATCCCGAACGCATTGGCGATCTACAGCGATATCTCCAGTGATCTTTCCACAATCTTCCATTGCTTGTTTTGCGAGATTAAAGGCATCCCAAGTCAGAGCAGCAACATCATCGGGGGTATATCCATATTTTTCTGTATAAGTATCGATGAAGGTTTTGGTTGCTCCGGTTGCACCAGCAGCAGCGTAGTGAGTTGTGAAGAATTGACCATAGCAGTCTTCACCGCATAATGGGATCAATTCGGATGATCCCCAGCTATCGCTGCCCATTATCGGACTGTTTAAACCGAGTTGGTGTGCCTGTTGGGCAATTAGGGCGACTTCATTGTAGTATTGCGGAGTAAACAGGAATTCAGCACCGGATTCGCGGATTTTGGTAAGTTGAGCACTGAAGTCGGTATCTTTCGTGGTGAAGCTTTCAAAAGCTACAACTGATCCGGCTCCATGTAAATCTTCCCATGCGGTTTTAAAGAATTCAGCAAGACCTTTGGGGTAATCGCTAGCAATGTCGTAAAGTACAGCAGCTTTTGTGAATCCAAATTCCTTCGTGACAAAATTAGCGACAGCTGGCCCCTGGAAATCATCGAGGAAACAGGCACGGAATACCCAAGGTCGATTCAGAGTGGTATTCGGATTGGTAGACCATGGACTGATCATCGGGGTCTTATTATCATTGGCAACCTGTCCGGCGGGCACAGCCTGTTTCGATGCCTGCGGGCCAATGATGATCATCACTTCATCCTGAGTGATCATCTTTGTGTTTGCCGAAACGGCTGATTCGGCTTTTGATTCATTGTCTTCGATAACCAATTCGACTGTATACTTCTTCCCGCCAATCTCTAAGCCGCCGGCTGCGTTGATTTCTTCCAACCACATTTCAGCGGCGTATTTTGTCCCTTCTCCAACTTTGGGAATATCTCCTGTTAATGGAGCATTAACCCCGATCTTGATGACATCGGGCGCAGCCTGTCCACAAGCACTCATTAATGCTGTACTTGTGATAAGCAGACCGATCAATAAGAATTTAAAAATCCTATTCATATCGTAATCTCCTTGTGAAATTGGTATATATGTGAACCTGAAATCGTGAAGAACCGGAACGTAAAGTTCTTCCGCAAAACGCGGCTCAATACATAAACACCTCCTGCACTATTCGATTGTTATGACGATAACGATAAGGGATTGCTTCAGAACGTATTATGAGAAAACTAATTGCCCACCATTATAAAAAAACGTACCCCAATGAAGGCTGTTATGCTCCCCTGGCATTAGTCTCATAATCTTTTGAAGTCTTTAAGCTTAATTTAT
>CAZHMZ010000109.1:0-6158 GCA_964532655.1 uncultured Anaerolineaceae bacterium
AATCATCGATCAGTTTGAATACCAGCACGAGGGTTGGGGACTTGCATACGATGGGAGCAATTTGTTCCTCAGTGACGGTACAGATGTAATCCATATTCTCTCTCCGGTTGATTATTCAGAGGTCGGGCTGCTGAAAGTGACGGATCAGGGGCAGCCTGTCACGATGATCAACGAACTGGAGTTTATCGAGGGTGAATTATTCGCAAATATCTGGCTCACAACCACCATCGCCCGAATTGATCCCCAGACCGGGATGGTCACCGGCTGGTTGGATCTTGAGCCGCTGTTGGAGGAATTTTCAAATATCAGCCAATCGATTGATGTTCTGAACGGCATTGCTTATAATCAGGATACTCAACAAATCTTTGTAACCGGTAAATACTGGCCGAGAATATTCGAAATCCAGATACTCGAATCGAATGACACATCCCCTGATGAATGAGTTTTGGCTTTCCCCGCTAACTTTCCCGCCTGCCGCGTGTTAATTCTTTTGAACAGTAAATTGGAGAGAAATTATGCCTGCCATCGAAAAAGTAGACCTGACCAATAAGAAACAAATCAATGATTTTGTTAAATTTCCGTTCCGGCTTTATAAGGATTGTCCTCAGTGGGTACCCCCGTTCGTCAATGATATAAAGTTGATGCTCAATCCCCAGAAGCACCCATTCTATGGACACTCTGACGCCGAGTTCTTCATGGTAAGGGATGGAAAGGATGTCGTCGGGCGGATCGCCCTTTTAGAGAACAAGAGCTATAACAATTATCATCTCGCCACCAAGGCCTCTTTTTACCTGTTTGATACCGTCGAAGATCTTTCCGTGGCAAAAATGCTTTTCGATACTGCCTTTGAATGGTCCAAATCACGCAAGCTCACCGACCTGGTTGGCCCCAAAGGATTTAGCCCGTTTGACGGCTACGGCATTCAAATTGAGGGGTTTGAGTATCATCAAATGATGACGATGATGAATTACAACTACCCATACTATCCCCAATTTATGGACCAACTGGGTTTTGAAAAAGTGGTCGATTTTGTATCCTGCTATCTGGATATGAATGTGTTTACCCTGCCTGAAAAAATTCATGAGGTGGCGCGCCGTATCAAAGAAAAAGGCAAGTTTGAGGTCAAGCGTTTCAAGGATAAAAAAGAACTCATCGCGTGGGCTCCCCGCATCGGTGAAGCGTATAACAAGACCTTTATCAACAACTGGGAATATTATCCGCTGACAACGGAAGAAGTGAAATTTCAGCTCGATAACATCATGGTCGTCGCGGTCCCCAATTTGATTAAGATCATCACCTATGAGGGAGAAATCATTGGTTTCCTGTTCGGTTTCCCGGATATCACACGCCAGTTGCAGCGAAACGGCGGACGGATCACCCCGTGGGGTATCGTCGATATGCTGACCGGCCTTAAGAAGGTTAAGTTCATCTCACTGAATGGTGTGGGAGTTCTGCCTCAGTATTACGGCCGAGGTGCCAATGCGCTGCTCTATTCGGAAATGCTGGATACCATCAAAAATTCAGGTTACACCGAAGCAGAATTGACCCAGGTAGCTGAATCGGCCATTCAAATGCGCAAGGATTTGATCACGGTAGGCGGCAAGGAATACAAAAACCACCGTATCTATCATCATCTGATATAACAGGTATCATGCTGGAAGATCGGATACAACAGGCCGCTGAAATTATCTGTTCCGCCAAACGGGTAACCGCGTTTACCGGCGCAGGGATTTCAGCGGAAAGCGGTATTCCTCCATTCCGCGGGCCGGATGGATTATGGTCACGCTATGATCCGGAAACGCTCGATATTCGACATTTTCAAAGGGATCCGCTCAAATCGTGGATGACGATTCGCGAGATTTTCTATGAAAAATTCCAGGCGGCATCCCCCAATGCAGCGCACCTGGCTCTTGCTGATATGGAGGCGCACGATCACCTGCATTGTCTGATCACCCAGAATATCGACAATCTGCATCATCGGGCCGGAAGCTCGAACATCATCGAGTATCACGGCAGCAGCCGTCGATTGATTTGCACGTATTGTGAGCGTCTGTATCTAGTGACTCCGGAAATTTTGGAGTATTTACCCCCTCCTTGCACGGAGTGCGGTCATGTACTGAAACCGGACTTCGTTTTCTTTGGTGAGCCTATTCCCTTTCAGGCTCACCGGGAAGCGCTGCTCGAAACGCAACGCTCGGATGTCTGGCTGATCATCGGCACCACCGGCGAGGTTTTTCCGGCTGCCAGCCTGCCGGTGGAAGCGAAAGCTCGCGGCAAGCGCATCATTGAAATTAATATCTCGCCCTCCAATTACACCTCCCAAATTACCAACCTGTTTTTACAGGGTACCGCGGTTTCGATGATGAGCGAGTTGAACAAGCGTATTCGAAAAATGGATCAACCACATGGTTGATAATTCACTTCCTTCCTCAAGGCGGTCTCTCGCGTATCAAATCAACTCGCAGCGCCCCATCCTGGCGCCAATGGATGGCATTTCTGACCAGCCGTTCCGCACCATTGCCCGTCGGTTTGGTGCGGGATTACTATACACCGAATTTATCAATTCCATCGATGTGGTAGCCGGAAGCCTGCAGGTTCGTGAAAAAATGCGCTTTACCGAATTTGAGAGACCAATCGGCATCCAGCTTTTCGATGACCGGCCTTCCCGTCTGCTGGAGGCCGCTAGGATCGTCGAGCGTGAGTTTCAACCCGATTTTATTGATCTCAACTTTTCATGCCCCGACCGCCGCGTGACCTCTCGTGGTGCGGGTGCGGCTTTGCTGAGTAAACCCGAAACCATCCGTGAAATGGTGCAGACACTGGTACATGAAATCAACCTGCCCATCAGCGTCAAATTCCGGATTGGCTTTAATCAGGAATCGATTAATTTTCTCGATACAGCCCGTATTATTGAGGAAAGCGGCGCGTCACACATGGCAGTACATGGTCGGTCAGCGGATCAGGGCATGCTGGGAAAAAGCAATTGGGATGCCATCCGGCTGGTAAAACAGCAGTCGCATATCCCTGTCATCGGCAATGGCGATATTCTCAGTCCTCAGGACATAGAATCCATGTTGGAAAAAACCGCCTGCGATGCCGTGATGATCGGGCGTGGAGCCGTTGGCAATCCCTGGTTGTTCAATCATCAATCCCGAGATAATATCGATCCCCGCGATGTTCAATCGGTGATATTGCAGCATCTTGATCTTACCCTTTCCTTTTACGGCACCGAAAAAGGGATGCTGGTCTTTAGAAAGCATTTTAAGCAATATTCCCGTGCATTCCACCTCGACCGATCTCATCTGGAAAGTTTCCTCACGAGTACCAACGCAGACAGTTTCATTCGTGATATCCGGCATCTGGCTTAACATTTAGGCTTGCTTCTGGGCTTATCATTCACTCGTGTGATATCATTATTAAACGGTCAGCCTTGCTCATCATGAAAGCTATACTATGAAGAAACAAGACATCATCAACAGTGCCTTTGGAGTAGGTTCAGCCATTTTCATCTCAAGAGTGCTCCCGCGCCAGATTGGGCATAAAGTTGCCGCAGGTATTGGATCGGTGATCGCAGCCAGGAAATCACTCGATTATGCGACTGCATTGCGCGTAAACCAGTGGGTGATCAGCGGACAGACTCTTTCGTCTGTTGAATTGGATCGACGCGTGAAAGCTGTCTTTCGTTCAACCGCTACCTGTCTGTATGATTTCTATCACTCATTGAGAAACCCTGATGAGATCGTCAGCCGTGTGGAATTTGATCCAAAAATCCCCGAATATTTCGATCCTAAAGTAAAAAAGAATGCCGTTTTTGTGGCCCCTCACCTCAGTAATTTTGATTTTCTTGGGCAGGCTCTTGGCCTAAAGGGGTTTACGTTTCAAATATTATCTTATCCGGATCCAAATTCCGGGTATAAGTGGCAAAACAAAATCCGCACCGATGTGGGACAGATCATCACCCCCACTTCGATTGCCAGTATGCGGCAGGCGCGTACCCGCTTGTTGGATGGCGGAAATGTGCTGACCGGCCTGGATCGCCCGGTGGACACGCTCAAATACCGCCCGAGGTTCTTTGGCCACCCGGCCGCTTTGCCGGTTGCTTATACTCACCTGGCGCTTCAGGCCAATGTACCGGTGGTGGTGGTATCTGCCATCACCCGACCGGATGGAGATTATTACCTCTATGCTTCGGATCCGATCAAGATGCTCACAACAGGTGACGCCTACGCCGAATCTATTCGCAACACCGAAGCTGTATTAGAGGTAGCTTCTGATGTGATCGCAAAACATCCCGAACAATGGTCCATGTTTTACCCGGTCTGGCCGCAATTTTTAACCGTTCACCCATAATTATGAATTTATAAAGGATTTAGCATGACGACGAAAGAAGCAAAAGAAACGCAGGTTGAGAAATCAGCCAAAAGGAATGTAAAAATTAAAGCAAAACGCTCGAAAAATCTCCAACACGAACGGGTGAACGATATTCTCTTAGGCCCCCTTGAGCGGCCTGCGTTGGCTTACTTTGTAAAAATTCTCCCCAAATGGGTTACCCCTGATATTTTAACTTTTACTGCCCTGTTTGCCTGTGCGCTGGTATTTCTGGGCTATTACCTGAGTAACTTTGATAAAGCCTTTCTTTGGCTGGCAAGTTTTGGCCTGATCCTGAACTGGTTCGGCGACAGCCTGGATGGCTCGTTGGCTCGTTACAGAAAGATCGAACGTCCTCGTTTTGGTTTTTTCATCGATCACACCATGGATGCCCTGGGTATCGTTTTGATCATGATCGGGATGGGGATATCACCATTCACACATTTTTATATCGCAGTACTGGCGTTGATCGGGTACCTGATGATGGAAGTACAGGCCGTCTCTGCGTTATACGTCAATAATATTTTCAAGATTTCATACGGAAAATTAGGACCCACAGAAGCCAGAGCGATTGCCATTTTGATCAATACGTTATTGTTCTTCCTGGCCTCACCTTCTGTGACACTGCTGGGGCGAACTTATCTGATCATGGACATTCTGTTGATCCTGATCGCCGCCCTGATCTTTGGCATTTTCATCTACAGCGTCAACAAGGTAGGCAGCCGGCTATCCAGAATTGAACAGGGAAGACTGAAGGAATAATCTGGAATTATTGAAAACCAGAGGGTGTAACCGTCATCACAGTTACACCCTCTTTTGCTTTATTCCACAGTCACCGATTTCGCCAGATTACGCGGCTGGTCTACATCCAGACCCCGATAAACCGAGATATGGTAAGCCAGAAGTTGCAGCGGGATGATATTCACTACCGGGCTGAGCAGCCACGGTGTGGGCGGTACCCACAAAACATGATCCGCATGCCGTTCAATTTCGTCATCCCCTTCAGTAGCCACCGCGATCACCTTGCCCCCGCGCGCTTTCACCTGCTCCACCTGGCTCATCATTTTATCATACCAGGGATCTTTGGGTGTCAACGCAATTACCGGCATGCTGCTGTCAATCAGGGCGATAGGCCCGTGTTTCATTTCACCAGCCGGATAAGCCTCTGCATGGATATACGAAATCTCTTTTAATTTCAACGCCCCTTCATAGGCAATCGGCATGCTGATTCCTCTGCCGAGATACAGCGCATTGTTTACATTTTTCAGCTCCAGTGCCACAGCGCGGTATTCTTCTTCGCGATCCAGACATCTTCCAACCAGATCCGGAATAAGGCGCAAATCGGAAACAAGATGTTCCGATTCGGTCTTACTGATTTGGCCCCGATATTGCGCCAGAAGAACGGCGATCATGTATAAATCGACCAGTGGGGCTGAAAATGCCTTGGTGGATGCAACGCCGATCTCCGGTCCGGTCTGCATCGATAAATACCCATCCGATATGCGCATCACCTGTGATCCCAGCACGTTGACGATCGACCACAAAGTGGCTCCTCGTTTGCGCCCCTCTTCCATGGCTGCCAGGGTATCGGCGGTCTCACCGGATTGGCTGATCGCCAGTACCACATCCCCCGGCTCGATGATCGGTTCGTGATAACGAAACTCTGAGGCAATCACCACCTCGGTGGGGATGCGAGCGATTCTTTCGATCAGGATCTTTCCCACCATACCGGCATACGCGGCGGTGCCGCAGGCGGTGATGTAAATCTTATTCACCTTGCGCGCCGTTTC
>CAZHMZ010000109.1:6168-13039 GCA_964532655.1 uncultured Anaerolineaceae bacterium
AGCTGTCCCGCAAGCAGTCAGGACGATCTTGTTGATGTTTATTGCCTTTTCCGGATTCAGGTTCAGCTCCGGTAAACGGATGGTTCCTTCCACAAAGTTCACTCTTCCGGCCAACGTGTCGGTCAAAGATCGAACCTGTTCATGGATTTCCTTGTGCATGAAATGACGGTACTTACCCTTTTCCGCAGAAATGGGATCCCAGGAAACATTTTCGATTCTGTACTGTACCGGTACACCATCCAGAGTCTGTACTGAAATACCCGCAGTTGAAACCTCTGCCATCTGATGCGATTCGAGAAACACTATATTACGGGTATGTTCCAGGATCGCCGGCAGATCGGAAGCGATAAACATTTCATCCCTGCCAATCCCCAACACCACACCACCGGCGTTTCCGATGCGGGCGGCGATCAACCGGTCAGGGCATTGGCTTGACATGACAACTACCCCATGTGCACCTTTCAGCATTTTGAGCGTTTTCTGCACGGCGCTTTTCATATCGCTGCCGGCCATCATGAACCGCTCGATAAGATGCACGATTGTTTCCGTATCCGTATCCGATTTGAAATCAACCCCCTCGCTGATCAGATCATTGCGTAATTCGAGATAATTCTCCACAATCCCGTTATGCACAACCACCACATCACCGGTCATCCCCATGTGTGGGTGCGCATTCCGTGGCGAAGGTTCACCGTGCGTGGCCCAACGGGTATGCCCGATGCCAATTTTGCCATCGACGGGATTTCCATTGACCATCGTGGAAAGGTTGCTGAGTTTACCCGCGTCGCGGCGTAATTCAATTTTCCCATCCTGAATAACGGCCAGCCCGGCCGAATCATAGCCTCTGTACTCCAGCCGTTTCAACCCGTTCAGGATAATATTTGTCGCATTTCGATTGCCAATATAACCTACGATACCGCACATAACTGCTCCTTGTTGAATAAAAGAGTAATAAGAGCACTTCTCAACAGGATGCTGAGAACGCTGATGATCTATATTGAAGAACAGATGGGATTTCTCACCTGGAAGGCTTCCGCTGATCTTTCGATTTTCCCGGGGTGCAAAGTTTCAATCTGCACCGTGTCCGGTTAACTCCGGTTCGCACCGAAGAACCTTCCTCCTCGTCACCGCAAAGGTGCTGCGGCCTTGCGCTTATTCTTCAATTTCTTATGTCCTTTGAAATAGTCTCCTTTCTTGATCGAAAATCATTATACCTTAATCCGTTCTGTCCATAAATCATCATGGTGCAAGAGCGGGTCCAACCCTGCATACTTCACAAACATAACTGAGGTTATCCGTTATGGATTAGAAACAAATGAAAAAGCGCAGAGACTAATTTTCTCTGCGCTTTTTCATCGATTTCGCGGATTATCCGCCGTGACGTTTTACGATTTCTACCACGTCCGGATAATCAATACCCAGATTCCTGAGCGATTCAACGGTTGGGATACCTTCCTTAGTCCATTTACGCCGCGCGTAAACCGTATCCACCAGCTTTTCATAACGATTAGTGCGGAATTTTCGCAGCGCAGTCACCTTTTCAGTGGTGCTCATATGGGTCGGGTCAATCCCGGCTTCTTCCTTGAGCTGTTTGTCATACCGCTCTACCCGTGATTCATACTCCTCATTGGTCACAGGGCCAACCATACGATACGGCGGGATATCCTGATCGCGTTGCCCAAAACCCATGCGCAAGTTGAACACCCGCTGGAAGTAGTACACACGCTCGGCCTGAAGGATCATTTTCTCTTCCGGCAGTGCCTCACCGGTGACGCCCTCATACAGCCAGCGGTAATTTTCCTGATGTTCGGGGACTTTAGCAGGTTCTTTAGCGGTTTTGTTACTCACCGGGGTAATATCGTTCCAGGGCAGCTTGCATAAGCCCTGTAAACTGAACCATGTACGGAACATGGGGAAGTAATACAAAGCTTCTGCTTTATCCTCAAATGTGGGGATCTGTTTATGGACCAGCTCCATGAAGATCAACCAGGCCTCGTCATGCTGCGCGCCTTTATTCGCCATGGCATAACCGCCCTGTTGGGTGAGTGATTCTTTGGTCATGTATTCAGATACTTCCAGACCCTTACACTCCATACCGATATCCTGCAGGAAGGCCGGATCCGCGCCAAACTTTTCGGCGAAAATCTTTTTCATGGCGCGAATACCCTGTCCGGCGATCAGCCCAAAGCCTTCACCACGCGCCATCTGGTGACACACTTCCAGCGCCGCATCGCCGTTCCCCCAGGTGAAATCCAGCCCGCCGGTGTGCTCTTTGGTCAATATACGCGCGCCGTAGCACTCATATACAAATGCCATACCGGTACCGAATGAAATGGTATCAATCCCGTACGTATCGCAGTAGAAGTTCAGTTCCAGCATAAAATGCCGGTCAAACACACCCAGGTTTGAACCGATGGCGCCGATCGTTTCGTATTCAGGACCATCGACAAACACACGCTGGCCTTTGTACGGACCGGTCTTCAGCTCCACATCTTTCACCCCGTGGGCGCAGGCCATGGTACAGCCGTACCAGCAGCCGTCCGGACCGCTGTGATCGAACATCGGCCGCCACTCTTCGCGGAAGTACTCTTTCGCCTTTTCATCACACCCAAAGCGGAAGTTTTCGGTGGGAAGAAGGTCGTAATCATTCATGATGCTGACCAGGTACGTGGTACCCGTTTTTGCCATGTCATTCTGTGTGGCGTCAAAATCGGCCAGCTCTTTGTTGATCCGCTTTCCTGCCCTTCGCAGCAGTTCCATATCAGCAGCGCCGTTGCTGTTCGCAGTCAGTTTGCTGAAACGGACCACAATCGCTTTGATTTTTTTGTCGCGCAGCACGGTTCCGGATCCGCCGCGGGCAGCCTGTTTGATGCGTACTTCGTCGCGGCGGGGATCATAATAGCTCAGGTTCAAACCGCAGATATTCACATGATCAGCACCCTCGCCTGCTGAGACGACCGAAATGCTCTTCATATCGGCCTTGTCTTTGGCATACATCTCGGTTAATTGGCGGCTGATCAGGTGAGTGTTGATATCTTCCAGAGGGGCCTCCTCAATTGTGACCAGGCCCTCATCGCCATCGATGTAAATAATCACATCCTTTTCGGCTTTACCCTGAACCTCAATGGCATCCCAACCGGCAAATTTCAAATAGGGGCCAAAGTAACCGCCTCCATTGCTGTCAATCGGAATCTGGGTCAACGGTGAAATGGTGACCACCATTGATTTTCCGGTACCCGGGTAATTCGTAATACCGGCAATGGGTCCGGCTGAGATCACAATCTCATTTTCCGGGTCATTCCATTTTGTGGTGTCTTTGATCCCGTTCCAGAGCAGCCATAAACCAAAACCGCGGCCGCCGGTGAATTTTTCTTTCATCTCCGCACTGACCGGTTTATCGGCAATTTCTTTGGTTCCAACATTCACATACAGCGTCCGGTTTGCATAGCCGTGTTCTACCGGGGCCAGGTTATATTTCATTTGCGCCAGAATCTTGTGCGCTTCACGCATTCTTGCAGGGGGAATGGCAGTCATTTTTCCTCACTAAATTCCTGTTAACAGTTTATTTTGGATTTGCAACTGCAAAGGATTTTCTCGCTTACATTATACCGAATGATCAACGTTGAAATTACCGAACTTTGAACGCATTTATCAGATAAATGTCATTCTCCCCAATATCGGGGGTACGCCCTCTCAATCTGTCTGTCCATTCCAGAACTGGAAGATACCCCATTTACCGTTTTTCATCCACTCCGGATCAGTTTGTGTCATCCGGTTATATTTTTGCTCGCTGAAACCAACACCTGGTTCCGATTTCACCACGCGAATGGCCAGGAGTGGCGCCGGTAAATAGCTGACTACGGCCCCAAAGGGAGTAAACGGGCTCCAGTGCAGGTCACCAATCAGACGCCGGTAATTCGCGTCTCCCTTGCTGATGATCAGCTCAGCCTTTGAAAGATTTTGTTCCACCTCGGTATCCATCTCCCAAAAAGCGAGGGGTAGACCCCAGAAACCTTCACTCATGATTTCAATTTTGTCCTCAGTCCAAAACCTCTCAAGTTGTTCACCAAACGAAGCCAATGCCGGATACTTTTTCTCCTGCCCCTTCAGAAGGCGAATACAGTGATGGATATCCGCCTCGATGACATCAGAAACAAATATCGGGTACGGTTTGACGTGCAGCACAACCTGATCGACCACCCCCTGTTCCAGTAAAAAGGTCATCATGCTCAGATCACTCAACATTTCGAAACCGGCATTATCCATTAACAAATCAACTCGCTGGATCTTTCGAGAAAATATCCAGTCCAATGCTTCCGCGGAATCATCCGCAAGAATAAAATCGCGAGCATTTTCTGGCAATTGATCCTGCTGGTTTTTGCCCTCTGCCACCGGCCAGAGGCTCAGATCGACGCGGTTTCCTTCCAGATTATGATGGAATAAATCACCCAAAATGGATTTACCCTCCACCTTACTTTCTCTTTTTTGGCCGATCCACTTCAGTAAATCATCAATAGGTTTCAGCACAGCAGAAAAACCTTCGCTCTTCTGAAATGCGTAAGGATCGTGGGCTCGAAAAGGGCATTCGTTGAAGTACCCGATTGATTCAAGAATGCGGCGGTAAAGAAAAAACTCGCTCACCAGCCAGGGGACCTCAAACCAGTTTTGCCCGGTGCAATGGGCGAGAATCTCATTCCATGCTGCCCAATCCCCATAGCCATCCGGTAAAAGTTCTCTTAGGGGCTGGTAAGGGATTTCCGCCCGCAGGCTTTCCAGTCTGTCGACAAATTCCTGTGGAAAGGCGTTCTCGCTGATTACCCGCTGAATGATCTCGGGAAGCCTGACCGCGATGGAATATTCTGTCCAACCAGGATCGGTTCTCCCTCTAAATGGTTCAGGCAGGGAATTCATTTGTTTTGCTTTCCATCTTTGAATATTTGACATCTTTCTCCAATTTTGATGGTGCTATAATCCAATTAAATCCAGAACAATATCGTTCAATTAGAATGGTTGCCTTGTTTAAAAGTATTCTACAGTCATTGTACCGTTGGTTAACGCATCCACAACCCGGCTCGCAAATCTTACCGAGTAATTTTTTCAATGTTCAGATGGATGCCATTGGCGTGGGGATGGCCAGTGCGGCTTTGCCCTTTGTAGCTGTCTTTCTGGCCCGATTGGGTGCCGACAGCTACCAGGTAGGCTTGATTACATCCATGCCCGCGATTGCCGGTTTACTGCTTTCCATCCCGATGGGTCAATATATCGAAACACGTAAAAATATTGTCCCCTGGTATAGCATTTCCCGGGCGGTCGGCCTGTCGCGGTTCGCGATCATTGGATTGGTCCCATTTTTCTTCAAAGATGAAAATGCCATCATGGCAATCCTTGTCATTTGGGCCATTTTCACGCTCCCGCAAACCCTTTTGGCAAATATGTTCAATTTTTTGATGAACATGGTCGCGGGGCCGTCCGGCCGTTTTGAATTACTCTCGCGCCGCTGGTCCATCATCGGCATCACCACGGCAGCTACCGTCTTCCTGGCAGGGCAAATCCTCGATCGAGTCGTTTTTCCCGTCAATTATCAGATCGTGTTCATTTTGTTTTCATTGGGCGGTGTGTTAAGTTATCGCTACTCCAAACGGCTGCTGATTCCGGATCAAATCGATCCGCCGAAGTACAAAGGCAAGGGTCTGTTCCGGATTTATCGAGAATTGTTCGATCTGGTTAAGCACGAACCTCCATTCCTTAACTTTGCGTCAAAACGGTTTGTCTTTACCTTCGGATTGACCATGGTTTCGCCGCTTCTTACCCTGTACTATGTTCGTCAGATTGGTGCTCCTGATTCCTGGATCGCACTCTTCAGCACCGTGCAAACCCTGTTGAATTTTGTCGGTTACTTCATGTGGTTGCGGGTTTCACATACAAAGACTTCCCGCTTCATCCTTGTCAGTACCACATTCGTCATGTCGTTTTACCCGCTCATGGTGGCTATCACCAACCGGTTCTGGATGCTGGCAGTTTTTGCCGCTGTGCAGGGGCTGTTTGAGGCAGGGTTAAACCTGGTCTTCTTTGATGAATTGATGAAGACCGTACCGCTGAACCGTTCAGCTACATTTGTCTCGATCGCACAGAGTCTGCAGTTTGTAGCCAGTATGGGCGCGCCGATTATTGCTACATTTCTATCCGATCAAATTGGTTTGTCCTATTCGCTGATGGCTGCGGCCGCAGTTCAACTGCTTGGATTCTTCATGTTCTGGCGAGGAAAACCAATGAAAAATGAAAAGCCCGATGAGAATCCTGTTCAGACAGGATAGACCGTGTTCATGTTTAAACTTTACTGGAATTCAGGTTTATAATATATTTGTGCATTATTCGCCTTTACAACAACAAAAAAGAAATCGAAATGAAGGAGATCTAAAAAATGAACATCCCCAGCAATCTTAAGTTCACCAAATCTGATGAATGGGTCCTCCTTGAGGGGAACACCGCGACAATCGGGATCAGCGATTATGCTCAAAATCAACTTTCCGACATTGTTTACGTTGAATATCTGGTTGAAGCAGATGATGAAATCAAAGCAAGCACCACCATTACCACCCTTGAATCTGTGAAAGCCGCCGCCGATGTGACTTGTCCTGTTGCCGGCACCGTATTGGAAGTTAATGACTCCTTACCAGATACCCCTGAAGCGATCAACTCTGATCCTTATGGCGCGTGGATGGTAAAAATTAATGTGGCTGATCCCGCTGCAGTCAATGCTCTGATGGATGCAGCCGCCTATGACAAGTATTGTCAGGAGCGCGAGCACTAATGTTCACCCCACATACCGATACTGAACGAAAGGAAATGCTGAAGGCGATTGGGGTTGAAT